>NZ_JAFAUS010000378.1 GCF_019243155.1 Mycobacterium sp.
GCGGTGATTTTGGCGATGGGCGCGGCGGCGCGCTATCTGGGGATCCCCGGGGAGCAGGAGTTGCTCGGGCGTGGGGTGAGTTCGTGTGCGACGTGTGATGGGTTTTTCTTCAAGGACCAAGACATCGCGGTGATTGGGGGTGGGGACTCGGCGATGGAGGAGGCCACGTTTTTGACCCGGTTTGCCCGCAGCGTCACTTTGGTGCACCGGCGCGAGGAGTTTCGGGCCTCGCGGATCATGCTGGAGCGGGCCAAGGCCAACGACAAGATCACCATCGTGACCAATAAGGCGGTGGAGGCCGTGGAGGGCAGTGACACGGTGACGGGGTTGCGGTTGCGCGACACGCGCACCGGTAAGCACACCACGTTGGCGGTGAGCGGGGTGTTCGTGGCGATCGGGCATGACCCGCGGTCAGAGCTGGTGCGTGATGTCGTGGAGACCGATCCCGAGGGCTATGTGGTGGTGCGTGGGCGCACCACCAGCACCTCGATCGATGGGGTGTTTGCCGCCGGGGATCTGGTGGACCGCACCTACCGCCAGGCGGTGACCGCCGCCGGCAGCGGCTGCGCGGCCGCCATCGACGCCGAACGCTGGCTCGCCGACCACGAAGAAGCAAGCGCGGCCGCCAGCGTCACACCGGCTGTGGGGCGAGAGCCGTTGCGTCGCTGAGGCTCTCAGGCGACGTCTGCGACCAGGACGCCCATGCGCCGCAGTCCGAGTCGCGCTACGGCCGGCAGGCCGGCGCCATTGGCGCCAGTGGGCAGCACCCGCACGTTGGTGATGTGCACGTTGTTCCCACGAAACTGTAGGTCCGCTTCGCCGGCTGCTGTCACGTTCTTCACCCAGTCAGTCTTGCCGTGCCCCAACAGGATCGCGACCACGTTGCCTTTGCGATAGGCATTCACGACGGTCTGATACGGCTTGCCCGACTTGCGGCCGCGGTGTTTGAGTACCACGAACGTCGGCAGAAAACGTGCGATCCGCCGCATGACCGGATTCATGTACTTCATCTGTAACCGGTCGATCCAGGCCGGAAACAGCATCGGCAGTCCGGGAGCGTTGTTGGGATGGGCCTTGGGGGACAAAGGAACTCCTTATACGGGAAGAGCAGCGGAAGTTGTTCTGCGGCCGCCGAGTTGAGCGGGCAGCCGTGTGTAGCCGTGCAGGTTGATCAGGCCGCGCCGCTGTGGGGGCGCGGTGAGGCGCAGATTGGGGAACGTCTCGAACAGTGCGCGCAACGCGGTGGCGCCTTCGATTCGGGCCAGGGCGGCACCGAGGCAGGCGTGGATGCCGGACGCGAACGCCAGGTGCTCGCGGGCGTTGGATCGAGTGATGTCGAAAGATGTTGGATCCGAAAACAATTGCGGGTCGCGGTTGGCGCCGCCGAGCAGCAGTGCGACCGTGTCGCCCTCCGCGATGTGGGTCCCAGCGATTTCGACGTCGCAGCCCGGTGTGCGCGCCGTCATCTGAACGGGGCTGGCCAGGCGCAGGATCTCCTCGACGGCGTTGGGCCACATATCAGAATTGTCGTGCACCTGTGCAAGCTGCTCGGGGTGTTGCAGCAGCAGCACGATGCCGTTGCCGATCAGATTGACCGTCGTTTCGAAGCCTGCGCCGACGATCAGCGCGGCGTTGGCGGTGAGCTCGTGGTCGGTCATGGAGCCGTCGGCGACCATGCGGCTGAACGGGTTGTCGCCCGGCTGCCCGCTACGCAGGTTGCGGAAGTGCTCTCTTAGATAGGCGTCGACGTCGCGCATGCCGGCGATGGCGTCTCGGTAGGTAGTCCAGTCGATTCCGACATCGAGCAGCGGCGCGCCGCTACGTCCCCAATCCAGCATGCGCGGGTAGGAATCGGCTGGCAGACCGAGGATTTCGGCGATGATGGCGACGGGCAATTGCATGGCGAAGTCGGCGATCAGATCGGGAGTCGGCGTTGCCCCGATGCGCTCGATCAGTTCCATGGTCACCTCGGTGACCCGGCTGCCCAGGGTGTCGATCGCCCGCGGGGTGAAACTCTGCGCCACCAGATGCCGGTAGCGGGTGTGATCGGGTGGGTTCACAATGACCATGGCCGGCGGCTCGACCGGATTCGCGATGCCCGGATCGGTTTTGGCGATCAGCTTTTTCAGCGGCCGGGGCAATTCCATCTCGCTGGGTGCGGTGACGCCAAAGCGTTTGTCCCGCAGTATTTGTCGGCACACGGCGTGGTCGACGCTCACCGAGACGAAGGGCGTGCGCACCACGGGGCCGCGCGCGCGGATGTCCTCCATCAGCGCGTAGCGATCGGTGGCGTCGGCGCGCATGAACCTGGCGAGCGGGTCGCCGCGCCGGGCTTGCACCGCGAAATATGCCCGCGGCACACCGTGCATGGCTGTCCACCGGGCCCTGAGTCCGACGCGCATTTCGATCCTTCCAGGCCGTTTTGTGCGAATCGTGCGATACAATGAGACTCTCAATGTCTCAAATGGTTCACTGGCTACGATACGACGGCCGCCACGAAGGAGCAAGGAGGATCGGATGACTTCCACGCGAACCGCGGAATTCGTGCGGCGCCTCACCGAGCCCGACCCGATCGTCCTCGCCCAAATCGACAACCCCGACGAGATCACCACCCGAATCCTGGCCGCGACGCTCGAGCAGGCCGAACTCGTCGGCATCCGCCGCACAACCATGGAAGACGTCGCGCGGCGCAGCGGCGTCGGCCGTGCCACGCTCTACCGGCGCTTCCCGACGAAAGCCGCGCTCATCGACGCCGTCGTACTCTCCGAGGCGCGCCGCTACCTCGAAGGAAGCGCGGCGGCGCGGTCACACGCGGAGACGTTCGAGGACCGGATGGTCTACAGCACGGTGTTCTCGGTGACGTTCATGCGCGAGCACACGCTGCTCAAGAAGCTGCTGCGCACCGAGCCCGAGACGATCTTGCCCAGCTTGACCATCGACGCGGGCGCCATCCTCGATTACGCCAGCGAGCACACGATGGGCCTGTTGCGGACCGAGCTCTACGGCACGGATCCCACGACGGAGGCACAAGAGCGCCACCTGCGCACCGTCGCGGAACTGCATACTCGGTTGACGCTGTCGTTCATCGTGACTCCGCACACCAGCATCAACCTGGCGACCATCGATGACACGCGCCTCTATGTGCGCAACTACCTGATGCCGATGGTTACTGTGCCGCGCTGATGGCTTCCCGGAGGATCTCGGTCACTGTTTCAGGTCGGGTGATCAGCGGTGCGTGGTCGACGTCGTGCGTGTGAGTGTTGGCGTTCATCCGGTCGGCCATGAACTTTTGCGTCGCGGGGTTGATCATGCGGTCTTCCTGCGCGATCAGGTACCAGCTGGGTAGGTCTCTCCAGCCCGGTTTCGGTACGGGTTTCTGGATGCACGGGACGGCGATGGGGCGCTGAACCGCTCTCAGTAGGGCGTGCTCTTTTGGGCGTGCATTCTGCGCGAATGCGTCGTCGAAGGCGTTGTCCGGCAACCAGATCCAGCCCTCACCGTCAGGTTTGAGCTCCGGGGCTTTCGGATGTGGGGGATTCTTGTAGAACACGTCGGCGACGGTCTCGCCCTCGTCGGGAGCCAAGGCGGCCACGTAGACGAGGGATTGGATGCGCGGGTGACTGGCCGCGCCGATAACGCCGCCG
>NZ_JAFAUS010000438.1 GCF_019243155.1 Mycobacterium sp.
CGTGAATTCGACGTAATCCGTGAGCCGCTCCTGTGCGGCCGTCCGCGCTGGCCCGGCTGCGATTCAGAACCGTAGCGAAGGGCACTGACAATTGGCGGTTTGAGCTTCGTAGGGCGACGGCTGCTATCGTCCCTTGCTTATGCCGGAAATGGATCGCCGCAGCATGCTGTTGACGACCGGGATCGGCGTACTGGCAGCCGCGCTGCCCACGCCGAAAGCCCTGGCCGCCCCCAGCGGCCAGACCGGGACGTATATCTTCTCGGACGAATTCGACGGCGCGGCCGGCTCGGCCCCGGACGCGTCGAAGTGGACGGTGGCGCAAGCGCGCGAGACCATCAAGGACCCGACGTTCTGGGAGCGGCCCGAGAACATCGGGCAGTACCGCGACAGCCGGCAGAACGTGTTCCTCGACGGCAAGTCCAACCTGGTGCTGCGGGCGGCCAAGGACGGCCCCACGTATTTCAGCGGCAAGGTGCAAAGCGTCTGGCGTGGCGGGGCGGGCCACACGTGGGAGGCTCGGATCAAGCTGAACTGCCTGACGCCGGGCGCCTGGCCCGCCTACTGGCTGGGCAATCAGGACGAAGGCGAGATCGACGTCATGGAGTGGTACGGCAACGGCAGTTGGCCGTCAGCCACCACCGTCCACGCGAAAGCGAACGGCGGCGAGTGGAAGACCCACAACATCGCGGTGGACAGCGCGTGGCACACCTGGCGAACCCAGTGGGACGAGGCCGGGATCCGGTTCTGGAAGGACTACGCCGAGGGCGCGCAGCCCTACTTCGACGTGCCGGCCAGTTCCCTGCCGGATTGGCCGTTCAACGCTCCCGGCTACACCGCTTACCCGGTCTTCAACCTCGCGGTCGCCGGCTCCGGCGGCGGCGACCCGGGACCGGGAACCTATCCGGCGGACATGCTCATCGACTGGATTCGCGTCTGGTAACCCCGCCCGCTCAATGGGTGAGCAGGGCGGCCGCGCTCCAGGCTCTGCGGCCCGGGTGCCGCGGGTTGGGTTCCGGCAGCCAGGACCATGGGCGCATCACCATCGGTAGCCGACCGAATCGGCGGGCGGCCAGGTACAGCGCTTCCGCCTCCACGGTCCGCCAGCCGAGATTCTCGAAATAGGCCAACCCGTCCTCGGGGGCAAACTTGAACGGCGCGTTTTGCAGCATGCCGGCCATTTTCTTGTTCATCATTCGCCTCAGGCCCGGACCGGCGAAGTCGAGCATCCACCAGGCGACCTCCGGTCGCTTGATCGCCGCGGAAAGCGCCACGACATCACTGTCTTCCAGATACATCAGCAGGCCCTCGGTCAGCACCAGTGCCTTGGTTGCGCCGTCCAGCGCCTCGTTGAGGAAGGCCTGTCGGGCCGCCGCGTCGGACAGGTCGACGGCGCTGCGGGTCAGTCGGCAGCGCGGCACTTGATCGGCCAGCAGTTCCGTCTTCTCGGCCAGGAGCTTGGGCAGATCCGCCTCCACCCAGATGAAATCGGGCGGCAGGTCCAAGCGATACGGGCGGGTGTCCAGGCCGGCGGCCAGATTCAGCACCCGGTCACAGCCCGCGGCGATCGCTTCGGCGATCGCGTCGTCGATGATCTTCGTCCGCGCGACGAGCCACCAGCCGTTGCGGGTCGACCGCGGCACGCGGGCGACGATCGCCCGGCCGTGATCGCCGGCGAGCAGTCCCGCAAGGGGGTCGTTGAAGAGTGCGTCGGGGCGGGCGGATTCGGTTGCCCGGTGCAAAGCGGTCCATCTGGCGGTATCGGAGACATGGGTGATCGAATGCCCACTGCTTGACATACGTTGCGTTATAGCACCGCGCGCGACCCGCTCTACTGGCCGGCCTTGCCTCCGGCTAGCCACGCGCTGGTCACCGTCCGGGTGGCTGGAGGTGGGAGGGCGGCGTCCGGTGTGCCCAGCTGGCCGACTTTGACCGTCCACGCCGCCGACGAGCGGTCGATGCAGGTGCCCGCACCCTGGCTGGGCAACCACAGCACCGCGAGGTTGGCGTGGGGATCGCCGCAGCCGTAGACGCCGACGTACCCGTCGGCGCGTCCGCCCCACGCGCCGCCGTTGCGGAGCAGGCAACGCGTTCCGTCGTCGAGAACCAATGCGAACGGGTCCGGCGTCGCGGTCGGTTGCACGGGCGGTAGCGAACCGGTGTAGGTCACCCGATGCAGCCGCTGGTCCCAGGGATTGTCAACGCAGAGCAGCGATCCGGGCGTCGACGGCCAGCAGGTGCCGGCACCGGCCGCGCTCGGCGAGCAGTAATAGACGTTGTCCGCCACCGCCGACGGCGAGGGTGTGGTGCAGTCGCTGACGCTCGCGACGTTGCCTTGCCCAGGTGTCTCCTGATAGCCGTTGATCGGCTGGCCGCCGGGCCCGACCGCCACCGTGGTGATCGATCGGGTGGGTGGCGGATCGGCCGACGCGGCTCCGTCCGGCACGAACACGATAACGAGCGCAATCACTATCGGCGTCAACGTAATTCGCGATATCTTCACGAGCCAGCCTTTCTGAGCCGGGGCCGCTTTGGAAAGCGTAGAACGCGTGCCTCCGCGCGACGGCGGAATTCGCTTGTTTGGGATCGGTAGCCGCTCACCGGGCCTGTACTTACTCGCAGCGACGACGCCAAACCGGCGACGGCTCATGAAAGGAAGTCAGTAATGAAGATCGTGCCCGCCAGCATCGAAGAGCAGATCAACCGTGTGGACCGGCAACGCAGCCTGTACATCGGGATCAGCGCCGGCGCGCTCGCGCTGTGGAGCGCGTTCCGTCTGATCTGGACCCTCTACATTGGTATGACGTTTGGCTGGTTCCTGGGTTCGATGGCCTTCGGTCTGGTGCTGTGGGGTGTGATCGGCACCGTCGCAGCGGTGGCGTCCATCGGCTTCCTGACCCGCTACACCAAGGGGTCATAACTCGCGCCATACCGCAACGCAAAGTTCCGAACCCGTTTGGGTTCGGAACTTTGCGTTCGATCTCAGCTCGCTATCAGTTCTGCCAAGCGCTGCGGCTGATCGACTTGGACGTACGTCCGGGCGTCGTCAATGGTTTCCGGTCGCGCGTTCGGCAGCGTGCCGGCGAAAATCGTTGCGACGCAGCGTTATCAGAGCTGGATCCAGGCCGACTTCGTCTTGAGGTACGTCTCGATGCCCTCTTTGCCGAATTCGTGACCCCACCCGGACTGCTTGTAGCCACCGAACGGCACATCGTGGTCGAAGACCAACTGGCAGTTGACCTGAACGC
>NZ_JAFAUS010000147.1 GCF_019243155.1 Mycobacterium sp.
GGTGATCGCCGAGGGCGAGGCGAGTGGGCAGCCCGGCTTCGTCAGCGCGGACGAGTATCAGTTGTGCGCGAATCTTCTGGTGGCCGAGTGCAATTGGCTGGTCCCGGTGAACAACCCGCGCCTGCTCTGTCCGTCGTGTGTGCTGACGACCGAACGGCCCAACGACGCCGACACGGTCGGGCTCGCCGAGTTCGCCGCGGCCGAGGCCGCCAAGCGGCGGCTGATCGTCGAGCTGCACGAGCTGAAGCTGCCGATCATCGACCGGCAGAAGGATCCCGAAACCGGCCTGGCGTTCCGGTTGCTGTCCAGCGCGCACGAAAAGGTGATGACCGGGCACGAGAACGGCGTCATCACAATCGATTTAGCCGAGGGTGACGACGTTCATCGCGAGCAGCTGCGGGTCGAGATGGACGAGCCGTACCGGACCCTGCTCGGGCACTTCCGCCACGAGATCGGGCATTACTACTTCTACCGCCTCGTCACTACCAACGATTACCTGAAGCAGTTCAACGAGTTGTTCGGTGACCCCGACGCCGATTACCAGGAGTCGCTGGACCGCCATTACCAGGAGGGCGCGCCGGAGGGTTGGCAGGAAACCTACGTGTCGTCGTATGCCACCATGCACGCCGCCGAGGACTGGGCCGAGACGTTCGCCCACTACCTGCATATCCGCGACACCCTGGACACCTGCGCCTGGTCCGGTTTCGCGCCCGCGTCGGCGACGTTTGACCGACCGCCGTTGGGCCCCAGCGCTTTTGGCGCCATCATCGACCTGTGGTTGCCGTTGTCGTGGTCGTTGAACATGGTCAATCGATCGATGGGCCACGACGATCTGTATCCGTTCGTGCTGCCGGCGCCGGTGCTCGAGAAGATGCAGTTCATCCACAACGTCATCGAAGAGGTGACGTCGACTACGCCGGCCGCGGTAGCCATCTAGCTAGGCGGGCATCACGCGTCGTTCGTCGGGGCCCCACAGCGGCTGCATGCCACCCGGCAGCGCCAACTGTGTGGTGGTGATGATCTCGGCCAGCTCGCGCAATTCGGCGTGCACCGAACCGAGCAGGTCCGCCAGCTCGGCTCGGCGCCCGTCGGCGCTGACCGCCTCCAGCTCGGCCGGGACCGAGCGGCGCAGCAGGGTGCCGATCTCCTCGACCAGTCGCTCCGGGCGCGACGACCCCGACGCCCCGGGCAGGTCTTTGAGGTTCGCGCGCAGCCGCTCCACCTGATACAGCAGCGACCGCGGGTTCTGCGGGTCGAACAGCATCAGCTCGGCCACGGCGGTGACGCTGACCTTGCCCACCGTGCGGCGCCGGTAGATGACCGAGGACTCGCAAGCGACCAGCGTCGCCTCGATGATCGACTGTTCGGCGGCGGCGCTGCGAACGACCGTGAGTGTGGCCTGCAGCAGCGAGGTCAGCCAGAGGCTGCGTTCGATGCGCTTGCCGATGTCCATCATCGTCCAGCCGACGTCGCGCACCATCGACTCGCCGGCCACGCCCGACAGGGTGAGCATCCCGGCCAGCGTTTGTCCCTGCGCCGTCGCCAGCAGGGGATCGGCCTCGGTAAGCGAGTCCGGCGGTTCGCTGGGCAGCGCCAGCGCGCGCTCCACAGTCGCCAGCACCATCCAGGTGTCGTTGGACATCTGGTCGCGCACCGCCCTGGCGGCCAGCGCCAAACCCTCCACCGACTGCACCAGGGATCCGGCCCGGCCCGGATCCACAGTCATGGACCACAGCGTCGAGGGTGCGACGGCGATCATCTCGGCCTGATCCCCGTCGGACGCGGTGTCGGTGCCGGTGATTCGGCCCAGCGCGGCCATCAGCACCGGCACGCACTCGCTTTCCTCGGTGTTCTGGTGATGCCGGTACACGTGGAAGCGGTCGCGGGCGACGATCAGCAGCCGGGCCATGCTTTCCGCGCGCTCGCCGTAGCGGCCGATCCAGAACAGGTCGGACAGCACACGCGGGGAACTGACGCCCCAGGTGCCCGCGGCCGTCTTCGCCGCCGGCGCGAGCGTGGGAAGGGTCACCGTCTCGGCCCGCGCTCGTTCGGTCGGGCGCACCCAGACATCTTTTGCGGCAACGGTTTTCAAGCCGTACGCGGCGGACCCGGGCGCCAGCACGTAGCCGACGCCGCCGATCATCGGCGCGTAGCCCCCGCGCTGGGCGACGGTGAACAGCCGCATGCCGACGCCGGCGGACGACAGTACGCCCGTGTGGTCGGTGGGTGCCGAGGAGAACTGCGGCAGCTCCTGGCCGAGCCACTGCCAGGGCGCCGTCTCGATACAGTCGGCCAACTGCGCCAGCTGAAGAGACGAAAGCATCGGTCCGACAATGGTTTTCCGGCCAACCGTCGACTTCACCAGCAGGGACGACAGATTCGCCAGCAGGTGTGAGCGTTCGCTGTCGATGCCGGCCCAGTAGACCGGAGCGGTGTGCAGCAGCGGAGCCTCGGAGAGCAGGTGTTCGGCCATCGCGGGCAAGAAGCGCAGCAGCCCTGGGTTTTCCAGAATGCCGCTACCCAGGGTGTTGACGACGGTCACCGTCCCGCGGCGCTGCGCCTCCACCAGGCCGACGACCCCCAGCCGGGAATCGGCGCGCAGATCCAGGGGGTCGGTGTAATCGGCATCCACTCGGCGAAGCACGACGTCTACCTGCTTCAGGGTGCCCAGCGATCGCATCCACAGCTTGCCTTCTCGCACAACCAGATCCGCGCTCTCCACCATCGGGAAGCCCAGCAGGGTGGCCAAGTACGCCTGGTCGAATGCCGTCTCCGAGTAGATGCCGGGGCTGAGCACGACCACCACGGGATCCTGGGCGACGTCGGGTGCGGCGTCGATCAGGGCCAGCCGCAGCGCTTGGGCGAACGGCGTGTTCGGACGCGGCGCGATTCGCTCGTAGAGGTCGGGCATCGAGTGTGCGACCACGCGCCTGTCGGCCAGCGCATAGCCGGCGCCCGACGGCGCCTGCGTCCAGTCGGCGTTGACCACGAAGGCGCCGTCCCGACGCCGACTGACGTCGCAGCCGTGCATGAAAAGCTGGTGGTGCCCGGGCACTTCGATGCCATTGGCGGCCCGGATGTAACCGGGATGGCCGAACAGCAGCTCCGGCGGAAGGATTCCCTCGGTCAGCAGGGTGCGAGGACCGTACAGGTCGGCCAGCACGGCGTCGAGCAGTTGCGAGCGTTGCACCAGCCCGGCTTCGAGCACCTCCCAGTCCGTCGCGGAGAGCACGATCGGCAGCGTGTCCAGGCTCCAGGGCCTCGGCTCCTGCCCCTGGCCGTCCGGGGCGACGTCGGTGTAGGTGATGCCGTCGTTGTCGATAAGGCTGCGCACCACCGAACGCAGCCGGTTCAGCCCGAACCTGCCACGCTCCGCGATGGCGTCGGCCAGCTCGATCCACGACGGACGCACGTTGCCGTCGTGGTCGACGAATTCGTCGTAGCCGACCGCGGGCCCGTGCCGAACGTCGAACAGGGCTTCCTGGGCGCTGGCGGCCCGGTATCCGGCCAGCAGGCGGTCGGCGTCGTAGCTGTTGGTAGCAGCCGCCGACGGTCCACCCGGGCCGAATGTCATGTCCGCAAACGCCATTACTGCTGCACGGTACGCACGCGGCGCAGGTCGAGGATGCCCGGCGCGCCGACGTCGGTCAATATCCGGGCCTGCTTCTCCCGGATATCGGACAGGTTGAGCTTGCCGGGGGTGAAGCCGGTCGCCTCGAAGCGGCGAGCGCGGCGCGCCTCGGCCTCGACGGCGTTGACGGGCGGCTCGTCGTAGGCACGGCCGCCGGGGTGGGCGACGTGATACGTGCAGCCGCCGCGCGACGTTCCGCTAGTGAGGTCGATCAGCTCGAACTGCAAGGGGCCGTCGGCCGAGATGCTCGGGTGCAGCGCGCTCGGCGGCTGCCACGCCTTGAACCGCACCCCGCCGACGTGAATGTCGGGATTGTCGGTGGCCAGCAACGGAACCGGATAGCCGTTGACCGTCACCACGTAGCGGTGCCGGTCGGCGCCGATGATGCGGATCTGGATGCGCTCGACCGAGGAGTCGACGTAGCGCGCGGTGCCCTGCGCGGTGGCCTCCTCGCCGAGCGTGGTCCACGGCTCGATCGCCCCGCGCAGCTCGATCTCCACACCGTCGAACACCGCGGTGCCGATGCGCGGGAAGCGGAATTCGGTGAACGGGTCGAGCCAGTTGGTCTCGAACGCGATGCCATGCGCGCGCAGGTCGGCGGCCACGTCGGCGATGTCATGAATCAGGAAGTGCGGCAACAGGTATCGCCCGTGCAGGTTGGAGCCGTGGCGGATCAGCGGGGCGCGCAGCGGTTGGTCCCAGAACCAGGCCACCAGTGAGCGCACCAACAGCGACTGCACCATCGCCATGCGCAGATGCGGGGGCATCTCGAAGCCGCGCAGCTCCAGTAGCCCGAGCCGGCCCCGGGGACTGTCGGGGCTGTAGAGCTTGTCGATGCAGAACTCGGCGCGGTGGGTGTTGCCCGTGATGTCGGTGAGCAGGTGGCGCAGGGCGCGGTCGATGACCCAGGGTTTGGTGGCGCCGCGCCCGGCCAGGCGGGCGATTTCGGCGAATGCGATCTCGACTTCGTAGACCGCTTCGGCGCGGCCCTCGTCTAGCCGGGGCGCCTGGGACGTGGTGCCGATGAATCGCCCGGCGAACAGGTAGGACAGCGACGGATGGCGCTGCCAGTAGGTCAGCAGCGAGACCAGCAGGTCCGGACGGCGCAACAGCGGTGAGTCCGCGGGTGTGATGCCGCCCAGGGTGATGTGGTTGCCGCCGCCAGTGCCGCCGTGGCTGCCGTCGACGTCGAAGGACTCGGTGGACAGCCGCGCCAATCGTGCTTGCTCGTAAAGCGTTTCGAGCTGCTGGCTCTGTTCGGAGAAGCTCGCGGTGGGCGCGACGTTGACTTCGATGACGCCGGGGTCCGGGGTGATCGTCGTGGACTTGAGCCGCGGGTCCGGCGGGGGGTCGTAGCCCTCGATCACCAGCGGGCAGTCGGCCTTGGCCGCCGCGGCCTCGACCCGGGTGATCAGGTCGACGAAGTGTTCGAGCGCCGCGGTGGGCGGCATGAAGATGTAGAGCAGCCCGCCGCGGATCTCGGCGACCATCGCGGTCGGCGGTGCGGTGTCGTCGTCGACGACCTCGGCGCTACTGGATTCCGTCGACAGCTCGCCGCTGACGGTCAGCGGATCGACGTCGAACCTCGCGCGGGGCGGTTTCCAGCTGATCGAATCCAGCGGCAGCCGAAGACCCGCCGGGGAATCCCCGTGCAGCAACACGATGCGGCCGCGGCGCAGCCGCCAGTCGGCGCTGGCCCAGCCGCCTTCGTCGTCGCGGCGGTGCAACGGCAACACGAAAGCCGCCGGGGCCGTGACCGATTCGTCGAGGCGTGCCACGAGTGCGGCGCGGCCGGCGGGGGCGTCGGTTTCGAGGTCGTCGCCGGCGTCCACCGGATCACCTTTGGGCAGGCGCACTTTGGCCGCCAGCCGGTGCAGCGGGTCCTCATAGGCCGCGCGCACCTGCGACAGCGGCAGTCCCAGGCCCTCGGCGACCCCGGTGAGCACCTCGTAGGCCGCATCGCCGTCGACGGGCTTCTCCGGCTCGCCGCCCCACGGATCGGCAAGCAGCGCCTCGTCGGTCCACAGCGGCAGTCCATCGGTGCGCCAGTGCAGACCAATCTGCCAGCGCGGCAAGGGTTCTCCCGGATACCAGCGGCCCTGCCCGCGCTGGACCAGCCCGTTGGGGGCCCACACCGCCTTGAGGCGGGCAGCCAGGTCGGAGGCCCGCCGACGCTTGTGCGGGCCGTCGGCGTCGGTGGTCCACTCCTTGGCGGTCTGGTTGTCCACCGACACGAACGTCGGCTCGCCACCGACGGTCAGTCGCACGTCGCCGGCGGTCAGCCGCTCGTCGACGCGTTGGCCCACCTCACAGATCGTGCGCCACGCGTCGTCGGTGTAGGGCAGCGTGACGCGCGGATCCTCGTGGACGCGGGTGACGGTATTGGAGAACTCCAGCGTCGACGCGCAAGGTTCGGTGCCGCCGCTGATCGGCGCCGCGGATGCCGGTTGCGCCGTGGCGGCGAGCGGGATGTGGCCCTCGCCGGCGAACAGACCCGAGGTCGGGTCCAGCCCGATCCAGCCGGCGCCGGGGATGTACACCTCGGTCCAGGCGTGCAGATCGGTGAAGTCGGCGGCCGGGCCCGACGGTCCGTCGAGCGCCTTGACATCGGACGCCAGCTGCACCAGATAGCCGGAGACGAACCGGGCGGCCAGTCCCATCTGGCGCAGGATGGACACCAGCAGCCACGCCGAGTCCCGGCACGAGCCAATTCCGGTGCGCAGGGTGTGATCCGGTGTCTGGACGCCCGGCTCCATCCGCACGCTGTACGCGACGTCGGCGCTGATCGCGCGGTTGAGCGCCACCAGCAAGTCGATGGTGCGGATCCCGTCCGGCACCGAGAAATTTCGCCGCCAGGCCTGCACGAGATCGCCTGGGCCAGAGCCGTCGCCGTTCTCGTCGACCGGTCGCAGGTACGGCTCCAAATCGTCGGCCAGGTCCTTGGGATACCCCGAGCCGACCCACGGCCATTTCTCGGCCCAGTCCTCGATGAAGAAGTCGAAGGGATTGATCACCTTGAGGTCGGCGATGAGCCCGACGGTGATGGTCAGCCGGCGCGTCGGATTCGGAAACACCAGCCGGGCAAGGAAATTGCCCACCGCGTCCTGCTGCCAGTTGATGAAGTGGTCGTCGGGCTCGATGCGCAGCGAATAGGCGTCGATGGGCGTGCGGGCGTGGGGAGCCGGGCGCAGCCGCACGACGTGCGGGTATACCCGGACCAGCCGGTCAAAGGTGTAGCTGGTGCGGTGCTCCAGCGCAACTTTGATGCTCATCCGCTGATTGCATCACAAGCGCCACAGGGTCGCAGCGCACCGGGGGAGGGGCCCTACGCCTGCGCGGGCCCCGACGGCGCACCCGGCTGGTAACCGGGCTGATCCGCCGCAACGACCTGGCCGCCGGTCAGCTTGCGGAACGCGTAGACGATGACGAGGGAGGCGAAGGGGACCGCCACCAACAGGCCGACACCGAGTGCGAGCGCACCGACGAGCAGCGCCGCGACCGCCACCAGCCACACCAGCAGAGCGTTCGCGAAGTTCGACCAGACGAGCGAGAAGCTGGACGTGAACGCGGTGACGGCCGGCAGCGAGCGGTCGATGACGAACGGGATGGTGAACTGGGTGAAGATGCCAAGGATGAGGCCCGGCAGGAAGCAGAGGGCCGAGGCGATGAAGGAGAGGACGCCGACCAGTAGCGCCGCCAGGAACACCATGCCCAGGTTGCGTGGCTTGAAGAACGAACCGATGGTCACCGCGCGCCCGTCGGCCAGGTCGAAGCAGCCGGACAGGAATGCGGATTGGGCAAAAGCGCCGACGAGATAGGCGAGTAGGTAGCCGACGATCAAGACGGCGATCCCGGTGCCGCTGACGTTCGTCGAGAAGATGAAGCCGGAATCGTCAGAGCTCGACGTGGTGTCGCCCATGCCCTGACCGATGCCGATCACGGCGGAGGCGATGCCGATCAGCAGCCCGTAGACGAGCGCGGGAACGATCAGTGCCACGGCGTTTTTCGTGAATTTGTGCCACGCCCAGCCGGCGGCCTCACCGACGCTGAACGCGGGCTTGGGCTGGCCGTAGCCGGGCTGCGAGGGGTAGCCGGGCTGCGAGGGGTAGCCGGGCGGCGGGCCGTACCCCGGCGGCGGTGGCGGCGGTGCGCCGTAGCCGGGCGGTGGGCCGTAGCCGGGTGGTGGCGGCGGGGGAGCGCCGTAGCCGGGCGGTGGGCCGTATCCCGGGGGCGGTGGCGGCGGGGCGCCGTATCCCGGTGGCGGGCCGGGCGGCGGGCCGTATCCCGGCGGGGGCGGGTAGCCCGGGGGTTGGTGTTCGCTGCCGTGGGGGTCGGCCGGGCTGCCTGGATACTCGGGAGGCTGGCTCATGTCCGTCCTAGCTGTCGATTCGCTCTATGGGCTCGCGCACGGAACTTGGCAACCGGAACTTAGCAAATATGTGGTCGGGGCGCGCGTATTGCCGCCGCCGCGCCCGCCCCCACCCGGCTGTCCGCGCGCCGTGGTATGCCTAAAACCGTGTCCGACGGTCTGTTTGACCTGCCCGGCACGCCGCAGACGAGGGACCATGGCCTGGGCGTGTCGTCCGGTGCGCCCCTTGCGGTCCGGATGCGTCCAAACTCGCTGGACGAGGTGGTCGGGCAGGACCACCTGCTGGCGCCCGGATCGCCGCTGCGCCGCCTAGTCGAGGGCTCGGGCGTGGCATCGGCCATCCTCTACGGGCCACCCGGCAGCGGCAAGACGACGGTGGCGGCGCTGATCTCCCAGGCCACCGGACGCCGGTTCGAGGCGTTGTCGGCGCTGTCGGCCGGTGTCAAGGAAGTGCGGGCCGTCATAGAAAAGGCGCGGCAAGCGCTGCTCTCCCGCGAGCAGACCGTGCTGTTCATCGACGAGGTGCACCGGTTTTCGAAGACCCAGCAGGACGCCCTGCTGTCCGCCGTGGAGAACCGGATCGTGCTGCTGGTCGCGGCGACGACCGAGAACCCGTCGTTTTCCGTGGTGGCGCCGCTGCTGTCGCGTTCGCTGATCCTGCAGTTGCAGCCGCTGACCGCCGACGACGTCCGTACCGTGGTGCAGCGCGCGATCGAGGACCCGCGGGGGTTGGGTGGGCGGATCGCGGTGGCGTCCGAGGCCGTCGAGCTGCTGGTGCAGCTGTCCGCCGGTGACGCGCGACGCGCCCTGACCGCGCTGGAGGTGGCCGCCGAAGCGGTGCCCGACGGCGACGAGCTGACGGTCACCGCCATCGAGCAGTCCCTGGACAAAGCCGCGGTGCGCTACGACCGCGACGGCGACCAGCATTACGACGTCATCAGCGCGTTCATCAAATCGGTGCGCGGCTCCGACGTCGACGCCGCGCTGCATTACCTCGCGCGCATGCTGGTCGCCGGAGAGGACCCGCGGTTCGTCGCGCGCCGCCTGATGATCCTGGCCAGCGAGGACATCGGGATGGCCGACTCGATGGCGCTGCAGGTCGCGGTCGCCGCCGCGCAAACGGTCGCGCTGATCGGCATGCCCGAGGCTCAGCTGACGCTGGCGCACTGCACCACGTATCTGGCCACCGCGCCGAAGTCGAACGCGGTGACAACCGCTCTGGGCGCGGCGACGGATGACATCAAGGCCGGCAAAGCCGGTCTGGTGCCGGCCCATCTGCGCGACGGGCACTATTCCGGCGCGGCGGCGCTGGGCAACGCGCAGGGTTACACCTACGCGCACAACGACCCCGACGGCGTTGTCGCCCAGCAATATCCGCCCGACGAGCTGGTGGGCACGGACTACTACCGGCCCACCGACCACGGCGCGGAGCGCGCCATCGCCCAGCGGCTGGAACGGCTGCGCGCCATCGTCCGCGGCAGGCGCGACAGGGGCTAAGCCAGCTCGGGCACCCGCAAACTGGCGATCGCCAGCTCGAATTCGGCGACGTCGATCACCTCGGCACCCAGCTCCCGGACGCGCCTGCTGCGCAATTCGGTCGCCCGGTCGCGGTTGCGGGCCATCGCCTCCATGGAGTCGAACGTCGAGCAGGAGACCGCCCGCCGGCACGCGGGGTGGTCGACCATCATGCTGGCGCTGCAGAACCCGTCGAGGTCCTCCATTTCCGGCAGCACCGACATCCGGTAGAAGTCCAGGGATCGGCTCAGCTGATCGGGCACCACCTTGAGCCAGGTGGCCCGCACGCACGCGCCCTCGCGGGAGGGGTGGTCGCGGTGCAGCAGCGCGATGTCCCATTCCTCGATTCGTGCGCTGCCGTCGAACATCAGCGCGGCCCGGTCCCGAATGGGGGCGACCCGCTGGGCGCTGGCACGCATCGCCTCAATGGTTTCCCACGAGCTGGTGGCGATGCAGGTGCCCGACTGCCGATCGACCAACAGCGACAGTCCGACGCACCCGTCGATCTCCTTCAGCGCGGGCATGACGACGTCGCGGACGTGCGCGATTCCGATGTCGACCGACAAGGGTTGCGCCTGGATGGTGGTAGAGCGTGCGTACACGACCGACCCCTCCTGAAGTTGGGGCAGCGCCCCGGTGGCGCCACCGGTCCACTTGTCACCTTCCTCCTGGCCGGCGCACGCCGCAATGACTTTGGACGGCTTCTCAGGTTGTGGCCGCGCTCACAAAGGATTGGCTGGTCGCAACGGCCGCGCCGTAGGCTTGTCCGGATGCATACCGATGTGCTGGACGTGGACACCTCCCGTCGCCGCATCGTCGATCTCACCGATGCGGTGCGCGGGTTCTGCTGGTCGCGCGGCGACGGGTTGTGCAACGTGTTCGTTCCGCACGCGACGGCGGGGGTGGCCATCATCGAGACGGGCGCCGGCTCCGACGACGACCTGGTCGACACGCTGGAACGACTGTTGCCGCGCGACGACCGCTACCGGCACTCACACGGCTCCGCGGGACACGGCGCCGACCACGTGCTGCCGGCGATCGTCTCGCCGTCGGTGACGATCCCGGTCTCGGCCGGTGAGCCGATGCTGGGCACCTGGCAGAGCATCGTCCTGGTGGACCTGAACCGGGACAACCCGCAACGCGGCGTTCGGCTGAGCTTTCTGGAGGGTTAGCGGCCCAAAGACGAGGCAACAGAGCAGGTACTGTTTGCGGGTCGACATGCGTCGTTAGACAGCCTTCCATTTCCCGGCTAATAGGCTTGGGAGCGGACCTGGAAACAACTCGAGACAAACTGAAGGAAGCGGACGAGAAAGTGCAGACACACGAGATCAGGAAGCGGTTTCTTGATCATTTCGTGAAAGCGGGCCACACCGAGGTGCCGAGCGCATCGGTGATCCTCGACGACCCCAATCTGCTGTTCGTCAACGCGGGCATGGTCCAGTTCGTGCCCTACTTCCTGGGCGCCCGCACACCGCCGTACCAGACCGCGACGAGCATCCAGAAGTGCATCCGCACGCCCGATATCGACGAGGTCGGCATCACCACCCGGCACAACACGTTCTTTCAGATGGCCGGCAACTTCTCGTTCGGCGACTACTTCAAGCGTCGTGCCATCGAGCTCGCCTGGACCCTGCTGACCAACAGCGTCGAAGACGGCGGCTACGGCCTGGATCCCGAACGAATCTGGACGACGGTCTTTTTCGACGACGACGAGGCCGTGCAGCTGTGGCAGGAGATCGCCGGGCTGCCCGCCGAGCGTATTCAGCGCCGCGGCATGGAAGACAACTACTGGTCGATGGGCATCCCTGGCCCATGCGGCCCGTCGTCGGAGATCTACTACGACCGCGGCGCGGAGTTCGGCGTCGAGGGTGGCCCGGTCGCCAACGAGGACCGCTACATCGAGATCTGGAACCTCGTGTTCATGCAGAATGAGCGCGGCCAGGGCACCGGCAAGGCCGACTTCGAGATCCTTGGGCCGTTGCCCCACAAGAACATTGACACCGGCATGGGTGTCGAGCGGGTCGCGTTCATCCTGCAGGGCGTGCACAACGTCTACGAGACCGACCTGCTGCGGCCGGTGATCGACAAAGTGGCTTCGGTGGCCGCGCGTCCGTATGACGCCGGCAATCACGACGACGATGTGCGGTACCGGGTGATCGCCGACCACAGCCGCACGGCGGCGATCCTGATCGGCGACGGCGTCACGCCCGGCAACGACGGACGCGGTTATGTGCTGCGCCGCTTGCTGCGCCGGGTGATCCGTTCGGCCAAGCTGCTCGACATCGAGGGACCCATCGTGGGCGAACTGATGACCACCGTGCGCGACGCGATGGGTCCGTCGTATCCCGAGCTGGTCACCGACTTCGACCGGATCAAGCGCATCGCGGTCGCCGAGGAGACGGCGTTCAACCGCACGCTGGCGTCTGGCTCGAAGTTGTTCGACGAGGTGGCCGACGCCACCAAAGCCTCTGGCGTTCAAGCGATTTCCGGTTCGGACGCCTTCACCCTGCACGACACCTACGGCTTCCCGATCGAGCTCACGCTCGAGATGGCGGCCGAGGCCGGCCTGCGGGTCGACGAGGTCGGCTTCCGCGAGCTGATGGCCGAACAACGCCGTCGCGCCAAGGCCGACGCCGCCTCGCGCAAGCACGCGCACGCCGACCTGACCGCCTACCGCGAGCTGGTCGACGCGGGCCCCACCGAATTCACAGGCTTCGACGAGTTGACTTCCGAGGCGCGGATTCTCGGCATCTTCGTCGACGGCAAGCGGGTGCCGGTGGTCGCACACGGTGGCGAGACGGCCGATCGCGTCGAGCTCGTGCTCGACCGCACCCCGCTGTATGCCGAGTCCGGGGGGCAGATCGCCGACGCGGGCACCATCAGCGGGACGGGAACCGGTGAGAGCGCCCGCGCGGCGGTCACCGACGTCCAGAAGATCGCCAAAACCTTGTTCGTGCACCGGGTCAACGTCGAGTCCGGAGAATTCGTGGAGGGCGACACCGTCGTCGCAGCGGTCGACCCGCAATGGCGACGGGGTGCCACCCAGGGGCACTCGGGCACCCACATGGTGCACGCCGCGCTACGACAAGTGCTGGGGCCCAACGCTGTTCAGGCGGGATCGCTGAACCGTCCGGGCTATCTGCGGTTCGACTTCAACTGGCAGGGGCCGCTGACCGACGAGCAGCGCACCCAGATCGAAGAGGTGACCAACGAGGCCGTCCAGGCAGACTTCGAGGTGCACACGTTCACCGAGCAGCTCGAGAAGGCCAAGGCGATGGGGGCGATGGCCCTGTTCGGCGAGGCGTACCCGGACGAGGTGCGGGTCGTGGAGATCGGCGGGCCGTTCTCTTTAGAGCTGTGCGGTGGAACCCACGTGCACAACTCGGCGCAGATCGGGCCGGTGACCATCCTGGGGGAATCGTCGATCGGCTCCGGCGTCCGACGCGTCGAGGCCTATGTCGGTCTCGACTCGTTCCGCCACCTGGCCAAGGAGCGCGCACTGATGGCCGGGCTGGCGTCGTCGCTGAAGGTGCCATCCGTTGAGGTGCCCGCCCGGGTGGCCGGCCTGGTGGAGCGGCTGAAGGCCGCGGAGAAGGAACTCGAACGCGCCCGGCTGGCGGGCGCACGGGCCGCCGCGACCAACGCCGCGGCCGGCGCGGAGCGTATCGGTAACGTCCGTGTGGTGGCGCAGCGCATGTCCGGGGCGATGACGGCGGCGGATTTGCGTTCCCTGGTCGGCGACATCCGCGGCAAGCTCGGCAGCGATCCCGCGGTCGTCGCGCTGATAGCCGAGGGCGAGGGAGGGACCGTGCCCTATGCGATCGCGGCGAATCCCGCCGCGCAGGATCTCGGGATCCGGGCCAACGACCTGATCAAGCCGCTGGCGGCGACGGTCGAAGGCCGCGGCGGCGGCAAGCCCGACCTGGCGCAGGGCTCCGGAAAGGACCCGAGCGGCATCGACGCAGCGCTCGACGCACTTCGCTCCGAGATCCGCGTGATAGCACGGGCCGGTTGAGTGGTTTCAGTACAGCATCGCGTGCCCGACCGGCCCGGCGACCCTGACCAGGATCCGGGGCGGGGGAGACGGCTCGGCATCGACGTCGGGAGCGTGCGCATCGGCGTGGCCTGCAGCGACCCCGACGGCATTCTGGCGACCCCGGTCGAGACCGTGCGGCGTGAACGTTCCGGCAGACACGTGCGCCGGCTGGCCGCGCTGGCCGCCGAGCTGGAGGCGGTCGAGGTGGTGGTCGGGCTGCCCCGAACCCTCGCCGACCGCACGGGTCCCTCGGCGCTCGACGCGATCGAGGTGGCCGAGGCGCTGGCCGCCCGGATTGCGCCCACGCCCGTGCGGCTGGCCGACGAGCGGTTGACCACCGTCAGCGCGCAGCGGTCGTTGCGCGCGGCGGGTGTCCGCTCGAAGGAGCAGCGGGCGGTGATCGACCAGGCCGCGGCCGTGGCGATCCTGCAGAGCTGGCTGGATCAGCGCCGCAGGGGGCTCACGGATGGTTGACAGCGCACGGCGCGAACGGGCCGAACCCGAGACGGTCGGGCCGACGACGAAGCGAAAGCCCAGCCGGGTGGCCCGGAACAAGGCCGAGCGGGGGCGCAAGCGGCGCCGCTACGCCAACCGGATCGTGGTTGCGCTGATCGTGGTGATCGTGCTCGGCGGGGTTCTGGTGGGCGCCAAACTCTGGCACCTGGCGTTCGGTTCCGGCGACGACTACTCCGGCTCAGGCAAGCGCGACGTCGTCATTGCGGTCCAATCCGGTGACTCGACCACCAATGTCGGGGAGACTCTGCAGCACCAGCAGGTGGTCAAGACCGTTCGGGCGTTCGTCAACGCCGCGCATGGCAACAGCGGGATCAACTCGATCCAGCCCGGCTTCTACCGCCTGCGCACCGAGATCTCGGCGTCGAACGCCGTCGCGCGGCTGACCGATCCGAAGAACCGGGTGGGGCGGCTGGTCATCCCGGAAGGTCGCCAGCTCGACGACACCACGGACATGAAGACCAACAAGGTCAACCCCGGCATCCTCAGCCTGATCTCCCGGGCCACCTGCGTTGACCTCGACGGCGACCACCGCTGCGTCACCGTCGAGGACCTGCGCGCGGCGGCGACCAACAGCTCGCTGCAGGCGCTGGCGGTGCCGCCGTGGGCCGTCGAACCCGTCAACGAGCTCGCCAAGGACCACCGCCGGATCGA
>NZ_JAFAUS010000008.1 GCF_019243155.1 Mycobacterium sp.
TTGCTGTTGCCGGGCAGCGCGCGTAACAAATCGCCGCGGGAAACCACGTCACCCGGACGTTTCGCCAGCGCCCGCAACACGCCCATTCCGGACGGCGGCAACACCTTGATCGAACCGTCCACCAGCACGCAGGTCCCGCGGATGTCGACCGTGTGGCCGGCGGCCTTCACGGTGCACGACCCCAACAGGGGCAGCTCTTCAGCGATGTGACGTGCCAAGGCGCCCAACCGCATTCGTTCAGGTGAGGATGTCGGCACGCCCTTGCGGATCAACGGCCTGGAGGTGACGGGCCCGACGCACATCGCGTGCACATCGGTGCGCAAGGCTGCCAGCAGCTGGTCCTCGACGTCCAGCTCACGGCCGCGTTCCAGCACCGCGGCCGCCGCGGGCGCCGACGTGAAGGTGACCGCGTCGAACTGTCGTCCGGCGATGCCGGTCACCAGCTGATCGAACGTGCCGCCCAACGGCGTTGGCTTCCAGCGGTACACCCGCACCGGCACCACTTGCGCGCCCGCCATCCGCAATCCGCCGAGGAATTCCGGGAACGGGTCCCAGGCGTCGGCGGCGCCGTGCAGCTGGACGGCCACCCGCAACCCGTCGACGCCCGACTTGAGCAGGTATTCCAACACTTCCTGCGATGATTCGGATTCCGGTGACCACTCCTCGTGCAGACCGGCGGCGCGCAGCGCCCCGGTCGCCTTGGGCCCCCGCGAGACGATCCGGGCCGACGACAGCGCATCAAGGAGCTGGGTGACGGCTCCCCAGCCCTCGGCGGCGGCCAGCCAGCCGCGGAAGCCGATCCCGGTGTGGGCCACCAGGATGTCGGGTGGGTCGGCGATCAAAGCCTCGGTGTGGCTCTGCAGTTCGTCGTCGTCGGGCAGCGCGATCATGTTGATCGCGGGCGCGCTGCAGACCTCGGCGCCCTGGCGGCTCAGGAGGGCACAAAGCTCCTCGGAGCGCCGGGCGGACGTCACCGCGATGCGGTAGCCCGTCAACGGCGGGGAGTCTGGCTGGCCCATGTCACCTGTGTATGCCCATTTGATTTCGGTCGCGTTACCTGGCAATTGCTTACGCATTGCCCACCATGAGGCCGCGCTCACACCCTTGCGAGTTTAGCTGTGGCCTCGTCGCCCTGCCCGTGTGCCGCAGCAACCGGCCGCCGGGTGTAGACCAGCCAGGTCATAAATGCCGCAACGACGTAGGAGGCCAAAAACACCCAATAGGCCGACGTTTCCGTTCCGGTGCTCAGGTATGACTGGCGCAGCGCCAGGTTGATGCCCACACCGCCGAGCGCGCCGACGGCGGAGCAGATCCCGATCAGCGAGCCGGATTTCGCACGCGCCCAGTGGCGGCGCTCCTCTTCGCTGGTCTGCAGCGAGCGACTGCGCGCCTCGTAGACCGACGGGATCATCTTGAACACCGACCCGTTGCCCATCCCGGAAAGAATGAACAGCACCATGAAGCCGATGACGTAGCCGATCATGCTCGTTGAGTGTGATTCGGCGTGGTGATCGTCGAAAGTGCTGATGGTCACGAGCAGCCCGGCCCCCAGGGTCATGCCGGCGAGAATGCTCAGGGTCACGCGGCTGCCACCCATGCGGTCGGCCAGCCGGCCGCCGTAGATGCGTGCCAGTGACCCCAGCAGGGGGCCGACGAAGGCCACCTGAGCGGCGTGCAGCGCGGCATGCTTGGCGCTTTCCCCGTTGCCAAGGAAATTGACCTGCAGCACCTGGCCGAAGGCGAACGAGAACCCGATCCACGAACCGAAGGTGGCGATGTAGAGCAGGGAGATCACGTAGGTGTCCCGTTCGAACAGGATCGAGCGCATGGTGTTCAGTTGCGTGCCGTGGCTGACGTTGTCCATCAGCAGCGCGGCGGCGATGCCGACGATCACCAGCAACACCAGGTACACCGCGCACACCCAGTACGGCGCTTCGTGTCCGGCGGTGGCGAGCGCCAGCAGCCCGATCAGCTGGATCACCGCCACCCCGAGGTTGCCGACACCGGCGTTGACGGCCAGCGCCGAACCCTTGAGTCGCTCGGGATAGAAGGCGTTCACGTTGGCCAACGAGGCCGCGTAGTTGCCGCCACCCAGGCCGGTCAGCGCGGCGCAGATGATGTAGGGCCACAGCGGCAGGCCGGGGTTGGCCAGCAGCGCGATCGTGCCGCCCGTCGGGACCAGTAGGACGAATGCCGAAAAGGCCGTCCAGTTGCGGCCGCCGACGGCCGCGATGCCAAGGGTGTAGAAGATCCGTGCGAGGCCACCGACCAAGGTGGCAACGGCGCCCAGCAGCAGCTTGTCGCCGGCGGAGAAGCCATAGACGCTCTGCGGCATGAACAACGCCATGACGGGCCACAGCGTCCAGATCGAGAAGGCGACATGGTCACCCGCGATCGTGCAGAGCAGGTTGCGGCGGGCGATCTTCTTGTTGCCGGCCTCCCAGGCTGCTGTGTCTTCTGGATTCCAGTCCGTGATGCGGTGATTGCGGCCCATCCGAATTTCACCTTTCGTCAACGGCAATGCTCCCGGGGACGGCACGGCGTCGTGCCATCGGCTGGCGGCGACCATATCGCGGTCGTTTCGTGGAGGTTCGCATTCATCCACAGGCAGGCGAAATCAGTTGGGCACGTTGAGATATGAAGCCAGCGCATGCATACGGCTCCCTCTCGTCAGGCCCACCAACCGGCGCATCCAGCTACCGCCGAGCCGAGATGCTGTTGCGGGTCCATATGGGCACCCCAAAACGAAGGGGCATGCCCCGCCGTATCTTTCGATGCTCACATTAAGAGCGCGAGCCGGTCAACTTAAACCGGCCGTTAACGCCTGTCAGTTGATTACGAGTTATCTGGTAAATACCTGAAGAGCTTCAATGCGCCCAAGAATGCAGTCCCGCCAAGTGATTTCGCCGTCTGCGACCGGGCTAATGTGAACTGTAATACATTTCGTTGCCACCGGCTACAGACTGTGCCGTGGGCTCAGCCGACGGCGCCGGCGTGCGACTCGGCCGCGACGACGGACCTCGGCCGCGCCCAGTGCAGTCGCACCGACTGGCCAGGTCGCACCTGGGCGATCTTGTCGACGTCCTCGTCGATCACCACGCCGACGACGGGGTAACCGCCGGTGACCGGATGATCGGGTCCCAAGATCACGGGTAAACCGTTGGGCGGCACCTGAATTGCGCCCCGCGTAGTGCCTTCGCTGGGCAGTTGCCGGTCCGGGTAGCGGTACTGCAGCGGACGGCCGACCAGTCGCATCCCCACCCGGTCGCTGCGATCGGATGCCACCCAGTCGGTGTGCACCAGGGCGTCGGCGTCGGCGAACCAATCGTCGCGCGGACCGGGAACCACCAACAGCTCCACCACATCACCGGTGATCGCGGCGACCGGGGCCTGGTCCACCTCGGGGTACTCGTCGGTGTGCTCGCCGATCGGCAGCTCGTCTCCACTCTGCAGCGGCGACGGGCCGATGGCCGACATCACGTCATAGCTGCGTGAGCCCAGCACCGGCTCCACGCACACGCCGCCGCGCACCGCGAGATAGGTCCGCAGACCGGAACGGGGAGCGCCCAATGCGATCACCTGGCCGTCGCGGACATGGTGAATACTGTTGGTGCCGAACTTGATTCCGTCCACGGTCGGATCGGTGTCGGCGCCCGTCACCGCGATATCGACGTCGCCGCCGCGGACGCGAGCCGCGAAGCCGCCCAGTGTCACTTCGATGGTGGCGCGGTCGTCGGGGTTGGCCACCAGCCGGTTGGCCAGCGTGTGTGCGCGGCGGTCGGCGGCACCGGACCTGCCGACGCCCAGATGGGCCAGGCCCGGACGGCCGAGGTCTTGCACGAAGGCCAGCGGCCCGGTGCGCAGAATCTGCAGAGTTGCCACGGTCATCTCCTCGGGGGTGGTGGCTAGACGGCCCGGAACCGAACCCACATGCCCCGCGTCAGCAAGGCCGGATCGGGGCGTTCGAGGTCCCACAGGATCGCGTCGGTGTGGCCGATGAGTTGCCAGCCGCCGGGCGACTGGCGCGGATAGACCGCGCTGAATTCACCGGCTAGTCCGACCGAGCCGGCAGGCACCGACGTCCGGGGCTCGGAGCGGCGGGGCACCCGCAACCGCGGGTCGCCGTCGACCAGATACGCGAAACCCGGGGCGAATCCACTGAATCCGACCCGCCACAAGGTGGAGGTATGCGCGTCGATCACGCCCGCGATGGTCAGCCCCGTGTGCTCGGCCACCTCGGCGAGGTCGGGCCCGTCGTAGACGACGTCGATCACCACATCGGCGCTGCGGTCCGACACCGCAGCCTCTTCGGCGTCCACCCGCATCTTGCGCAGGCGCTGCCGGGCGACACCTTGGTAGCGAGGAGCCTCGAGCTTCACCAGGACCGTGCGGGCGGCCGGCACGATGTCGAGGACACCGGGCAGCGCGGCAGAGCGCAGCGCCGCCGCCCACGCCAATACCTCTGCGGTGCTACCACATTGCAGCATCAGCGCCTGGTCGCCGTAGTCCAGCACGGTGTTGCCGACGAGCTCCGCCGGCAGGTCTTTGGACACGGCACTGGTTAGGTCTGTCACGCTCATTACTCGACGGTAACTTCGTATCGCGGTCCGGGCGAGGGTCTGCCGACGGAATTTCGAACACTGCCAGAGCTGCCTTAGCAAACGCTCAAACAGGCGCGGCGCGGCCAGGATCTAACCCAGGATTTTGCTGATCTGCGGCGGCAGTTGACCGGCGACCAATGGATAGCTCAGCGGCGACGCGAAGGCGATCGCCCCGGCGAGATCCTTGGTGGTGAAGATGTGCCGGTTTCGTGCGGTGGCTTGCGATCCCGCCACCTCGGGGTCGGCCAGTATCGCCTTCTGGTCGTCGGGGTTCTGCGTCGTCCAGATCACCACGTCGGCGGAATCGAGCACCGCTTTGATGTGATCGCGCGGGATGACGGCCCGCTGATCGGTGCCGAAGGGTTTGATGCTGTCGTCGATGACCAGACCCATCTGGTTCAGGAAGTCGGTCCGCCAGTTCGCCATGGTGGCGACGACGGTGCCCTGCCACAGCGCGCCCTGCATCAACAGCGCCTTCTTACCGGTCCACGACGGGTTCTTCTTGCCGACGGCGGTGAATTGCTGAACGACGGCGTCGAGGAGTTGCTTCATCTGGTCGTTCTTGGACACGGCCTGGCCGATGGCGCCGGCCTGTTCCTTCCACGGCTCGAAGAAGGCGTCGCCGTCCGATTGGGCCAGGGTCGGCGCGATGTTGGACAGCTTCTGATAGGTATCGGCGTCCAGGCCGGCATTGACCGCCACGATCAGATCCGGCTTGAGGCTGCCGATCTGGTCGACAGGAATACCGTTGTCCTGGTTCAGCACCACCGGCTGCGCGCCGTTGAGCTTGGGCGCGGCCCACGGCCACACCCCGAAGGGCTGATCGCCGAACCAGTTGGTCACCGCGATCGGCACCACGCCCACCGCGAGCAGGTCGTCCTGCTCGGTGTACCCGGCGCTGACCACACGCTTGGGCGGCTCCTTGATGACGGTCTGACCGAAGAGGTGGTTGATCGTCACCGAGCCCGGACCGGCGTTGCTCGAGGACTGTTTGTCCGACGAGCACGCGCTCGCGACGGCCGCGACCGCTGTAGCCCCTGCGAACTGCAAGAATCCCCGACGATTCCAAACCTGCCGCATCGCGTGAGAGTAGCGCGTTCCGCGCGGACACCTGCACCGCCGCGCTGTTACGCGCTCAGGCCAGCGGCAGACCCGCGTCGATGAAATCCAGCGCCCGGTAGATGGTGTCGGCCGTTTTCGGGGCGGCGTCGTAGGCCGCCATCATGGCACCGGTCAGCGCGCCCGCGAATACCCGGACTTCGAAATCGTCTGGTGCCCTGCCTATCCGGTGAGCGATGGCCTCGGCGGCGACCCGCACGGTGCGGTAGTACTCGTCGTACATCGCCGCCTTGAGCTCGGGTATCGAGAACATGAGTCGTTGCCTGGCGCTTTCGAATTCGAGCTGGTCGGCGGGCAGCTGGGCCATCACGGCCTGATACGCACTCCGGAAGGCCTGGGCCGGCGACAGCTCGGCGGGCTGGTTCTTCAACGCCTCGAGGATCAGGGGGTCCAGGTCGTCGGCCAGGAGCAGCGACTCCTTGGACGGGAAGTAGCGGAAGAAGGTGCTCGGCGATACCTCTGCCGCGTCAGCGATCTGTTCGATGGTGGTGGCGGCGTACCCGTTCTCCTCGATCAGGCGGAACGCCGCGCGCCGGATGGCCTGATGGGTTTTGATCTTCTTGCGCTCCCGCAGACCGCGCGGTGCCTGAGTCGCCTGCATGGACCGATTCTTCCGCATCCGCTACCCCCTGGAGGTGGAGATGCGCGCCGGGGCGCAAAGTTCTGACAGCGGACCAGACGCCGCTGCGATATCCACGTATCTCCGCCGTAACTGCGCCCACGCGATCCGGTAACAGTCCCTTCTTAACGTCGGGGCGTGACAATCACGGACACTGCGCAGACGACCGCCCCGGTCCAGGCCCCCGCGCGCCGGCATCATGCAGGACGACACTGGATTGACGACTGGCGACCGGAAGACCCCGAGTTCTGGGAGACGACCGGAAAGCCGATCGCCCGCCGCAACCTGATCTTCTCGATTTTCGCCGAGCACGTCGGCTTCAGCGTCTGGATGTTGTGGAGCATCGTGGTCGTCCAGATGACCGCGGTGGGCGCCCCCGGACACCCCATGCACGCCGCTGCCTCCGGCTGGGCGCTGACCGCCAGCCAGGCCCTTTGCCTGGTCGCCGTGCCCAGCGGTGTCGGCGCCTTCTTGCGGCTTCCGTACACATTCGCGGTCCCGGTCTTCGGCGGCCGTAACTGGACGACCATCTCGGCCATGCTGTTGCTGATCCCATGCCTGCTGCTGGCCTGGGCGGTGGGCCATCCCCACATGTCGTTCGCGGTATTGGTCGCGATCGCCGCGACGGCCGGCTTCGGCGGCGGCAACTTCGCCTCGTCGATGGCCAACATCTCGTTCTTCTACCCCGAGAAGGACAAGGGCTGGGCGTTGGGCCTCAACGCGGCCGGGGGCAACATCGGTGTCGCGGTCGTGCAGAAGATCATCCCGACGATCGTCATCGCCGGCGGCGGGGTGGCACTGTCGCGGGCCGGACTCTTCTACGTGCCGCTGGCCGTCGTCGCCGCGCTGTGCGCATTCCTGTTCATGAACAACCTCACGGAGGCGAAGGCCGACGTGAAGCCGGTGTGGCAGTCGCTGCGGCACCCCGACACCTGGGTCATGTCGCTGCTCTACATCGGCACGTTCGGGTCGTTCATCGGCTACTCGGCGGCGTTCCCGACGCTGCTCAAGACCGTGTTCGGTCGCGGCGACATCGCCCTGACCTGGGCATTCCTGGGTGCCGGCATCGGGTCGGTGATCCGGCCGCTCGGCGGCAAGCTCGCCGACCGGATCGGCGGCGCCCGCATCACGGCCGCCAGCTTCGTCATGCTCGCGGTCGGCGCCGCGGCGGCGCTGTGGTCCGTCAACGCCAAGAACCTGCCGATGTTCTTCGCCAGCTTCATGTTCTTGTTCGTCGCCACCGGAATCGGCAACGGCTCGACCTACCGGATGATTTCGCGGATCTTCAAGATCAAGGGCGAGCTCGAGGGCGGCGATCCCGAGACGATGGTCGGCATGCGCCGCCAGGCGGCCGGCGCTCTGGGCGTCATCTCGTCGGTGGGCGCCTTCGGCGGTTTCGTCGTGCCCCTGGCGTACGCGTGGTCGAAGTCGGAGTTCGGCAGCATCGAACCGGCGCTGCGGTTCTATATCGCGTTCTTCCTCGCGCTGCTGACGGTCACCTGGTTCTGCTATCTGCGCAAGAAATCCGGCATGGCCCTGGCGGGCGTCTAGCCCTTTTGTGGCCCGGTGTATTTATGCTGCTCATTTTTCCAAGGGCTGTAGTCGGCGATCAGGTCTTCCTGCGGCGGTCGCTCGCCTTCGGGGACGTGCTGCAGGTTGATCCGGATTCGGTACCAGATCGAACTCGGCCCCCGCATCCCGTCGACAAGGACGTCGGCGGGATGCAGGCGGTCGGACGCCGTGGGGTACCGGCCACGCCAGGTATCGAGGGCGGCCATGGCCTCGTCCTTGGTCTTGGTGCGGGCGATCTCGATGAGCGGCATCGATGACGACCGCCGGCCGTCGGCGCGCTTACCCGACCCTTTCGGGGCCTTCTCCGGCGGTCCCAGCTCTTCGGCCAGCACGAGCAGGCGGTCCAGCTCACCGACCGCGTCGTCCATCCCCGCCCACGGGTCGCCCAGCTCGGCGAACCGGCCGGGCACGGTGTCGATGGTGAACGCCTCAGGGCGGCAGTCGGCGACCTCCTCCCAGAACAGCGGCGTCGACACCCGGGCGTCCGGGGTCGCGCGCACCGAATAGGCCGATGCGACCGTACGGTCCTTGGCGTTCTGGTTGAAGTCGACGAACACCCCTTCGCGCTCTTCCTTCCACCAGCGGCTGGTCGCGGCTTCGGGCACCCGCCGCTCGACCTCGCGGGCAACGGTCTGGGCTGCCAGCCGCACATGCTTGAACTCCCAGCGCGGCGCGATGCGGGCATAGATGTGAAATCCGCGCGAACCGGACGTCTTGGGCCAGGCGACCAGGCCGTAGTCCTCCAGCACCTCGCGTGCCACCAGCGCGACGTCGACGATTCGCTGCCAGGACACGCCGGGCATCGGGTCCAGATCGACGCGCAACTCGTCGGGGTGATCGAGGTCGCCGGCCAGGACCGGGTGCGGGTTGAGGTCGATGCAGCCGAGGTTGATCGCCCACGCCAGGCCGGCCGCGTCGTGGATGACGGCCTCCGCAGCGGAAGTGCCTCGTGCGTAACGCAATTCGGCGACGTCGATCCAGTCTGGTCGGTTGGCGGGTGCGCGCTTCTGGAACACCGCCTCCTCGTTGATGCCCTTGACGAAGCGCTTCAGGATCATCGGCCGGCCCGCCACCCCGCGCAACGCCCCGTCGGCGACCGCCAGGTAATAGCGGACCAGATCGAGCTTGGTGCGCGGTCCAGCGAACGTTTCGGGGACACTAACGCGGGGGAACACCACCTTGTCCGGATGGGTGATGGCCACAGTACGCCCGGCCACCTCCAGCGAAACCGGACTGGACATGCGGTCCATGGTAATTCGCCCGAATTTCCGGCCGCGTTGAGACGGACGTCACATAGGGTGGAGCGCATGCCTAACCTCATCGGCCTGCCTGGTCAGGCCGCCGCGAAAGTTCAGCAGTACGTCGAGCGTGGCGCGGCCGAGCTGCATTACGTGCGCAAAATCTTCGAAGCGGGCGCATTCCGGATCGAGCCGCCGCAGAACTATGCCGCGATGGCCGCCGATATCTACAAGTGGGGCGAGTTCGGCATGTTGCCCTCGCTCAATGCGAGGCGCCATCCCGACCGCGCGGCGTGCATCGACGAAGAGGGCGAGTTTTCCTTCAAGGAGCTCGACGATGCGGCGCACGCGGTGGCCAACGGGTTGATGGACAAGGGCATTAAAGGGGGCGACGGCGTCGCCATCCTGGCCCGCAACACCCGCTGGTTCCTGATCGCCTACTTCGGCGCCGCCCGGGTGGGCGCCCGCATCATCCTGCTCAACAGTGAGTTCTCCGGCCCGCAGATCAAAGAGGTGTCAGAGCGCGAAGGCGCCAAACTGATCATCTACGACGACGAGTACACCAAGGCAGTCAGCAAAGCCGAGCCGGAACTTGGCAAGCTGCGTGCGCTGGGCACGGACCCCGACGCCGACGAACCGTCCGGCAGCAACGACGAGACGCTGGCCGACCTGATCGAGCGCAGCAGCTCCGAACCCGCTCCCAAAGCGAGCAAACACTCGTCGATCATCATCCTGACCAGCGGCACAACGGGCACTCCGAAGGGCGCCAACCGCAGCACTCCGCCGACCCTGGCGCCGATAGGCGGCATCCTGTCGCACGTCCCCTTCAAGGCCGGCGAGGTGACATCGCTGCCGGCGCCGATGTTCCACGCGCTGGGTTTCCTGCACGGGACCATCGCGATGTTCCTGGGCTCGACGCTGGTGCTGCGTCGGAAATTCAAGCCGCCGCTGGTGCTGGAAGACATCGAGAAGCACAAGGTGACGGCCATGGTCGTGGTGCCGGTGATGCTGTCGCGGATCCTCGACACCATCGAGAAGATGGACTCCAAGCCCGACCTGTCCAGCCTCAAGATCGTGTTTGTCTCCGGCTCGGCGCTGGGCGCGGACCTGGCCGAACGGTCGCTGAAGGATCTTGGCCCGGTCATCTACAACATGTACGGTTCAACGGAAATCGCCTTCGCGACGATCGCCGAGCCCAAGCACCTCGAGTTCAATTCGTCGACCGTCGGGCCCGTCGTCAAGGGCGTGAAGGTCAAGATCTACGACGACAACGGCAAGGAGTTGCCGCAGGGCGACGTCGGGCGCATCTTCGTCGGCAACGCCTTCCCGTTCGAGGGTTACACGGGGGGCGGCAACAAACAGATCATCGACGGATTGTTGTCCTCCGGCGACGTCGGCTATTTCGACGAGAACGGCCTGCTCTACATCAGCGGTCGCGACGACGAAATGATCGTCTCCGGCGGCGAGAACGTCTTCCCCGCCGAGGTCGAGGACCTGATCAGCGGGCATCCCGAAGTGGTGGAGGCGACCGCGATCGGCGTCGAGGACAAGGAGTGGGGTCACCGGCTGCGGGCCTTCGTGGTCAAGAAGGACGGCGCCGACCTCGACGAGGACACGGTCAAGCACTACGTGCGCGACCACTTGGCCCGGTACAAGGTGCCGCGCGAGGTCGTCTTCCTCGAGGAGCTGCCGCGCAACCCGACTGGCAAGGTCCTCAAGCGCGAGCTGCGTGAAATGGAGATCGAGTAGCCCGAGCCGGGCTGGCGCGTCTAACGGCCGGTCAGCGCCGGTCTTGGATGGCGTGGGTGATCTGGGCCGTGAGCTTCGGATCGATGAGAAGCTGATCGATGAGTGCGGTGAGCACCTCTTGTCCGGTCACCCGGGCGACCCCCAGACGGTCGGCGGCTTCGCGCTGCCAGATGTCGAGGGCCCGGTGGGTGGCCGCCGGAAGATCGACGGTACGACGGGTGCGCTGGCTACGGCCCTGCTGGTTGGGTGCGGGTTGGCTGACCGCCCGTTGAGCACCCTGCCGGATGCTGGTGAGTCGCTCGGTTGGCGCGGCGTCACCGCCCGGCTGGGCGCGGAATGATCCGGCGTTGGGTCCGCTGTGGTTGGGATTGAAGTTCACTGCAGCGGTCGTCCTCCGGTGAGTGGCCAATCAGTAAATCAGCGTTAGGTGTGTGTTGATACTGATTCTCTCACCGAGACCGGCGTAAGTCGCGTTGCCGGGTCCAGGACTGGTGCCGCCAGCTGTCGGCGAGTGCCGAGACTACCGCCCGGGGTCCCACCGGCCTTTTAAGCGGCGCAGCTTAAGAGCAAATCCGATAATGTAGCTGGATAACCATTTACCAATCAGAATATACGTAGTATGGTTAGAGGCTGAGATTAAATCGCGTCAAAATTATCCGCTAATCCGTAGATGTGCTGATCCTTACCTCCGTGAACACGCATCCACGTAAGCCAGTATATCAGTAGACCGGCTGTGAGCTGGCGCGATAGCCATAATGTCAAAGTATTAGTATTGGATAATCTGCGGATTGCATAAAATACTTATTTCCATTATTGAGGTGCTACTGCGTACCTAGATTGTCCAATTTGTTATCCAGTTCACAGGACAATTTCTCGAATCTCTATTGTTTGCCGAGAAATGGCCAAGTAACGTTGCTG
>NZ_JAFAUS010000021.1 GCF_019243155.1 Mycobacterium sp.
CGCCAGCCCGATGACGAACCTGACCACCGAGGCCTACGCCGACATGCCGCTGTTCCTCTTTCACCTGCTCGAGTACATGGACGTGGAGTACGAGCTCGACATCGACGAGATCAACGCGCGCTGGGAGCGCGGCTATGGCGAAGACGAAGTTTGGGGCCAGGTGATCATCACGGAGACGTCGCCGGATATCGAGATCTTCACGGCGACGCCGCGCACCGGTGTATGGCGTATCGACGACGACGGTCGCGTCTCCTTCGCGCGGTCCGCCAACGACTGGGCCACGTTGCTCGACGGGTCCGAGGCCTTCTACATGCGTGTCGCGGCCCCGGGCGACTTACGTTCCGAGGGCGCGCAACTCGGCGTGCTCGTCACCCGCTCACACCTGCAGACCGACGACTATCAGCTCAGCGAACGCTGCCGGCGCTGGGTCAACGGCATGAAGGCGAAGTTCGTCTCAACTCCCCTGACACCGGCCGCGCCGATCGTCTCACGGCTCGTCGCGCGCGCGTGATCAGCGCCCCGGCGGGTATCTCGCTGGAAAACTGGCTCTCCGAGCCATATTCGCGTTGGTCGTTCCAGCACGTCGAGGAGTTCGTGTCGACGGCTCTGATCTCGCGGGGCACCGGGCCGATTGCCGAGTTGCCCGCAGCGGGTGCTCCGATCGCCGAGATCCTCCTGACCTCCACCGAAGGGGTCGCCACTTCCGTGGGCGCGGTGATGGCCGGCACCGCCACGGACGGGTGGGCCGTCGCACACCGTGGCGCGTTGGTGGCCGAGGAGTACTTCGCGGGCATGCAAGCCCACACCCGGCACCTGTTGTTCTCGGTGAGCAAGTCGCTGGTGGGAGTCGTGGTGGGCGCACTGCACGGGGCCGGCGCGATCGAGCTTGACGCGCTGGTCACGACATACGTTCCCGCCCTGGCGAATTGCGGCTACGCCGGCGCGACGGTGCGCCACCTGCTGGACATGCGCTCGGGTATTGCCTTCTCAGACAACTACCTTCACCCGACCGCGGAGGTACACGTCCTCGACCAGGCGATGGGGTGGGCACCGCGAAGCGGCCCGGACGTCCCGGCCACGCTGCGCGAGTTCCTACTGACCTTGCGGCAGAAGTCGGAGCACGGCGGTCCGTTTCAATACCGATCGTGTGAAACCGACGTGCTTGGCTGGATCTGCGAGGTGGTCGGCGGCCAGCGGATGCCCGAGCTGATGTCGGAACTGCTGTGGAGCCGCATCGGTGCGCATTGTGACGCCACCATCGGCATCGACTCGGAAGGCACCGGCTTTTTCGACGGTGGCATTAACGCCTGCCTCACCGACATGATCCGGTTCGGGTCGCTGTTCTTGCACGACGGTGTCTCGTTGACGGGCCAGCAGGTGGTACCGGCGTCGTGGATCGCCGACACCCTCGACGGCGGTCCCGACTCGCGTCAGGCGTTCGACGCCAGTCCCGACGACAACCAGATGCCAGGCGGGATGTACCGCAACCAGGTGTGGTTCCCCTGCCCGGGCAGCAATGTCCTGTTGTGCCAGGGCATGTGCGGTCAGATGATCTACGTCAACCGCGCCGCGGAGGTTGTCGCGGCCAAGTTGTCCACCCAGCCGGACGCCGGGGACCCGCAGATGTTGTGGGACACGCTGCGAGCATTCGATTCGGTCGCACACGAACTGGCCGGAATCGGCTCCTAAACCGCCGTAGCCGAAACGTGACCAAGGCGTAATCGAAATACTAACGCGCCCTTGTACTTCCGCAGGTCAGGCGGCTTTACGATCATGGCTATTACAACGCTGTCAGTTAAAGGAGCAGGGGCCATGCGGGCTGTTGTTCGGTGCGGTCTTGCCGTCGTCGGGGTGGCTGCGAGTGTCGTCGCGGCGCCGGCCGGGTTCAGCCTGGCTTCGGCGAACCATTCACACGGACTCGACGTCGCCTCGGTGCTACCGGCGCGGGGACAGGTCGTGGGCGTGGCGCACCCCGTGGTGGTGACATTCAATTCACCCGTCGCCAACCGGCAGGCCGCCGAGCACGCCATCGACATCAAAGCGGCGCCCGCCATGAGTGGCAAATTCCAATGGCTGGATAACAAAGTCGTGCAATGGGTTCCCGACCACTTCTGGCCGGCGCACACCACGGTGGCACTCGCGGTGGACGGCGAGTCCACGGAGTTCAAAACGGGTCCCGCCGTCGTCGGTGTCGCCAACGTTTCGGAGCACACGTTCACCGTGACCATCGACGGAGTCCAGGCGGACCCGCCCCAGCCACTGCCTGCGCCGCATCACCGTCCCCACTGGGGAGAAGAGGGAGTAATGCCGGCCTCGATGGGCAGGCCGGAGTACCCGACCCCGGCCGGCACCTACAGCGTCCTGGGCAAAGAGAGCTCGATCGTGATGGATTCGAGCAGCGTCGGGATCCCGGTCGACGATCCCGACGGCTACCGGCTGACGGTCAATGACGCCGTGCGGATCAGCAATCGCGGCCTCTTCGTGCATTCGGCTCCTTGGGCCGTCAATTCAATGGGATTCGACAATGTCAGCCACGGCTGCATAAGCCTGAGTCCCCAGGATGCCGAGTGGTACTACAACACGGTCCACGTTGGCGACCCGGTAATTGTAGAAGAATAACCGCCACCGATTTCCCCACCGCCCCGCGGCATTCCCCGCGTGCGGGCGATTCTGAATGCCGTCCTGCCGTGCGGCTTGGCGCCAATAATGCTGCGAATTAGCGCGGCCAATCATCTTTACTTACAACGCGACAGACCCGCTGGGTGAGCACCCAGCGGGTCTACGCGATTTCGGAGGGGATCGGCCTCAGCTGGCGGGCCCCGCCGGAACCGGCTGTCCGGGCATGGGGCCGCCGGCGGGCTCCGGACCGGTCGGCGCGCCCTTACCGGTCCCGGCCATGTCGATGAGCGGAGCAACCGGATCCACGGGGAGACCGGCGGCCAACGGCGCACCACCGAGTGCCACCAGCGGGGCTCCGGCCGGAATCACCGGCGGTACAGGAGCGCCGAGCGGCACCGGGGGAACCAGCGGAAGACCGCCCAGCGGAACGGGGGCGCCCGCCGGGATCGGTCCAGGGACAACAAGCGGAACGCCGGCGCCCGCCATGTCGGTGAGTGCAGCGCTGCACGTGTCCGCGGCCGCGGGTCCGCCTGCGGCCAGGGTCGCACCGGCGGCTGCCGGCGCTCCGGCGGCTGCCGGCGCTCCAGCGGCTGCCTCGCCCGCCTGCCCTTGGATGCACGCGTAGCCGCCCGTTTTCAGCGGGACGGCTGCCGCGTCCGGGCTCATGGCGATAGCGGCTCCACACAACCCCGCGCTGGCAACAACTCCGATGCTGAATCGATCGAAGATCGTCATCAACGTAACTCCTTTTTTCGTGCTCACCATTTTGAATTTAAATGGTTCAGCAGAACCGCATAGCTGTCCCAACCGTCTTTCGACGACGCACTCATTGTTAATGGCCGACGCAATACTCAAGACACGCCGCACCGCGCCGTTTCCAAATGGTGATGTTGGACTTTTAAGGCGTTCAGCCTGCCGCTACGGAAACGCCAAAAGGCACCCAGCCGAGAAGGAACCCTCGGCGCGTTTAATTACCCCGGAAAGGGGGCCGCCTGTCATTTTCGCGGCCATCCGGGACGAAAAGTCCGGCGCCGTCGCCGCCGCCATCGGACCGACGCAGCGGCGGCCGCGCGGGCCGACTCGCCGCAATGCCCTCTCGCCCAGACCGACAGCACTTGCGATCTCGGTGACTTTATTTTTCCGCAGGTCATTCACAGGCGATCTTCAGTGCACGGGCCATGTCCGAAAGGTTTCATATAAGTGAACAAAATAGGGCTCAATGGTGAACAGGCACGGGAGAAGGGGTCATGGCAACTCAAAGCCTCTATGGCCGGATCATGGGCACAGCGCTGGTAGGTAGCCCACTTCTGCTAGCGGGGCTCGTGTGGGCCAGCCCGGCCCAAGCCGACGCGAACTCTTTCGTCAACGACCTGCACAGGGACGGAATCCACGCGGTGAGCGGCGGCGATCCGGCGCTGTTGCAGATGGGTGCGGCGGTCTGCCAGCAACTGTCTTGGGGCGCTCCTCCCTCCCAGCTGGAGGGCCTGGCGCTGCAACGGTCCGACGCCAACCAGGGCGCCGGTGGGCTCGATCCCCAACAAGCCGTGGCCGTCGTCAATATCGCCCTCCGGGATCTGTGCCCCGGCGCCTAGTGATCGGTAGCTAACCGGTCTTTGGCGACTATTCATCCTTCGGAATTGCGTTCTGCCGCGTATTTCTCGCAACTTTCGTGTAAGTAAAAGTGCAGCATCCGAATCGGGCACGGACGAAGGAGAAGGTTGCATGGCAGCACGGCGGCCCTATGGCCGGTTCATGGGAGCAGCACTCGCGGCTGGCCCACTTCTGCTCGCCGGGGTTGTCTGGGCCAGCCCGGCGCGGGCCGATCAGGCGTCCTATCTCAACGACCTGCACAACGCGGGAATCCACCCGATCAACGGCGGCGACGAAGCGCTGCTGTCGATGGGCCAGCGGCTTTGCCAACAGCTGTCTTGGGGCGCTTCTCCCCAACAACTCGAGGGCTTGGCGCTGCAGGAGTCCGACGCCGACCAGGGCACCGGTGGGATCAACGGTCGGCAGGCCGCGGACGTCGTGATCTACACCCTGCGCGATCTGTGCCCGAGCGCATAGCGGTGCCGTAATTCCGGAGCACCGTTTCGCCGCGCCGGTCCCGGCGTACCGGCGCGGCCAAATCGGTGTCGGCATTGTGCATTTCGGCGTCGGTGTGCTGTCAGGTGACGAATCGTGAGGCTGGTCGCCGGTATCGACTCGTCAACGCAGTCATGCAAGGTGCTCATCTGTGACGCCGGCACCGGCGAGGTGGTCCGCGAAGGACGCGCCGGCCACCCGCAAGGGACCGAAATCGACCCGGCGGCATGGGAATCGGCCGCACGAGACGCGATCGCGGCCGCGGGCGGCCTGGACGGCGTCGCCGCGGTCGCGGTCGGCGCGCAACAACACGGCATGGTGTGCCTCGACGAGGTCGGCCGCGTGGTGCGGCCCGCGCTGCTCTGGAACGACGTGCGGTCGGCCGAGGCCGCGGTCGCGCTCGTCGACGAGTTGGGCGGAGCGCGCGCGTGGGCGCAGGCCGTGGGCGTCGTGCCGCTGGCGGCGATCACGGCGGCCAAGCTGCGCTGGCTGGCCGACAACGAACCTCGGCATGCCGACCGCACGGCGGCCGTCTGCCTGCCGCACGACTGGCTGAGCTGGCGGCTCCGCGACGAGACCGGTATCGCGTGGCTGACCACCGACCGCAGCGACGCCAGCGGCACCGGTTACTACGACGCCGCGACGGGCGAATACCGGCTCGACCTCTTGGAATTGGCCCTGCGCGGGCGCAGGCCCAAAGTGCCGGCGGTGCTGGGCCCGTCGCAACCGCTCGCCTGCGACGGGCCCACCTTCGGCGCGGGGCTCGGGGATAACGCCGCCGCGGCACTCGGGCTGGGCGCCGAGGAAGGCGATGTGATCGTCTCGATCGGTACGTCCGGGGTGGTGGCCGCGGTCAGCGCCGTCCCGGTGCGCGACGACTCGGGCGCCGTCGCGGGATTCGCCGACGGTACCGGCCGCTATCTCCCGTTGGTGTGCACGCTCAACGGCGCGCGGGTGCTCGATGCGGCGGCCGCGATGCTGCGCGTCGACCACGACGAGTTGTCCCGGCTCGCGCTGTCGGCGCCACCGGGCAGCGCGGGGCTGGTCCTGGTGCCGTACCTGGAGGGCGAGCGAACTCCCAATCGCCCCAACGCTTCTGGCGCGCTGCACGGCCTGCGGGTGGCGAATGCTTCACCGGCCAACCTCGCCAGATCCGCGGTGGAGGGACTGCTGTGCTCGCTGGCCGACGGCATCGCGCACCTGACCGGGCACGGCGTTGCGGTGCACCGCGTCTTGCTGGTCGGCGGCGGTGCCCGGTCGACGGCGCTGCTACGGATAGCGCCCGCGGTGTTCGGCATCCCGGTGCTGGCGCCCGCACCGGCGGAGTACGTAGCACGGGGTGCGGCGCGACAGGCGGCCTGGGCGTTGAGCGGATCGCCGCTACCACCGTCCTGGCATCCGCCCGCGGCCGTCGAATACACCGCCGACCCGGCACCCGAGGTGCTGGCGCGGTATGCGCAAGTGCGCGACCTGACCGAGGGGTTGTAGGCCCAAAGACATGGATGGACAAGGACATTGGACGAGTTGGCGGGAAAACGCCCAGCGCCGCGGCGTGGGCACCCATATCGTCTCCGAGATCGGGCAGCGATTCGACCTCATTCCCGAAAGCTTCGAATTGCTGGGGAATATGGCGGAGATCAAAGACCCGAGGGGCAAATCCTTCTTCCTCATCCCGCCGGACACCGACGGCGACGACGTACGCGAGGCGGCGCTGTTGACCTACGTCCTGAACGCGGGCACCGACTACGGCAGGACCGGAAGGCGGCCGACCGACTTCCCCGCGACGCCCTATGGCGCCGCCGAGATCGCGCGAATCATGAACCGGCAGAAAGCCAACGGCTGGAGCTACGCCCGCGACGTCGCGTTCGTGCACCGCAACGGCGGGCGACTCGCCACGACGCCGAACGGCATTCTCATGGGTGCGGGGGGCAATCTGATCCAACGGCAATTCAGCCAGCGGGGTGGCACCACCTGGGGTGACATCTTCATGATCAACACGGGCAGACGCACCGACCCCGCCGCGCTACTGCGCCGCATCATCTCCTCCGAGCGCATCGATCTGGACCGGTTGCTCCATCACGAAGAGCGACACTGCCGGCAATGGGCGGAGCGCGGCCATGTGGGCATGCTCAGGGCCTACAGCTGGGAACTGTTCCGCGAGTTGATCTTTGGCGCGACGAACAGGCTCGAGGCGGATGCCGGCCTGGCCGACGGGGGCTATAGCGCGTGAATCCCGTGGTAGAGCACCATCGCGCCGATCACGACGAGCACCACAGCGAGCAGCGCCGCGTTGTTCTTGTCCATCCAGTCTTTGAGCCGAGCCAGCGTGTCGTCGAGCCGGCTGCCGGCCGCCGCGTAGGCCAGGATCGGGATCGCGACGCTTGACGCCGCGATGGCGACGAAGAACGCGGCGGCCAGCCAGTCGTCGACGGGATCGAGCCCGCTGGTGCCGATGGCCAATCCGGCTGGGACACAGATCAGTGCAACATCGGGCCGCACCGCGGCCAGCGCCGCACCCATCAGACCGGAACGCGTCGGGGTGATGCTGGCGAACGAACGCATCCAGGCCGGCGACTCGGAGTGGCCCTTCCGGGTCATCCACTTGTAGATGCCGTACACGATCAGCGCCGTCCCGAAAACCACGCGCAGCCACGACGACCATCTCGGCGGCGACTTGTCCAGGCCGCCGAGCAGCCCGGACGCCGCTACCGACAGCGCCGTCAGCCCGGCGATCCCGAGCACCCAGCCGCCCAGGAACGCAAGGCCGCTCGGTCGCGGACGCGGCGCCTGCAGCACCAGCACCGCCGGGATCACCGTGAGCGGCGAGAGGGAGATGACCAGTCCAAGCGGAACGAGCCCGGTGAGCACGTTGCCCCAGCTTCCTGCCATGGGCAGCAATCTTCCCATCGACACCCCGGCCGCGCTGGCAAAGTGTGTAAACCGTGTTGCTACAGAGCGTGAATTCCGTTGTAGAGCACGATCAAACCGATCACGACCAAGATGACCGCCATCATCGCGCCGTGGTTTTCCTCCATCCACGTCTTGAGGCGGTCCAGCGCGTGGTCGAGGCGGTCGCCGGCGCCGACGAAAGCCAGGATGGGGATCGCGACGGTCGACGCGGAGACGACCACGAACACCGCTCCCACCGTCAGCGCGGCCGGCACGTTCAACCGCTCGGTGCCGATGGCCAATCCGGCCGCCGCGGACAGGATCAGCACCTCGGGTCGCAGTGGCGCGAGCGCCAGCCCGGTCAGCCCGGCGCGCAGCGGCGTCAGCGTGGAGAACGTACGCAGCCAGCCGGGCGTCTTGGTGTGGCGATGCCGGGTGATCCAACTGAACACGCCGTACCCGATCAGCGCCAAGCCGAAGACCACCCGCAGCCAGGACACCCAGGCCGGCGGTGTCTGGGGGCGCAGGCCCTCGAGGAGGCCGGAGGCCTCGGTGAACGCCGCGGTCAGTGCGACCAGGCCCAGCACCCAGCCCGCGAGGAAGGCCAGGCCGGCCGGCCGCGGCCGGGGCGCGTGCAAGACCAGCACCGCCGGGATGACCGTGATCGGTGAGAGGGCGATGACCAGTCCGAGCGGAATGAGCTTGGTCAGCACGGGAACCCAGTTACCTGCCACGGGCAGCATCATCGCATTGGCGTGCGGCGCAGGCACGGTTTAACCGCACACGGCTAGCGTTTGCGGCGCAGCGTCCAGGCGGGCACCCAGTGCGTCACCGTTCTCCGCTTGGAGCCGTATGCGACCGGATAGGTCACCAGCCCCCACCAGTCGCCCTGCTCGCAGACGCCCCAGCAGCTCAGCCGTCCCTCGACGACCTTGTGCAGTTGCAGACCGTTGGGCTGATAGCGACCCGAACGGTGTGGCTGGCGCGGAAAGAGGACGGTCAGGTCGACCAGCACCGTGACCGGCGGACGCACCACCCGAAACGGGCTGCGGACCGGTTGGCCGTTGTATCCGATCGACGCCAGGTCGCCCATTTATCGATCATACGTTCGAACGACTGCCGGACGATCCGAGTTGCTCATTTCCCGATCGGACGCCCTGGGAAGTGGCTATATTCGCCTCACCAATTACCGAGGGGGCTTGTATGAAGCGGATTGTCGCTGCCGGCGTGCTGGCGCTGGGCGGGCTGATGACCACCGCGGTGGGCGTGGCGCACGCCGATGAGATTCAGGTCGACGGCGTCTACTCGACGCTGGCCTCCTGCGAAGTCGACGGCCCACACGTCGAGCTCGCCTACAACGACCGCGCATACACCCATTGGGACTGCCGCGAGCATGCCGACGGACTTTATTACCTCTACCTGAGCAACTAGCGGCCGCAGGCCCCCTGGTTCGCGTCTGGCAACATAGCCACGTGCCTGGCGGCCCGGCGATCTCCTCCCAAACCGATTCACGGCGTAGTGGCACGCTTCGCGGGCGCGTGCTGCCGGGCGCACTCGACCCGCTCGTCGTCGGATTGCTAGCTGCCGCAATCAGTCTCGGCTGGGCCGGCCGCCCGTCCTTCTGGTACGACGAGGCCGCGACGATCTCGGCCTCCTACAGTCGTTCGCTCGGTCAGCTATGGCGCATGCTCGGCAATGTGGACGCCGTCCACGGCCTCTACTACCTGCTCATGCACGGCTGGTTCCAGCTCTTCGCACCCACTGAGTTCTGGTCGCGGGTGCCGAGCGCTCTGGCCGTCGGCGGCGCGGCGGCCGGCGTGGTGGTGCTGGCCAAGCAGTTCTCGTCGCGCATCGTGGCGGTGGCATCCGGAGTCTTCTGCGCGATCCTGCCCCGGGCGACGTGGGCGGGCATCGAGGCCCGACCGTATGCACTGTCCATGATGGCCGCGGTGTGGTTGACAGTGCTGCTGGTCGTGGCCGTGCGCCGCGAAAACTCCTGGTGCTGGCTGTTTTACGGGATCACACTCGCGACGTCGATTCTGCTCGACATGTATGTGGTGCTGCTGCTGATAGTGCACGCGGTTTTCATCTGCGCATTCCACCGCCCGCGAAAGGTGGTGACAGGCTTCGCGATCACGTCCGTCCTGACGGCGGGTGCCTTGTCTCCGTTCGTCGTTGAGGTGATCGGGCAGGTGCACCAGATCAAATGGGTCGCACCGATCGGGCACCGAACCATCGAGGACGTGGCGGTCCAGCAATACTTCGAACGAAGTCCCTCCTTCGCCGTTTTGTCGGCGCTGCTCGTGGCGGCGGCTATTGTCCTGTGGCGCTTCACATCCACACAACTGGCGCAGACCGAGCGGCAATTGCTGGTCCTCGCCCTCGGCTGGATCGCAATACCGACCGCCGTCATCGTGACCTTGTCGGCGTTGCTGCACCCCGTCTACACCCCGCGGTACCTGTCCTTCACCGTCCCGGCGATGGCACTGATCCTGGGTATCTGCATCGGCGCGCTGGCGGCCAAGCCCTGGGTGGCAACGGCCGTGGTCACGTTGTTCGCCGTCGCCGCGGCACCGAATTACCTTCGGGCACAACGTAACCCATATGCGAAATATGGAATGGACTACAGCCAGGTCGCCGATCTGGTCACCGCGAAGGCGTCCTCGGGCGATTGCCTGCTGGTGAACGACACGGTGACGTTCATGCCCGCGCCGATGCGCCCCCTGCTGGCGGCGCGGCCCGACGCGTATCGCAAGCTGGTCGATCTCACGCTGTGGCAGCGGGCGACCGACCTCAACGACGTCTTCGACACCAACCTCATCCCGGAGGTCGTCGCCGCGCCGTTGAGTCAGTGCCGCGTCGTATGGATCATCACGCAGGCTGACGAATCACAGCCTGCCCATGAGCAGGGCGTGGCGATTCCGCCCGGTCCGCGCTACTGGGCGAGCCCCGCCTTCGCGGTGCCGCACGACTTGGGCTTCCGCCTCGTCGAGCGCTGGCAGTTCAACCTGGTTCAGGTCATCGAAGCGACGAAGTAGTTTCTCACCAGATACGCACGTAGTCGACGAGCATCGACGACGGGAAGGTGCCCGCGGCGGGATCACCGGCGCCCACCCCGCCGACGGCGAGGGTGAACATCGGGGTCATCCAATAGCCGGGATTGTTGAACGGCCAACGGAAGTCGTCGGGAGCGCCGCCGTGCACGTGGATGGGCTTGTTCGGGACTTTGAAGTACTGCGCCCCGTCTCGCGAGAACTGGAATCCGTCCTCGCCCCAATGCATCTGCCAGGTGTGCCAGTCGCCGTCGACCATGCCGGGAATCGACTTGCCTTCCCAGGTCTTCCCGTTGGACGCGGCGTGCACCGTGGTTCCCGGGGCCCACGCGCCGTTGCCGTACCACTCGAAGATGTCGACCTCGCCGTCGGGCAGCGGGTCCTCGTTGACGCCCCAGAACGACGGCCACAGGCCGGGGTACAGGCAGTCCAGCTTGATCTTCGCTTCCCAGGTCTGGTTGATCATGCTACGGAAGTTGCCGCGCAGCTTGCCGCTGTAATAGGTGTTGCTCATCAGATCGTGAGTGGCACGCAGGACGAGGTTAGAGTGCCCGTCGACGAACACGTTTTGGCGGTCGTCGCGATAGATCCCGTCGACCGGCGGGAACACGTCGTCCTGCCAGGTCTGGATCGTCCACTTGCCCGGATCGGGAGCCGAGCCCGCGGGCCCGTCGAACTCGTCTTGGAAGACGTAGGGTCCGCCCGCGGACGAGGGCGGTGCTGCCGGCGCCGATGGCGTCGCCCAGGCCTGCGGCAAGCGCATCGCAGCCCCCAGCATGCCGAGCCCCGACATCAGCATCATGCTGCGACGATCCATCCGACTACCACCAATCGTGAAAGCGGTCTAACGACCCCGTCGATACCCCTAGGAAACTTTCGCAAACGGTGTCATGAAACCACGCACCGGGGTGGGGCGCATCCCCCACACTCGGGCCCGTACCACCCGCCGGCGACCGTTCAGCAACGGAGCGAGCGACAGAGTTCTGCGGTCGTTCGGCTTGTAAGCAGGCATTTTCGCCGCGATTATCAAGCAGGTTGACATCCTTTCGGCCGGTGGTATCAAGGAAGTTGATGGTCCCAGAAGGGGCTGAAGAAAGGAACAACAACGATGTTCGGTGGTTTTGGCGGGCCTGGTTTCGGTGGCCCGGGATTCGGTGGGCCCGGTTTCGGTGGGCCCGGCTTTGGCGGTCCCGGCTTCGGTGGGCCCGGTTTCGGTGGGCCCGGTTTCGGTGGGCCCGGCTTTGGTGGTCCCGGCTTCGGCGGGCCCGGTGGCAAACACGGCAGGCATCATCTGAAGCGTGCGGCCTTCGTCACGGCGGCGCTGCTGCTCGATGGCCCGGCCGACGCCGCGCAGATCGTGCAACGGGTGACCGACGCGACCGACGGCGCATTCACGCCTCCGCAGGACGTGGCTGAGCTCGCCATCGGATTGCTCGCGGGGCGCGGCGTCGTCACCGTCGACAACGGCGTGGCCACGCTGACCGAGCTCGGCCGGAATCTGCTGGCCTGGCGGGGCATCAGCAGCGAGACAGCGCACGCGTTCTTGGGGCGGGCCGCCAAGTTCGGCGACGTCTTCAAGATCCGCAGGGAGCTGTTCGAGATTGCCGGCCTGGCACGCACGATCACGTGGACGGGCACCGACGAGCAGAAGCAACAGCTCGCCGAGGCGCGGACCAAGGTTCTCGACGCCCTGCGCGAGGCCAAGAAGACGCTGCACCGAGTCCTCGGCGAGGACTAGGGCGTCAGGGGGTCGAGGGCTCGCTCAGCTTGACCAACGTCTTCCCGATGTTGGCGCCGGTGAACAGTCCGTTGAGGGCGTCGACGCAGGACTCGATGCCCTCAAAGACGGTCTGCCGGGGCTTGAGCCGGCCCTCGGCCTCCCACTTCCGCAGCGAGGCGAACGCCTCGTCGAATCGGCCCCACTGCTCGAGTGCGTTGAACCCCTGCATGAGTGCGGTCTTGGAAAGCAGGTTCACGTAGTTGGCCGGTCCCGGGTGCTCGCCGGTCAGGTAGCTGGAGATGACGCCGCACAACACGACCCGGGCGTGTGAGGCCAGGCGCCCCAGCACCGCGTCGAGGATCGGCCCTCCCACGTTGTCGAAATAGACGTCGACGCGCTTCGGGCAGTGCTGTTTCAGTGCCGCGACCAGGTCGTCGTTCTTGTAGTCGATGCAGGCGTCGAAGCCGAAGTCCTCGACCACCGACCGGCACTTCTCCGGCCCGCCCGCGATGCCTACCACCCGGGCGCCGGCGATCTTGGCGATCTGCCCGGCGACCGATCCGGTGGCTCCCCCGGCAGCCGATACCACGACCGTCTCCCCGGGCTGCGGCCTGCCGATGTCCGTCATGCCGAAGTAGGCGGTGGCGCCCGTCGGCCCGTACACCGACATGATCGCCAGCTGGTCGTCCTCGCCCGGGATCGGTGTGCTGAACAGGTCGTCGCGGATGATCGCGTACTCCTGAAAACCGGTCAGCGTGGTCACCACGTCGCCGACGGCGTAGGCATCGCATCGAGACTCGACCACCTCGCCGATTCCGGCCGCCCGGATGACCTCACCTAACTGCACCGGCGGCAGGTAGCTGGGCTGGTCATCGAGCCAGGTGCGCGCGGCGGCGTCGATCCCGACATATGTGGTCCGAAGTAGGGCCTCCCCCTCGGCGGGCGTGGGCGCCGGGATGGTGACCATCTCGGTGTCATCCGGCTGCACGAGCCCGGTGGGACGGCGACGCAACAGGATCTGACGGTTCGGCATGTCGGCCACGAACAGAAACTACCGAACACGCCGAAAGTACCGAAGCGAATGGCATATTCATTCCATGGCAGCAAACGAAGACCCGGAAGAGCGGATCCGGGAACTCGAGCGCCCGCTCGCCGATTCGGCGCGGGCGTCCGAGATGGGCAGTGCACAGCCCGCTGGCCAAGGTTATTCGCCGTATCCCCCCGCTCCGGCGGGCCCGCCGCCACCGGCGCCGCCCCCGTGGACTTACGGCGGCTCCCCGTATGCCGGACCGCCACCGCAAAGCTCCTCGGGCAACCGCATGTGGTGGATCCTGGGTTCGGTCATCGCCATTGGCGTGGTGGCGCTCGCGGGCGGTATCGCCGCCTTCGCCGCACACCAGATATCCGGGGTGAGATCGATCATCACGTCCCCACCGACCGTGTCGCGATCGTTCGCCCCGCCGGCCAGCATCCCGTTTGCGCCCGGCCCGTCGGCGGCCCAGGCCAATCCACCCTCGCCGTCGACCTCGCCGGTTTCACCGCCGGGCGCGCCGCTGAGCGTTGCCGGCATCAATGAGAACCGGACGATCGCCTGCAACGACAACGTCGTCAGCGTCAGCGGGGTGTCCAACACCGTAGTGATCACCGGGCATTGCACCAGCCTGTCGGTGTCCGGTGTGAAGAACTCGATCACCATCGAAGCGGTCGACAGCATCGAAGCCTCCGGCTTCGACAACAAGGTGACCTACCACTCGGGCACCCCGAAGATCGACAACTCCGGGGACTCGAACGTCGTCCAGCAGGGCTGAGACGAGCGTTACGACTGCTCTTCGAAAGGCTCTTCGAAAGGCTCTTCGGAGTCGTCGTCGAGGACGCTGACCGCGATGCCGTACGGCAGGAAGCGCACTTTGCGCTTCGGGTCGACGTTGCCCTGGTTCGCACGCAGCGCGTCGAGCTCGCTCGCGTACACCTGCTCGACGCGAGCGCCACCGTCGGCATCAACCGTGTAGATGGCCCACACGCCGTCGCCGGCTTCGCCGGCCGTCTCGGGAGTGGGGCGCGGACGCCGCGACAGGTCTTCGAAAATGGACGACCACGCCGTCCGGCCACCGGGAGCGCCGACGAACCTGCCGACCCGCTCCAACACCTCACGCAGCCCCTCGCTGCCTTCCCTGATCATCCGATCGAACTCTTCGGGATCGAAGCCGAAGCCTCCGTACTCGCCCACGCGACCTCCTTGCCGCTCGCCGTTATTGCCAGTGTGCGCTCACGCGACACCGTTCGCCACGTGTTACTGCGACGGTGGTGGGTGCGGTGGGTTGATCGGAATCGGCACCGTGACGAACGGAAGGTGCAGGTACATCGTGACCGGCGGCTGACTGGGCTGCTGCACCGGTGCGGGCGGGGGCGCCTGCGGAGGTGGGGTGTATTGCGGCGGCGAATACGCCGGGGCGGACGGCGCGGGCGCCTGCGGCTGGGTGGGCGGCACGTACTGCGGTGCCGGCTGCGTCGGGGCGCGATAGACCGGCGCCGCCGGGGCCGGGATCACCTCGGTATGCGGCGTCGGCCGCTGCGTCGGGGTGGGCGCAGGGGCCGGCGCGGGCGCGGGGGCCGCCGCCTCGGTCTGGGGCGGAGCCGTGGGCGTGGGCGCGGGAGCCGGCGGGCTCGGGGCGGGCACCTGCGCTTCCGGCGGCGCGCTCGGCGGCGCGGCAGGCGGCGGGGTCGCCGGTGCGGCGACGCGTGGGTTGTTCTGCACCGCGGACAGCCGGTTGCCGGACGGCACCGAAACCAGCACGACGCCCGCCACGGCGACCGCGATCGCGGCCACCGCGCTACCTGCCAGCACCATCGGCCAGCGTTTGCGCGGACGCCTGACGCGAACGTACGCCCGGTGGTCCTCGACGGCGCTGTAGGCCAGGGCGCCGGTGCGCGCATCGGGGTCGTCCCACACATCGTCGGAGGCCAGACTGAACGCCCGGGGACTCATCTCTCCGGTCCCCGGGTCCAGCGCGTAGGCCAGCGCCACCGTCGACGAGGAGAACAACGGCGCATTCGCCGAAGCCAGCGCCGCCCCGCGGGCCAGCGCCATGTCCGGCTCTTCGGGGGCGGTCACCTGGAGCGGGGTCGCCGCCTCGAGTGCTGGCTTGAGAGCGACGATGTCCGTTCCGCAGCCGATCAGGAACACGCCGTCCGCCCAGGACCCCCGCGCGTCCAGGCCCGCGACCATGGTCGCCAGCTCGGCCGCCCGAACCTCCTGCGGGGCGGCCGGGGCGGTGATCCGGTGCCGGTGCAGGTCGACGATCGAACCGTCGCCGACATCCACGACGGCCAGCGTCGCGCTCTCGGGCTCCACGAACAACATCGCGATGTGCTCGTAGCCCAGCGCACCACCCACCGTCTGAGCCAGCGCGGCGGCGGCCAGCAACGGCGCGACGAGCATCACACCCTCGACGTCCCGATCGGTCATCGCATCGCGCAGCGCGCCGGCCAGTACGGGGTTGGTGCAGGTCACCCCCGTCGACGCCAGCCGGTGGCCGCCTTCGCGCGCCCCTTCGCGGGTGCCACCGATAGCCGCCATGACCTGATCGATCGCGCCTGTAGGGGCCAAGGCACCGCCGCCGGTGACCTCGAACTCGTCCTGTTCGACGGTGACACCGTCAGCATCCTGGCCCTCGATGACTACCAGGCGGACCGTCTCGGGGGCCATCGACACCCCAAGCACGAAATCCACTTGCGCCTCCAAGGTCCTTCACGGCCCCTCTATGAGGGCATCAAAAGAGAGACCTCGCCCGATCTGGGTGCCACCACGCTACCCGCGTGCGGCCGGACGCGCCCGTGGGGTGCGTCACGACGGATGCATCAGTACCCCGGACTCAGGAATGGATTCTGGGAGTTCCCCGGATACTGGCTCCCCGGATACGAGTTGCCCGGATAGTCGGGCTGATATTGCGGCGGCTCGTATTGCGGGCCCTGGTACTGGGGAGTCGGCTTCGCCGGCACCGGGACCGGTATCGGCACCGGCAGCAACGGGACGCGTATCCACTCCGTCGTCATCGGCGGCTGCGTGGTGGTTGGCGTCTCCTGAGTCGCCAAGGGCGGCGGCGTCGTCGTGGGCGGCGGCGGTGGTGGCGTCGTGGTCGTCATCGTCGGCGTCTGCGTGGTCGTGACCGGCGGTGGTTCGTGCGTCGTGGGCGGCGCGGTGTGCCGCGGCGTGTAGACCGGCGCGGGCGGCGTGGTCACCACCACCGGTGGAGGCGGAGCCGGCGGCGGGGGCGGTGGAGGCGGCGGCGGTGGAGGAGGCGGCGGCTCGGGGCTTGGGATCGGCGCGGCGCTGGGCGGCGGCGGCACCACCGTGGGAGGCGGCGGCGCGACCGGGCGCGGCGCGACGGGGCTGGCCGGCGGCGCCGGCAGCGGCGCCACCGACGGCGCGGGCGGCGCCTGACGGTTCTCAATGCCCGTCAGCGTGTAGGCCACCCCGCCGATCGCCGTCATGGCGACCACGGCGGACATCCCGATGATCAACTGGGACAACCGAAGACGTCGCCACGGCCGTTCCCTGGGCGGGTCGATCACGTTGAGCCGCATCGACCAGCCGGAAGGGCCGTCCTCGTCGTAGGTCTCGCCGCCGAACCGCATCCGCAGATCGCCGGGGTATTCGGTTTGCGACCAAGCCAATTCGCGGTCCGTCATCGCCTCGTGGTCGATCACCAGCACATCGCCGGCGCCCAGGTCCACGACTTCGCCGGTGGCATTCGCGGCGGCCAGCAGGCCGATGGACGTCCGCGTCCGGAGATCCAGCTGCTCGCCGCGCGACGCGAGCGCAAGCGATCCGCACGCGGCCGCGACGGCGGGCTGCGCGGGCATCAGGACGGGCGTGCGGCCGTGCATCGTAAGCCGTTCCGCGACAAGCGGAATCTGTGCTCCACCGCCGACCGTGACCACCGCAGCGAGGTCATTCCAGCCCTTGCGGTGACGGACCAGCAGGTCGTCGAAGGCGTAGATGAAGCCGGTCAGCCGGTCCTGTATCAGCTCTTCGAGTTCGTCTCGCGTCACCGTCAGTGCGCAGCTCCGCTCGCCGAGCTGGGCGACGATCTCGGTGGACACGTCGGTCGAGAGCTGTTCCTTTGCGGCCCGGCAGTATTCCTTCAGTTCGCTGAGCTGGCCGACACCGGCGGTGCTGCCCGGGTCGATGCCGCTGCCGCGGCCCAGTCCCTCGAAGACACGGAACATCAACTCCTGGTCGATCTCGTCGCCGGACAGCGCCGGGTAACGCATTGTGGCGCTGATGAGCTCGAAGTCCCCCTCGATGTTCACCAGGGTTGCCGACGTGCCGCCACCACCGAAATCGAGCAGCCCCACCACGCCCTCGTCGGGCAGGCCGAGTTCGGCCTTGACCGCGGTCAGCGACGCGATCGCGTCCGACACCAACCGGGGCGCCATGCCGCTTCGGACGAAGCCAAGATGCGTGCGCAGGCCGTCGCGCAGCGCCTGCACGGTACTCGGTTTCCAGTACGCGGGAACGGCAATGGAAATCTCCGCAGACGCCGCGTCCGCGCCGGCGGCGAGCACCATGGCGTCCAGAGCTTCCACCGTAAGAAGTTCCGGGTCATGCGCTGACCCATCGGAGGACACCAGCGCCACTGAGTCGCCGATGCGCTCCACAAAGTTCTTCATCAGCACGCCAGGCTCGCCTGGGTACGGATCATTTTCGGGCAAGCCGATTTTCGGCGCGCAGTGCGGATAAAGCGTCAGCACCGAACGCCGGATTACCGGTGGGCTTTCATTTCGCGCAGCGACCAGGTTGGTGGTCCCGATCGACAACCCAAGTGGGTCGTACATAGATCGAATACTTTCGTCTATAGGGGTCGGTGGCCAGCGTTAACGATAGCCGTGGACACGCCCAAAGCCGATGGCTTGCAACATCATCGGTACCTGGTCGATGCGGTTGCTTCACCGAAGTGGTACCGCAGACCCCTTGACAAATCGCGTTATGTCACACCACGGTGAGCGGCAGCGAACGCCTCGGCTCGAATTGGAACGTCGACCCGCCACTGACTTTCGCGACCGAAACCTCTGGCAGTTCGTCCGCGACGGTGTCGGTTTCGGTGAATTCGGCCGTCCAGTCGGTACCCGTGCCGCTAACCCGGACTTCGATGTGTGGATCCACCGCAGTGGCGATGGCTTGTAGCGGTTGCACGGATTCCGGGGAGCACAGCGATATCCAGGAACCGTCGTCGTGGGCCGGCGACCGATGCACGATCAGCCGATTTGATTCCGTCTCCGCCACGACGTAGCCCGCGGGGTTGAGCAGCGGGTGCAAGTCGAACACCCGCAGCACGCCCGCTACCCCACCGGGCAATCCCAGCGCGCGGTGAATGCGTTCGGCGCCAAGGCCGGCCAGGCCGATCAGGCCCCGGGTGCCCACCGCGGCGGCTTCCGCGTCGTCGGCCGCACGTGCCCGCACGGCGACGGCGAACGACAGGTACAGCAGATGCATTTGCAGGCAGACCTCGTCGGCCATCCGGACCAGCGCCGAGTGCGAGAAGGCGCCGAAGTCGAAATCGGACAGCAACGGGCCTGAATAGTCCGCCTGCCCTTCGTCGGATCCGTCGATGGCGTCGAGCCCCCATGTCGCAGCGCGCTTTTGACGCACGATGTCCAGCGCCGGAATGCTTTGGGCCTCGGGATGGGACTCGTCGATGATGACGGTCCATGCGCAGTGCGGATGCCGGTCCGAAGGCACCCGCGGCGGCCGGTGCAGCGGGCGCATCTGGGCGCGCGGATTCGTGGCCACCGCGGTGGCGTCGAACGTCGGGTCCTCGATGGTGTGGCACATGCCGAACACGTACTGCTCGCCCATCGGCTCCACATCGAGCAGGGCGCCGCAGTGGTCGAGCTGGAATTCGCCGTGCCAGCGGTCGTGGATGGTGTAGCGGAAATCCATGAATTGCGGCGGAGCGCCGATGTCCAGCTGCAGGCCCTTGAAGATGGTGGGCACGTCAGTGCCCTCGTAGTTCAGCGCCTGCTGCATACGCTTGGTGTAGATCGGGCTGGCGCCCGCCCATTCCTCGATGGCGATCTGCACCATCTCCTCGCGGCCGAACGAGCTGATGCACCAAGCCATTCCGGAACGGTCGATCATGTGCCCGATCAAAAGCAGCTCGGGAACCAAAACGACCAGTTGGTCACGGGACAGGTGCGCGAATCGAGAGGGGCTGCTCACGGCACAAAAATAGACTCGACTATGTTATAAAGTCAACAATGTCCATTGTTGCAGGCCAGACGCCTGGACGGCCCATCGGTCCCACCAGGCGCACCAGCGCGCCGCGCAAGCGCGGCGACGACACGCGGGCCAGGATCATCGAGGAGACGGTCCGGTGCATCACGGAGGAAGGGTTCTCCGCCGCCACCGCCAAGCACGTGGCCGAGCGCGCGGGTGTCACCTGGGGAGTCATCCAGTACCACTTCGGCGATCGCAACGGCCTGCTGATGGCTGTCGTCGACGACGGCGTGGACAGGTTGATCGAGAGCCTGTCGGCCGCCGAGGTCAGCGATCTGCCGTTGCGGGAGCGCATCGAGGTCGTCATCGACACCGCATGGGACTGCTACAGCAGCCCCACCTCGATGGCCGCCTTCGAAATCCTGCGGGCGACCCGGGGCGGCCTGGGCCAGTCCTCGCGGCGGCACCTGCTCGAGATGAACGACGCGATCGGCCAGCTCGGCCGTCTGATCACCACCGATCCGGCGAATGCCGGTGTGGCCGAGGTCATCTGGGCGACCCTACGGGGGGTGGTGCTGGCGCAGCTGGTCACCGGTACGGCCGTCGATTGGAGCCTGGAGCGACGGGCCCTGATCGACATGGTCACCCGTGTGCTGCAATGACGTGATGACCCTGGAGGAACTGGCCGATATCGAAGCCATCAAGCAGCTCAAATTCCGGTATCTGCGCGCACTGGACACCAAGCACTGGGACGACTACGCCGACACTCTCGCCGAGGACATCAAGGCCGACTACGGCCCCTCGCTCGGCAACGAGTTGCACTTCACCAACCGCACCGACCTGGTGGAGTACATGCGGACGTCGCTACCCGCGAACGTCATCACCGAGCACCGGGTGACTCACCCGGAGATCCTCGTCGACGGCGATACCGCAACGGGCAGTTGGTATCTGCAGGACCGGGTCATCGTGGCCGATTTCAACTTCATGCTGATCGGTGCGGCCTTCTACCGCGACGAATACCAACGCACCAAGGACGGGTGGAAGATCAGCGTCACCGGCTACGACCGAACCTACGACGCCACGATGTCGTTGAAGGGTCTCGATTTCAAGGTCGAACCCGGTCGCGCGCTTGCCGATTGAGCTACTTGGTAATCGCGATCACCGCGCCGGGCCGCAGCCATTTCATGATCGACACCAACTGAGCGTCATCGACCGCCACGCATCCCTCGGTCGGCTTGCCGTCGGTGGTGTGGAAGAAGAATGCCGCGCCGCCGCCCGGAACCTTGTTCTTGTTGACGCCCATCACAACCGCGTGCTTGTACTGCGGGATTTGCAGGTTTTCGCTGTCGGCCGTGTTGAACGGGCACTGCGCCCTCTGACAGACCTGCATGGAGTTGAAGGTGGGGCTGTGGTCGTCGCCGCTCCACCAGTAGTTGCCTCCGTTGACTTGGGTGTACGGCAGCCCGGTACCGGGATTCGCCGCGGTGCCGAAGGCGGAGTCGAGGGTGTAGACACCCATCGGGGTGGCCGGTACCCCGCTCTTGGCCTGCGGTGCCATGCCCGCCGAACCGACGTGCGTGGGAATGCCGGTCCGCAGTGCCTGCCAGCCGGCGGCGCTGCGCTGGTAGATGTCCATCGAGGCGTTTGACCCGCCGGTGCTCGCAACCGAAACCACTTGATTGGCATTGCCAACCGCGTTTGCGAACCACGGCGTGCCGGCCGCGCCACTTGTCGGCGCCAGTGCCAGCGCTGCGAACACCGCGCATGACAAGACGCAAAGCGAAGCGATCAGTCGGCGCATGACCTCAATCGTCAAACCGACCTGGACTCAAGGTCAAGTCAAGCTTTAGAACCGGTTAGGTCACTGCGCCGTGATCAAATGCCCTCCGCCGCAGGGATTTAACGAAGCGGGACGAACCACCGGCCGAAATATCAACAGGCACAACAGAAAATACAGATATCCCATCGACCAGCCGGCCAGCACGTCGGATGGGTAATGCACGTTCAACGCGACCCTCGCGTTTCCGATCGCCAGCAAGCTCAGCCCGGTCACAGCGATCAGCACGCGGCCCATCGACCGATTCACCATCGGCAACACGAAGCACACCATCGCAAGCAGGGCGGCCGTCGCCTCGAGCGCGTGCCCGGAAGGAAACGAGGTGGCCGACTCGGGCACCAGCATCGTCGAGGGCCGCGGGCGCTTCGCCAACGCCTTGGCCGCCACCGTCACCAGACCGCTCAGTGGGGCGCAGGCCAGCAGCACCAGCGCCGCCCGCACGTTGCGCATCACCAGGGCGGCAACCGTCGCCAGCACGCCCAGCAGCCGCAGCGGCACCGGGCCCAGCGCAAAGGACACCCCCGACCAGAACCGCACCCACATCGGGTGCTTGACCCCGACGGCGTGCGCAGCGTTCAACAACGACCAATCACAGCGGTGCAGCCAATGCCAGTCCTGCCGGTAACCCACCCACATCAGGGCGTAGAGCGCCACGGCCGCCAGGGCCACCAAAACTGCCAGGTAGGTGCGTGGACGGGCCATGATCAACCGATACCAGCTTCGTGGCCGGGTCATACTGGCGGTATGGCCGTCTTTGTTCGCAAGTTGTTCGGCATCGGGAAGCTGCCCGAGCAGTTGCATGCCGAGGCCGAGGCCGAAGGCCTTATCCACCTTGCTGACTACGTCGCCGTGACGCGGCGGTTCAGGGGTGTCATCCCCGGGGTCCGTTTGTCGCACAGCGTCGCCAGCTACACCGGCTCGCTGGTCTTCACCTCGGAGCGGGTGTTGGCAACGCTGTCGATGCTGCCGAAGCTGGCCGGCCCGACCGTCAACGTCCGCTGGGACGCGCCGCAGACGGGGCCGGCGAAGGTGGAGATCTCGGACACGGGATTGCTGCTCGACGTCGACGTCGCCCAGGTCGACGAGAAGTTCAGCGGTGAGCTGTCGCTGCACTACAAGGTCGACATTCCGGCCGACGTGCTCGGCGCCCTGCCGCGGCGTTCGCTGGCCTTCGACATGCCGCCCGAGTACGTATTCCGCGCGGTCGGCGTTACCTATAGTCCCTGATCGTGATGCGCGGCCAGGGCGGCTGTCGCAACACCGCCAGGCTGGTGATCACCGCCGCGAGCAGGCCGGTGATCACGCCAATCAGGGCTATCCGGTTCGCGTCCACGGCCGGCACCCACGACGCCTGCCCGTCGCGGACGACGAACACGCCCAGGGGCTTGGCAACGAGGATGA
>NZ_JAFAUS010000173.1 GCF_019243155.1 Mycobacterium sp.
ATCGTGCTCGAACGCGGGGTTATATAACCCGACGCGCTTGGGCGTCATATGCACCTGACCCTTCACCTGAACGTTTTGCGCGGCCGTTAGCAGCAGCCCCGAGGAAGTAACACCCTGAGGTTGCGGGCGAAAACCTCTTCGGCCTCGTCTTGATGGGCTGTCCCCCAGGCGGAGCTGATCCTGTTAGGGATTCGTCCGTGCAGCGCTGAACGGTGGCCTGGAACCGGTCTCGACAAGTCGTAAAACGATATGACAATACCCGCCTGACATGCCAACTTCGTTAAGTCTAACCGCCACCCGGCGACGCCGTAAATTCCGCGGAAGCCACGGCTCGGCACCCCCGGCGACGTGCTGTTTCCCGGCCGAGGAGTCGCGCTGGTCGCGGCGCGGTCGGCGCCGCTGGCCACGACCGATATGAGTTTGCTGACGTCGAGCCATTGGCTGCCCACGGGTGTTGCTGAACAATGGTGCGGACGTGCTCAGCGCGCCAGCCGACGCGGCGCGGCACCGGTATATTAAGTCTCGCTAAGTTTGCACAGTGCCGATGTGTGGCGCGTGAGGAGATACTGGACGAGTAGTGGCCGGTTCCGACGTCGGGCGTAGGACCGTGGCGCTCATCACGCAGAGAGGCTGCGCACAGCCCAATAAAGAGGTCTAACTAAAGAGGTCGAACCGACCGGCACCCGAGGAGCCCATGAACGAGCGCGACGAATTCCTCCGGGACCGGCTGCGGGCTGACGGGCCCGACGCACCCGGGGCACGCCTGCCCGGTCCCCCCAGAGAGCACCAGCCCGCGCCGCCGCCTGCGGCCCACAAACCCGCCCCGCCGCGCGCGCCGGCTCCCCCACCACCCGCAAGGCCCCCCGCGCGCCCGCCGGCCCCAGCGATGCGGCCCCCACCACCCGCGGTCGCCGCCCCGCCCGCATTTCCGCAGCCGCCGACGAAGACACCTCCACAAGCGGACGTCGCGCCCGCCGCTGCGGAGCTTCCCGATCGCGGTTGGCGACGCATCCTGCGGCTGGTCACCTTCGGCCTTGTCAACCTGGGTCCATCACCGGCCCAGCAGCAGGAGGCACAGTTCGAGGCGGCCATCCGAACCCGTCTCTACGGCAACCACAAGGTCGGCGTGCTCGGTAAGGGCGGCGTCGGTAAGACGTCTGTCGCCGCCAGTGTCGGATCGCTGTTCGCCGAGCTGCGCCATCAAGACCACGTCGTGGCGATCGACGCCGATACGGCCTTCGGCCGGCTCAGCAGCCGAATCGACCCGGCGGCGCGCGGCTCATTCTGGGAGCTCACCGCCGACAAGAACCTGCAATCCTTCGGTGATGTGGTTGCGCGCGTGGGCCGCAACTCCGCGGGCCTGTACGTCCTCGGCGGGGAACCGGCATCGGGCCCGCGCAAGGTGCTCGATCCCGCGATCTACCGGGAGGCCGCAATGCGGCTGGACCGCCACTTCACGATCTCGGTCATCGACTGCGGCTCGACGATGGACGCGCCACTTACCGGGGAAGTCCTGCGCGACCTGGACGCGCTGATTGTGGTCTCATCGCCGTGGGCGGATGGCGCCTCCGCCGCCGCGCGCACCCTCGAGTGGCTGGCGGACCAGGGCCTTGCGACCCTGCTGCGCAACACGATTGTGGTGCTCAACGATTCCGACGGACACGCGGACAAACGCACCCGGGCGTTGCTGGCCCGCGAATTCACCGATCACGGCAGGCCGGTCATCGAGGTGCCGTTCGATGCCCATCTGCGGCCCGGCGGCGTGATCGACGTGAACGGGGAAATGGCACCGGCGACGCGACGCAAGTTCCTCGAAATCACGGCGACGATCGCCGGATGTTTCGCGGCGCGTGCCGACCGTGTCCGCGACCAGCCCACCCGAGAAAAGCGGAACGAAGCCTAGGACTACGGACCGAGCCGCGCCAACGGGTCGGCAAGGGCCTCGATCTTGGTGACGAGAGAACCGCCGATCGTCAGCACGATCACGGCGAAGAGCCGACGTTGCGCGAACGCCAGCACCACCGGCTGCCCGACGGGACCGCTGACCAACGTCACCTCCGGCCCGAGGTAGCGCAGCAAGTTGGCGGCCACCGCCAGCGGGCCGTGGTTGACCTGTGGTGGTGGTGCCGGGTCGACGAGGATCGTTCCCACACCCCACACCGTCGGATCCAGCACGGCGGTCAATGCGGCGATGTCGCCGTTGGCACACGCGTCGATGAACTTCTCGGTGACGACTTGGTGCTCGGCGGGGGCCACGTCGCTCAACTTGGGCTGTGCCACTTGGAATTTCGATCGCGCCCGGCGCGCCAGTTGCCGGCACGTCCCGATCGGACGGCCCACGGTTTCGGCGATCGTGTCGAACGGCACGCCGAACACATCGTGCAGCACGAACGCGACTCGTTCGCCGGGACTGAGCCTGCGCAGGACCTCCAGTAACGCGGTCCGGATCTCGTCGTCCAGGGTGACCCGCTCGGCGGGGTCTTGGCGCCCGGCCTTATCCGGCGTGGCCGGTCGGTCCGCCGCGGGGTCTTCCAGTCGTTCGTAGCGGGCGCGCGCCGACCGGACCTGGTCGAGGCACAGTCGGCTCGCCACCACCGTCAGCCAGCCGCGCACGTCGTCGATTTCGCTGACATCGCTCCGCGACAGCCGCAGAAAGGCCTCCTGCGCAACGTCTTCCGCTTCGCCGATGTCGCCGACGATCTGGTAGGCGAGGTTGATCAGATACGGACGGTGCCGCCGCCAGGCCTCGGTGACCTGGTCGCTACCCGACTGCGACTGGTTCATAGATCTTCGACGATTCGGTGCGGCGAAAAGTTACGCATTGCGGCTGTAACTTTTCCACCTTCTCACCCGTCCTTGGTGAAAGCAGTGCAGAAACTTCAGAAAGGAAAGATCATGACGATCGTCGTAACCGGTGCGACCGGCAACGTCGGGCGCCCTCTCGTCGCCGAACTTGCCGCCGCGGGAGCACATGTGCGCGCGGTTTCCCGGCAAAAAGAGGCGGCCGGCTTTCCCGCCGGCGTCGAGGTGACGGGTTCAGTGGCCGAGGCGATGCCGGGTGCGTCCGCGGTTTTCCTCAACTCGCGGGCGCTGGCCGGGCAGCTGGACGAGGTGGTCGCCCAGTGCGCCCGGGCCGGCGTCGCCAAGCTGGTCGCGTTGTCGGCGATCAACGCCGATGACGACTTCTCCCGGCAGCCGTCCCGCTTTCGCGGGGACCGTAATAAGGAAGTCGAACAACTCGCGGTCGACTCCGGACTCGCCTGGGTAAGCCTGCGGCCGAGCGTTTTTGCGACCAACTTCGTCGGCATGTGGTCGGCCCAGATCCGCGCCTCCGATGTGGTGTCCGGACCCTACGCCGACGCATCGACGACGCCCATCGTCGAGACGGACATCGCCGGGGTCGCGGCGCGGGCGTTGCTGACCGACGAGCTGGTCGGGCAGCGAATCCCACTCACCGGCCCGCAGTCCTTCACCAACACGGAGCTGGCTGAGATCATCGGCACGGTCCTGGGCCGCCCGCTACGGTATCGCGAGGTTCCGAACGACGGAGTGCGTCAACGGTTTATCGATTTAGGCTTCGGCGCCGATTTCGCCGACGCCTACATAGCGATGCTGGCTCAAACGCTCGACGACCCCTCCCCTGTCACCCACGACGTGGAGAAGATCCTCGGCCGGCCGGCAACCCCGTTCGCGCAATGGGTGTCCCAGCACCGCAACATGTTCGCCCTCGCTAGTTAGTTCAGGAGACTGATATGTCCGAACCACAGCCCCCGCGATACCTCAAACCCATGAACAAAGTGATGATGGCGATCCAACGGCTCGGGATTCCGGTCGGTCCCGCCATGGTGCTCACGGTGCCGGGCCGCAAGTCCGGTCAACCGCGCAGCACCCCGATGACACCGTTCGAGCTCGACGGTGGTCTCTACGTCGTGGCCGGATATCCCGGCGCCGACTGGGCTGCGAACGCCCGCGCCGCACGCACCGGCACCCTGAGTCGCGGCCGACGTTCACGGACGGTCAGCATCGTTGAGCTGTCCCCCGAACAAGCCCGGCCCGTGCTGCGGGCCTTCTCCAGCAAGGTGCCCGTCGGGGTCGCGTTCGCGAAACGCTCGGGTATGGTCCGCGAAGGCACGGCCGACGAGTTCGAAGCGCTGGCCGGCCGGCTCGCGGTCTTCCGATTCGACCCGCCCGGAGCGGCATAGCGCGCAAACACACTGACCCACAAGGGGTTCCCGGCGGCTGGCGGGTGATGCCGCTTACGCGGATGCGTTCTGGACGCGCACGGTGTACCCGTTGCGCTCGGCCAGCGACCGCAGTTGACGCAACGCGAACGCGCGCGCCCGCCCGCCTTCAGGGATGACGACGCCGGCCCACAGACCCTGCGCACCCGGTGACTCGCAGGCTTCGCGGGCACACAGCCATCGGCGCGGACAGGCCCGGCACAGCGCCTTGGCGCCGTCGTCGGGAGCCGTAGTCCATCGATCGGGGTCTCGCGTGCAAGCGCCCCGCCAAAACCAGTAATCAGCGATGGCGGTCATATTCCAGCTCCTCCAGAAGCATCGCGGTGTGAAGACCGGTGCCCCCCAAAGCCGCGCCACGAAACCGACAAGGTGCCCCGGCGCAAACTCCACAAGCGACTCCGGCGTGCATGCTCCACCGTGAGATGGGCGCAGTGTCTCACTCGAACACGGCGTGCTCGTGACTGAGAAGTGAACAACGCCCTACTCATTCGGTGCATGCCGGCGACTACACGACCGCGCGCGCCGCGACCTCAGAGACGTTGTCCGCCAACGCCGCCGATGAGTTGAAGAAAGCCGGTCATTCAGATTAGTCGAGGCTCTCGTCCCGCGTCGACGCCGACATCAACTGTTTGCCACGCGGTCACCACACCGCAACGCCGACCCCGCAGTCGGGTATCGGAAGCACGAAATCGCTGTTCTAGTAAGAAAATTCGTGCAGCGACCTCGGTCACTGCGCTGTTACGCTCTACGCAACTGAAGGTCCACGACATCGGCGAGTGAAGGGACGGTCGGGGTGACTGCTGCTTGGTTTAAAGGCATTCACGACATGGGTTACTTGGCCGCGAGGACGCAGGCCGGCCTTGGCGCGGGATACCAGCAGGACTGGGTTCTCGTCGGCCTGAACGCGGGCGCATTCGCCGGTAAAGGCCTGTGGTACCTGAAAGACAAGATCAAATTCATCGAAAATGGCTTGAAGCAGAAGGGGCCCGTGAAGGGGCCGACGATCATCGTCGACCTCGCGATGCTCGCGATCGGCATCATGGATCTTCTCAACGGCGTCCTGGCGGCGACCGAAGGCGACGCACTCGCACAAGCCGTCGCCGACTTCGACGCCGCGTTGCCGTATCTCGAGTTGGCCACCCCGGACTCGGCAAAATGGTCGGGCGACGGAGCGGAAGCCTACAAGGCGCAGGTTGAAAAGCTGACCGAACTCATCACGGAGATGCAGGCGCTGGACAAGAAGCTGCAGGGCTACATCTCGGATCACGCCGAAAAGGTCAACAAGGTGCACCAGGTCATCGCCGCTTGTCTGTTGACCCTTGTCATCGCTCAGGGCATTGCCCTGGTCCTGTGGTCGATCCCGCTGCCCGTCGGGCCGCCCCTGTCGACGGGATTCCAGGCTGTGACCGTCGCGGCGGTATCGGTTGTCACCCTCGCCTACGAGGGCATCGCAATCCACTCCTCCTTCTACAAGTCGGCTCTGATCGACTCGATGGCCACCGAGTACAGCGCCATCGGAACCAAAGCCCCGATCCCCGGCGCCTTCCGGACGCTTCCGGTGCCCGGTTCCGAAGAGACTACGGTTGCCAACTTCCAGGACATCTCGAACAGCATGTCGGGCATGTCCGCTATGTCGGGGATGCCCACATTCAGCTCACTGCTCCGCAGGGGCGGGGAGAGCCTCACGCCGGACGAGCACGAAGTGGTCAGCGCTCTCACCGGAACTGACGAAATGGCCGCAGCCGGCGCGTCCGAGACGCCCGCGCCCGAGGCGCCGGAGACGACACCGCCGGCGATCACGCCGCCCACCCTGGGCCAGATCGGCCAGGCCTCCGGGCAACTCGCGAAGATGTCCGGTGCCCTATCGCAGCCCATGAATCTCCTCAACCAGACGATGGGACAGGTACAGCAGATCGCCCAGATGGGGCAACAGGGCCAGGGCGCGGCGACACCCGCCGCCGAGACAGCGCACGCGGAGGCCCCCACTGCGGAGACGGTCGGACTCGAGGAGGACGCCGACGGTGCGGGCGCCGGCACCCAGGGTGCCGAGCGGGCGCCTATCGAAGTCGGTGCCCAGCCGACACCCGAGCAGCGCACCCTCTAGCACCACCCCCCGAAACCCGAAGCCAGCCAAGCACATAGCGTGTCGAACTGCGAGGAGACAAACCGGTGAACCAACCCGTCGTCGCCACCCCCGAGTACCTGGTGCAACTGGCCGGACACCAGGACAGCGCGGCAGCCAAGTCGGCATCGGCAAGCCAGAAGACCAAGGACCTCGCGTGGGACTGCTGGTGGACCCACGGCGTGGTGAGTGGATGTTCCAACCAGTCGGCGGGCGACACCCAGGCGGTGCGGGCCGAGGCGGCGTCGGCCATCGCGAACGCCTCGTCCGACCTTTCCGTCAGGTTGCGGGTCGCGGCCGAGACCTATACGGACATCGACCTCGAGCTGGCGGCGAACTTCAAAAATCAGATGCGCGATAAGTAATCATGTCCGGTCCCCTCACCGCCGGCCGCGCGGGCCTTGTCGACGACGTCGTCGGCGCAGAGGTGACCATCGACGGCATGCTGCTGATCGCCGACCGCCTGCACCTGGTGGATTTTCCAGTGGTACTTGGGATTCGGCCGAACATCCCGCAAGAGGAGCTGCGGAACATCGTTTGGGATCAGGTGCAGCGTGACCTCACCGCGCAAGGAGTGCTCGATCATTTCGGGCAACCGCACCCGACCGTTGCGGCCATGGTCGACACCCTCAGCCGGCCGGACCGGACCCTGGAGGGTCGGTGGTGGCGACGCGATGTCGGCGGTGTGATGGTGCGTTTTGTGGTGTGCCGCAAGGGCGAACGGCATGTCATCGCGGCCAGGGACGGCGATCTGCTGGTGCTGCAATTGGTGGCGCCGCAGGTGGGTCTGGCGGGCATGGTCACGGCGGTGCTGGGTCCCGCCGAGCCCGCCAACGTCGAGCCGATGACCGGCGTCGCGGCCGAACTGCAGGGATGCACGACCGCTGCACAGCTGGCGAATCAGGGTGTCAGTGCGACCGCAGCCCGCGTCTACGCCGAGATCATCGGCGACCCCGGCAGCTGGGTGGAGATCACGGCCGGCCAACGCCACCCCGGCGGGACGTCGACGCGTACGGACGTGGCCGCCGGCGTCGTCGATTCCCCGCTGGGCCGGCTGGTTTCGCTGCCCCGCCGCGTGGGCGGTGAACTCTACGGAAGTTTCCTACCCGGCAACCAGGAGAATCTGCAGCGCGCACTGGACGGCCTACTGGAATTCCTCCCCGCGGGCGGCTGGCTCGATCTCGCCTGGGAATGAACTTTTACCGCAACGGATTTGGAGAAAGAAGGACCCATGCAGCAGCACGACGACCACGATGACCTCGCCGCCCTGGACTTCTCGAGCTATGCACCCACTGCCGATGACGATGACACCGCGGAGTCGGACGCCCTCGATTTCTCGGCGGCCGACGACGGCGACGAGGAGTCAGGCGTAGACGCGCTGTACGAGTACGGGGCCGCCGAGCCCGAAGACGCCGAAACCGAACTTGAAGCCATCCATCTGGCGACCGAGGCCGTTCAAGAAGAAGCAGAAGACGAGGACGGGCTCCAATTTTTCACGGTGACCAACCCTCCAGAAACGGTCTCGGTGACGGCGCTCATGGACGGCAGGACCCAGCGAGTCGAACTGGCGCCGACGGCGACGAGCCTCTCCGAGGTCGAACTCGCGGAAGAGATTCTCGTCCTCGCCGACCTGGCCCGTCAAAAAGGACTCGCCGGCCAGCACACCTTCCTGCTGGAAAGCGAAGCCGTGTCGGAGAGCATGCATCAAATAGGCGTGGAAGACAACGAGATCCTGCGGGGCCTCATCGACAACGTCATGCATCTGCCGACTCCCGAACAGGCTGACGCGGCACAAGCCGAGGTCTTCGCGACCCGATACACGACCGATAAATGACCGATCAACTCGCCGGTCTGTTCGAGAGCGCGGTCGGCATGCTCGGAGTGTCGGAGGCACGGTCGCTGGACCTGTTCACCGAGATCACCCATTTCGACGAGTCCGCCTGCGACGCGTGGATCGGCCGCATCCGTTGCGGCGACACCGACCGGGTGACCCTGTTTCGCGCCTGGTTTTCACGCACACACTTCGGACAGCTGGCCGGATCCGCCCAAATCTCGATGAACGCGGTCGGCGCGCGGATTCCGATCGGCGGGCTCTACGGCGACATCACCTACCCGGTCAACTCGCCGCTGGCGATCACGATGGGTTTTGCGGTAAACGAAGCCGCACAAGCCAATTACGTCGACGCCATGGAAGCGCTGGAGGGCAGCCCGCCCACCGGCGCCGAGCACCTGCTGTCCTGGGTCAAGGCGGTCGTCTACGGCGAGTCGCAGCGGTGGACCGAAGTGATCGAGGAGGTTCGGGGCGCCGGCCGGTGGCCGGACAACTTCTTGGCCGCCGCGGCGGGAGTCGCCCATGGCGTCGCGGCGGCGAACCTGGGCTTGTTCACCGAAGCCGAACGCCGGCTCACCGAGGCCAATGCCTCGCCGGCGGGCGAAGCGTGCGCGCGTGCCATCGCCTGGTATCTGGCGATGGCGCGGCGCAGTCAAGGCAACGAAGAAGCCGCTGTGGCGCTGCTGGAATGGCTGCAGACCACCCACCCCGAGCCTAAAGTGGCTGCCGCACTGAAGGATCCATCGTATCGCCTGACGCCCACCAGTGCCGAGCAGATCGCCGCGCGTACCGATCCCTGGGATGCGTCCACCGTGGTCGCCGATACGTCCGGGCGCGAGACGCTGCTCGCCGAGGCGGAGGCGGAGCTGGCGCGACAGATCGGTCTCACCCGCGTCAAAGACCAGGTCGAGCGGTACCGTGCGGCAACCCAGATGGCCAGAGTCCGCGCGGCCCGCGGCATGAAGGTGGCGCAGCCTAGCAAGCACATGATCTTCACCGGGCCGCCCGGCACCGGAAAGACGACGATCGCCCGGGTGGTCGCCAATATCCTTGCGGGACTAGG
>NZ_JAFAUS010000248.1 GCF_019243155.1 Mycobacterium sp.
AAGAAGGTTGACCTGAGCGGCAATTCAGCGAGGCGCTTGGGCGACGGTGTTTAAGTCGCCCTCGATTCCCTGAATGATCTGATTCACTCGATCCAGCCCGGGAATCGGTTCGTTGAGCCCGGGAATCGGCGGAATGCGCGGCGGGACGCGCGGGACGACCGGACCGACGGGCGCGGCCGCGGCGGGAGGCGCGGCCCGCTGAATCGGCGCGGGGGCGCTGGCCGCCGGCGTCTTCGTCTCGGCGGGCGGGCTCGTATCGGGGGCCGGTGGCGGAGCCTCCTCGGGGGGCGCGGGCTGGGCGGTCGCGGGCGGCACCTGATTTGTGGCCACCCCCGGTGCCGGCGTCGTCGCCGGCTTGTTCCCTCTTGTCAGCTCGACCGCCACCGCGGTCCCCACCAACAGCAGTACCGCGATCACGGTCGCAACGAGCGCCATCGCCGGTAGCCCGTACCAGCGGGTGAGGATTCGCTTGCGCTTCGAACTCGGCTTCGCGACTTTTGTGGTCTTCGCGGCATCTTCTTCGGGCTGCGGATCCGCGCGGACCGACGGCACCCCTGGCTGGGCGGCAGTCGCCGCCCAGGCCCGCGCGGGCGCCACACCCGTTGCCGTGTCCGCCGGCGCCGCCTGGGCGGTCGCCGTGACGGGTGCGGGGGCCGCCGACAGCGTCGCGCTGCTCTCGCCCGGACCTCGTGCCACCCGCAGTGCGCCGCCGATGGCAGCGGTCAGCTGCGGTCGCGGCGCTGTGACGACCGGAACGCGAAGGCGCCGCGAAAGCGTGGTGGCGACCGCCGGAATGTTCGCGCCGCCGCCTGCCGACACCACCGCGACCAGATCGCGAATTCCGTTGCACGCTAACAATTCTTCCAATGAAACTAGGAATCTGTCCAGCGACGGCCGGATCGCGTCGTCGAGTTCGTGCCGGCTGACCCGCAGCTCGGCGCCCGCCCCCGTCAGCCCGTCGGTCAGCGTGGTCATCGTGCTCGACGACAGCCGCTCCTTAGCGCCTCGGCACCCGGTGCGCAGCCGGCTCAGCGAGCCGATCGCGGCGGTGCCCGCGGGGTCGAAGGCGCCTGTGCTCGGCATGTTGGCTATCACCGCGCTCAGCAGCGCCTGGTCGATCAGGTCGCCGGAGAAATCGCGGTTCCGCTCCGTCGGGACCAATGCCTGGTAATCACCGCCGGCGGCCATCAACGTGACATTGGTGCCGCTGCCGCCGAAATCGCACACCGCGACGGTTCCGTCGGACGGCAGGCCCGGATTGGTGCGCACGGCGAGCAGCGTCGCCGCAGCGTCGGGAATCAACAGCAGTGGCTGCGTCCGGTGCGACCAGTCGGAGACGTCGCTCAGCGCGGCACCCAGAGTGTCGACCGCGTGCGATTGCCAGTGGGCGGGATAGGTCACCGCGATGTTCTCGGGCAGGGCACGCCCATGGGTGGCGGCGTAGGCCAGGGCGCGCAACGCGTCGGCGACCAATTCTTCACTGGGATGCACCGAGCCGTCGGCCGCTACGACGCCGCGCGGATCGCCGATCCGATTGACGAAGCCGGTCATCACCAGGCCGGGCTGGTTGAGCCTCGGGTTCTCCGCCGGCAGGCCTACTTCCGGCGGACGGTCCCGATACAGCGTCAGGACGGGCTTGCGGGTGACGGCGTGGTCGCCGGTCACCGCCGCCAGGTTGGTGGCACCAATCGATATGCCCAGCGCGGTCCCAGCTCCATTGGCCATATGTATCCCCGTATTCAGCACGCACCCGCATTCGGCTGAGCATCATTGTGCCGCTGCAACCTGTATCCAGTCCCAGCGACACCTAGGTGCCCGCTGTGTGCCGGGTCAGCGGATGCTGCCGGCTCCGGCGATGAGCGGGAGGTCGAGCGGCGTGACCCAGCCAGGCCGCAAATCGTTGACCGCCGGAACGGCGTTGAGAGCGCGCAGGCCGGTCGACAGGCAGCCGGCCGCGGCCGCGTCCCGGCCGGAGCCGTCGGTGAAGCGGAACGCGGTCTCCTGGAAGATGCTCGGGGTGCCTTCGATGTCGACGCGGTAGACGTCGTTGTCGTGACCGGTCGGCCAGTCCGGGGCGGCGTCAAGGCCGATGCGGTTGACGTGCTCGAGCTGAATTCGCGTCTCGCCCTTGTAGATTCCGTTGATCGTGAACCGGACCGCGGCGACGTGGCCCGGCTTGATGACGCCCCTGGCGGAGGTGCGCTCTGTGGGCGTCACCCATTTGTCCCAGGTGGTGGTGATCTCGTCGAGCATGATGCCGGCGGCGTGCGCGATCATCGGGACGGTCGCACCCCACGCGAAGATCAGCACGTCGCGGTTCTCCAGCATCGGGCTGTACTCGGGCTCGCGGCCGATGCCCATCTCGACTTCGTAGTCGCCTTCGTAGTTGGTGTAGTCCAGCAGCTCGGAAGCCCGGACCTTGCGCACCTCGGAGCACAAGCCCATCAACGTCATGGGGAACAGGTCATTGGCGAAGCCGGGGTCGATGCCCGTGGTGAAACACGACGACTCTCCCAGCTCGCAGGCTTCGGTGATGGGCGCAATCCACTGTGGCGGGTTGAGGTGCATCGTCGGCCAGACCCACGGCGTCATCGCCGTCGAGCACACGTCGATGCCGGCCCGCAGGAAGCGGGTGATCAGCCCGATGTTCTCCTTCGCATGCATCGCGGTCGGGCCGTAGTGCACCAACGCATCGGGCTTCAGCGCGATCAGGGCGCCGATGTCGTCGGTGGCGATAACACCCGTCGGCTCGGGCAACCCGCAGATGTCGGCGACATCGCGTCCGACCTTGTTCGGGTTGCTGACGCCGACGCCGACCAATTCGAACAACGGATGCTTGACGATCTCCGGAATCACCATCCGGCCGACAAAGCCGGTGCCGTAGACCACTACACGCTTTGAGCCGCTTTCCGACATGCTCACCTTCCCGCTAGCCCCCGTTCGCTCACATTAAGCGTGGTGCGTACGCGCAAGCTAGACCGGCTCGGCCTCGAGGTTTTCGGCGCAGCGCAAAAGCAACGCGGCGAGTTCTCGGCGCGCGGCGGCCGGGACGCCGTACAGCATCTCGGCTTCGACGCCCTCCACCGCGGCGTGGCTTTTCTTGAGGTGGCCCAGCCCCAGCGGGGTCAACTGCAGCGCGCGGGCGCGTCCGGGCCCTTGCGTGTCCGAGAGGGCGACCAGACCGGCAGCGCGCAGTCCGCTCAGAACGTCGCGCAGCGATTGGCGGGTGACGAAGCAGAGCCGGGCCAGCTCGGACGCCGACGCGTCGGGATGGTCGTGCAGCGCGCGTAGCAGCGCGTACTGCGACATCGACAGCCCGATCGGTTTCAGTGCGGCGTCGCAACGGCGTCGCAGCGCCTGCTGAACGCGCTTCACCAGATAGCCCGAACCAAGCTCGATCGCAGATTGACTCATGACAGGAACCTTACATCATGCTAGAGTCCGGAGTTTGTAAGGTTCCTGACACAACACAGAAAGGTCCGACGATGACCACGATCAAAGAACACGCCCCGCTGACCACCATGATCAACGTCTTCACCGTCGCTCCCGAGCGCGCATCCGAGTTGGCCGAACTGCTCCGCGTCGCCACCGAGGAGACGATGCGATTCGTGCCCGGCTTCATCTCGGCGAACATTCACGTCAGCACCGACGGCACCCGGGTCATCAACTACGCGCAGTGGCAAAGCGCCGAGGCGTACAAGGCGGTGTTCGAGGACCCGAACGCACGCGAGCACATGGGCGCCTGCGCCGCCGTCGCGACCGGCTTCGAACCGCACCTCTACACCGTGCACTCGGTGACCGAAGCGCCGAACCGCTGACCGCAAACGCTTCCGTAGCGTCGCGCGTGGTGACACGATGCAAAACATGACGAAGCATCTGCGCGGCTCCGCGGTCCTGTTCGCGGTCGGGGTCGGGTTTTCGAACATCGCGGGCGTGGCCCACGCGAGCGACTTCCCCCAAGTGCGGTACGAGGTGACCGGCGGCCCCGTCGCCCAGTACATCTCGTACCAGACGGACAACCCCTATCAGCAGCACCAGGCCAACGTGCCGCTGCCATGGTCGACGCAGTTCACCGCCTTTGGGGGCCAGGTGTTCGTCCTCAGCGCACAGGGTCCGGGCACCCTGCGTTGCCGAATTCTGATCGACGGCAACGTGGTAAGTGATGCGCAATCGGCCGGCGGCCGAACCGTCTGCACGCACTGAGAAGGAGGATCCAGGTGAGCCTCACGGCGAGTCCCAAAAAGAGCGTAGCGACGCGGACGAACGGGGCACCACCGCCCGAGGTCCCTCTTGCCGACATTCGCCTTGAGTCGCTGGACTTCTGGGGGCTCGGCGACGACTTTCGCGACGGAGCCTTCGCCACGTTGCGACGCGAGACGCCGATCTCCTTCTGGCCCGCGATCGACATCGGCGGTTTCGTCGCGGGCAACGGCTACTGGGCGCTCACCAAGCACGACGACGTGCACTACGCAAGCCGTCACCCGGAGCTCTTCTCCAGCAGCCCGAACATCACGATCAACGACCAAACACCTGAGCTGGCAGAGTATTTCGGCTCGATGATCGTGCTCGATGATCCGCGACACCAGCGCCTGCGCTCGATCGTCAGCCGCGCGTTCACCCCGAAAGTGGTGGCGCGCATCGAGGCATCGGTTCGCGAGCGCGCCCGCCGGCTGGTCGCCTCGCTGATCGCCAATCATCCCAAGGGCGAGGCGGATCTGGTCAGCGAGCTCGCCGGGCCGCTGCCGTTGCAAGTCATCTGCGACATGATGGGAATCCCCGAGGAAGACCACGAGCGGGTATTCCATTGGACCAACGTCATTCTCGGCTTCGGCGACCCCGACCTCACCACCGATTTCGAAGAGTTCATGCAGGTTTCGATGGACATCGGGACGTATGCCACCGCGCTGGCCGAGGACCGTCGGTCCAATCATCATGACGATCTGACCACGAGCCTGGTGGAAGCCGAGGTCGACGGCGACCGGCTGACGTCTTCGGAGATCGCCTCGTTCTTCATCTTGCTCGTGGTCGCCGGCAACGAGACCACCCGCAACGCGATCAGCCACGGCGTGCTCGCCCTATCGCGCTACCCGGCAGAGCGGGACAAGTGGTGGTCCAACTTCGACCGCCTGACTCCGACGGCGGTCGAGGAGATCGTGCGGTGGGCTTCGCCGGTGATCTATATGCGGCGCACCCTGACCCGAGACGTCAAGCTGAGCGGCACCAAGATGGCGGCCGGCGACAAGGTCGCGCTGTTCTACAACTCGGCCAACCGCGACGAGTCGACATTCGACAACCCTTGGCAATTCGACGTGGCGCGCACCCCTAATCCGCATTGGGGATTCGGCGGTGGCGGTGCGCATTTCTGCCTCGGCGCGAACCTGGCCCGCCGCGAGATCCGGGTCCTCTTCGACGAACTGCGCCACGAAGTACCCGACATCGTCGCCACCGAAGAACCGTCGCTGCTGCTTTCGCAATTCATCCACGGCATCAAGAGCCTGCCGGTCGCCTGGACTCCCCCGGCTTGATCTGGCCTTCGTGAGCATTCCCGAATTCCCCGGTCCCGAGGTGCTGGCCGCGCGCCAGAAACTCGTCCTCGACCACTTTCACGATGAGGTCCGCCAGGACTGGGACGACGTGTTGTCGACCTTCCCGCATCCGCGCTACGAGCTGATCCCCCAGATGATCGTCCACGACGGCGACAAAGAGGTGCGCGATTACTACACCTACACGCGGACCGCATTTCCCGATCAGGACCACGAAATCATCGCACTGCGGCACAGCGCCGACGCGGTCATCGTCGAGTTCTGGTTGATGGGCACCCACCGTGGATATCTCGGAAAGGTGCCGCCCACCGGCAGTCGCTTCCGCGTCCGCATGACCGCATATTTCGTGTTCGACGCAACGGAAACGCTTGTCTGCGAACGTATTTACTTCGACACGCTGACGATGATCAAACAACTCGTCGGTGGGCTGGACATGAAGAGGCCGGCCAACTGGTGGCTGGCCGCGCGCTGCCTGCGTGGGTTCTTGTCGATGTCGTCGGAGCAGCCGGACCCGGCGCTGACCAACACAAAAGTGCCATGAGAAACCGAAGCCTTCACGCGGTGTGCGGCGCAGCCGCCATCGCACTGCTGGGCGCCTGCGCCACGGCTACCGCGGCTCCCGCGCCGCTGAGCCGGCACACCGAGAAGTGGATTGATCTGCAGGTCGGCGATTGTGTCGCCGACCTGCCGCCGGCCGATCTGAGCCGCGTCACCGTCACCGCAGTCGAATGCGCGACAGCGCATTTGGCCGAGGTGTATCTGCGCGCCCCGATGGCCGTCGACTCCGCGATTGCCACCGTGGCCAACCGCGACTGCGCGGCCGGTTTCGCCCCCTACACCGGTCAATCCGTTGGCGGCGGCCGGTTTTCGATCACCTATCTCATCGACTCGAATCAGGACCGCACCGGAGCGACGCCCAACCCCAGCACCGTCATCTGCCTTCTGCAGGCAGCCAACGGTCAACCCCTGACCGGGTCCGCGCGTCGCTGACGCCTCAGCAGCCGAGCTGCTCCGCGAGGTCGATGAAGTCGGATGCGTTGACGTCGAACTCATTCGAGTAGGCCACGTCGACTTCGCCATCGACACCGAATTCCAGTGGGCGGGCAACGAAGGCGGTCTGAAAACCGAGACTGCCCGCTGCCTGAATGTCGTATTTGTGGCTTGCGACCATCATGATCTCGGCGGGGTCCAGGCCCAGGTAGGTCGCGGCCATCCGATAGATCGCGGGGTCCGGCTTGAACACCCCGGCCATCTCCGCGGCAAAGACAGCGTCCCAGGGCAGTTCCGCTCGTTTCGAGATGTCTATGACCGCCGCGACATCGGCGTTCGACAGGGTGGCCAACGTGTATACGGCCTT
>NZ_JAFAUS010000198.1 GCF_019243155.1 Mycobacterium sp.
CGACTACCGTTGGCGGCCATGGGAGCAGAACGGGCCTCAGCCCAGGGCCTGTCCGCCGACACGCCGGACGGATTCGGTGTCGCGGTTGTGCGGGAAGAGGGGCAATGGCGCTGTTCTGCGATGGCACCCAAGTCGCTGCTCAGTCTCCGGGCTGCCGAAACGGAGCTGCGGGAAATGCGAAGCGCCGGGGCGGTCTTCGGGTTACTTGATGTGGACGACGAGTTCTTCGTGATCGTCCGCCCGGCGCCCTCGGGGACCCGGCTGCTGCTCTCCGATGCCACCGCCGCCCTCGATTACGACATCGCCGCGGAAGTGCTCGACAAGCTCGACGCCGACATCGACCCCGAGGACCTCGAGGATGCCGATCCCTTCGAGGAGGGCGATCTTGGGTTGCTGTCCGACATCGGGCTTCCCGAGGCGGTCCTGGGGGTCATCCTCGACGAGACCGATCTCTACGCCGACGAGCAGCTTGGGCGCATCGCCCGCGAGATGGGCTTCGCCGACCAGCTGTCGGCGGTGATCGACCGCCTCGGTCGGTGACCACTGACGAAGACCTGATCCGTAGCGCGCTGGACGTCGCTGCGACGGCCGGTCCCCGCGACGTGCCCATCGGTGCGGTGGTCGTCGGTGCCGATGGAACAGAACTGGCCCGCGCGGTGAACGGTCGCGAGGCCCTCGGCGATCCGACTGCCCACGCCGAGATCCTGGCGATGCGAGCTGCCGCCGCTGTGCTCGGTGACGGGTGGCGGCTCGAGGGTGCCACGCTGGCCGTCACTGTGGAGCCGTGCACCATGTGCGCGGGAGCCCTGGTGCTGGCGCGCGTCGCGCGGCTGGTGTTCGGGGCCTGGGAGCCCAAGACGGGGGCGGTCGGGTCGCTGTGGGACGTGGTCCGCGACCGGCGGCTCAATCATCGCCCCGAAGTGCGCGGCGGCGTGCTGGCGCGGGAGTGCGCCGCACGCCTGGAGACCTTCTTCGCCCGCCAGCGATTGGGGTGACGGGCCGACGGTTCGGTAAGCTGCTCCGCGGTGGCGTGTCCGAGCGGCCTAAGGAGCACGCCTCGAAAGCGTGTGACGGCTAAAACCGTCCGAGGGTTCAAATCCCTCCGCCACCGCCAAACTCTTTGCCCGTCGGCTGACGACGCCACACGGGCCCGGCTGGTTGCCCACGTCCGATGAGTGGGGGCCGTCAGTCCGTGATAACCCCACGGTCGATGAGAATCGCTTTGATCTCCGTCAACCTTGTCTGGCGTTCGTCGTACTCGTAGCCCTTGACGACGGCGATCCAGTCGTCGCCTTGGTCGATCGCGTAGACGGCGGCGTCGGCGAGGACGTTGTAGAACGCGTTCGCGACTTCATCGGACCAGATGATCCACGCCCCGAATTGGTTCTCCTGCAGGGCGCCGATGGTCGTGAAGAAGCCGTCGGTGGGGGCGTTCGCCTGATCCGGGTCCAAGAAGTACATGAGGTGCGGGAATTCCGAATACGCGTTCTTCAGGAAGCCGGCGACCCCCGGATTCAGGTAGGGGTTGTAGCTGTTTTCCTCTTCGAAGTGCAGCACCACAGATCCGCGCCAGGCCCGGGCTGTTTCGGGGTCGGCGCTGATGCGGGTCAGGAGATCGCGCAGCGGGCGGATGTCGTGTTGGCGCCACTGCATCACCGGGATATCCAACCGGTGGCTCACCTTGCGGCCCGCATCGCGTCTGCACCCGACTGTGCGGTTGTCTGCATCGTGGTCTAAAACTCCTGCGCACTGCGGCTGACGGCCGTGGACACCCGAAATCTTCCCACGTCACCAACGCGTTCGTCAGCGATTCGGAGCGAGCTCACATCTGTGATTTAGTCCGCAGACGTTCGGTAACCCCTCTAATCACTCTGGCTGTCAATGGGTTTCGACGGCAGGCCCGGGGGTTCCGATGCGGACAATGTGACCGGCGGTCAGCGCTATCGGCGAATTTGGCGCGCCATCCGCGACGGAATGCGTCAGACTTTCTACGTGGCCAATTCGGTCGCAAGACGCTTGCGGAGGGCGGCCTGACGGTCGAAAGCGTCCGGTAGGGTCCCGGAAGGCTGTCGATTGGACGCGGAGAAACTCCCCGCGGCGGAGTACAAGCAGGTCACCGTCCTGTTCGCCGATGTGGGCCAATCGCTCGACCTCGCGGCGGCGGTGGGCACCGAGCGGTTGCGGGAAGTCATGACCGACCTGGTGAACCGCTGCGCGGCGGTGGTGCAGCGCTACGGCGGCACGGTGGACAAGTTCACCGGCGACGGGATCATGGCCGTGTTCGGGGCGCCAATTGCGTTGGAGGACCACGCTATCCGTGCGTGCCTTGCAGCACTGGGCATCCAGGAGGAGACGAAGCGCCTCGCCGTCGACGTCGAGGTCCGCGACGGCGTGGAGTTGCAAATGCGCATCGGGCTCAATTCCGGTCAGGTGATCGCCGGGGAGCTCGGGCCTGGGCCGTTCGGCTACACCGCGGTCGGCGAGCAAGTCGGAATAGCCCGGAGGATGGGGTCGGCGTGCGCGCCGGATGGCGTCATGCTCAGCGCGTCGACGGCGCGGCTCGTCGATGGCGTCGCGAAGCTCGGTGAGTACGAATCGGTCCAGATCACGGGCGGCAAAGCGCCGGCCGCCGGCCGTCAGCTGTTGGGCATCGGGGAGGAACACCACGCTGCCTGGCGTGCCGAGTCGAACATGGTCGGTCGGGGCTGGGAGATGTCCGCGGTCGAGGGTTTGCTGAACCGAGCGGTCGCGGGCCGCGGTGCAGTGGTCACCGTGGTGGGCTCACCGGGCTTGGGCAAGAGCCGACTGGCTCGCGAGGTTGCCGCGATGGCGGGTGCTCGGGGTATCGACGTGTTCACCAGCTACTGCGAATCGCATGGCCACGACATCCCGTTCCGCGTCGTGGCTCGGCTGCTGCGGGCGGCCACCGGCGTCGGTGATCTGGACGGCCCTGCGGCCCGCGCGCAGATACGCGCCCGTGCGTCGGACGCGGATCCCGAGGACCTGCTTCTGCTTGATGACCTGTTGGGTGTCGCGGACCCAGACGTGGCGCTGCCCAAGATAGATCCGGCGGCACGGCGCCGGCGGTTGACGGCGTTGGTCAATGCCGTGTCGCTGGCGCGCCAAACCCCGGCCGTCTACGTCATCGAGGACGTGCACTGGATCGATGAGATCAGCGAATCCATGCTGGCCGACTTCGTCTCCGTGATTCCGCAAACGCAGTCCATGGTCCTGCTCACCTACCGGCCCGAGTATCACGGGTCGTTGCAGCAGGCTGCGGGTGCCCAGAGCTTCGCCCTTACTCCGCTGAGCGATGCCGAAACTTCAATGCTCGTCGGCGAATTGCTGGGGCCGGACTCGTCCGTGGCGGAAATCGCCCGTTTGATCGCGGGGCGCGCGGCGGGCAATCCGTTCTTCGCGCAGGAGATCATCCGCGAGCTGGCCGAACGCGATGTGCTGGTCGGTGAGCGCGGCAGCTACGCCTGCCACACGGAGGTCGCCGAGGTCGGCGTGCCGGCGACCCTGCAGGCCACCATCGCCGCGCGCATCGACCGGCTTCCGCCACCCGCCAAACACACGCTTGCCGCGGCGGCGGTCATCGGGTCGCGGTTCAGTCGAGATCTACTGGCCGGCCTGGGAATCGACCCACACGTCGACGAGCTGATCGACGTCGAACTCATCGACCAGGTGCGGTTCATGCCAGGCGCGGAGTACGTGTTTCATCATCCGCTGATCCATGCCGTCGCCTACGAATCGCAGCTGAAAGCCGATCGCGCGCAGACACATCGGCGGCTGGCCGCGGCCATCGAAACAAACGAACCGGCGTCGGCCGACCAGAATGCCGCGCTGATCGCCCAACACCTCGAGGCCGCCGGTGAATTGCACGCCGCCTACGGCTGGCACATGCGGGCGTCGACATGGGCGACCAACCGCGACAATGCCGCCGCGCGACTGAGTTGGGAGCGTGCCATCCGGATCGCCGACGCCCTGCCCATCGATGATCCGGCACGGGCATCGATGCGCATCGCTCCGCGAACCATGTTGTGCGGGATCGCGTGGCGGGTTCGGGTCGACGTCGCCGGAGACCGCTTCGACGAGCTGCGCGAGTTGTGCAGCGCCGCCGGCGACAAGGCCTCGCTGAGCATCGCGATGGCGGGGTTGGTGATGGACCACGCGTTTCAGGCCCGGCTCGGCGAGGCCTCGGAGCTGGCCTCGGAAGCGATGGCCCTCATCGAGTCCATCGGCGACCCGACCTTGATGGTGGGGCTCTCCTTTGCACCCAGCTACGCCAAGGCGATGAACGCGGAGTGGACCGAAGTGCTGCGCTGGTCAGAGCGAGTCGTCGAGTTGGCCGACGGTGACCCGCTGATGGGCAACTTCATCTTCGGATCTCCGTTGGCCGCCGCGTTCACCGCGCACGGCATTGCCCGGTATTGCGTGGGCATTCCGGGGTGGCGCGCCGACTTGGAGCAGGGCATCGCGATGGCGCGCGCCGCCGACCCGTTGTGCTACGCCACCGTGGTAACCCTCGTCTATTCGGTTGCGTTGCCGTGTGGCGTACTGACGCCCGACGACCGCGCGATGCGCGACATCGAGGACGCCCTGCAGATCGCCGAAAGGTCCGGGGACGATCAGGTGTTGGCGTTCGCGCGGATCACGTTGGGTGTGGCGCTGGTGCACCGGGAGGACACCGCCGACCGTGACCGCGGGCAGGCATTGCTCACCGAGGTGAGCGAGATGTTCTTACGCGAGCAACACAACCTGGCCGAGTTACCGGTCGCCAACGTGTATCTGGCCCGTGAGCGGGCGCGCGGCGCGGATCGGGCAGCGGCAAAGGAATTCATGCGTTCCGCCGTCGACCAGTTGTTCCGGGGCGAGCGGCTACTGGCGTGGGGCATTTCCGCCACGGGTGTTCTGGTGGAGACGCTTCTCGATCAGGGCGACGAAACCGACGTGGTCAACGCCGAGGCCGCGGTCGAGCGGTTAGCGGCCGCGGCGACCAACGAGAGCCTGGGCATGCGCGAGATCTGGCTGCTGCGAATGCGGGCCCTGCTGGCGCAGTCGCGCGGCGATGCCGCGGCCTACCCGGACTTCCGGGATCGTTACCGCGACATGGCGCAATCGCTTGGCTTCGAGGGGCATATCGCCTGGGCGCAGGCCATGCCGTGACGTCGGTTCAGGACTGACGCTGCCCGCTGGCGAGCACTCCGATCGTCTTCATGTCGGTTTCCTGGAAGGGCCGTCCGTCGGGCCGCACGAGGTCGTGGAACCACACTTTCGGCACGCTGGTGTAGGGGTGGTCCCAGGAGTCCCAGGGGAAGTAGGTTTGGGTCTTGCCGGCGACGAAACCCCAGTTGAATGCACCGACATTGCGGCGTTTCGCGACCGGAAGTACGCCGTCGACGGTGCTGCCTTTGGTGCGGGCCAGCCACTCGGTGCAGATGATCGGCCGCCCGAGCGGGGTGAGTTCGGAAATCCGGTTGTCGAAGCCCTGGGGTTCCGCGTACGAGTGGAATGTGACCACGTCGGAGTTGGCCAGCTGAATATCGCTGATTCCGTTGCGGCCCTGTGGATCTCCGGCATCGCCGTGCCATACGCCACTCGTCAGCGGCTGACTGGGATCAACCGCGCGCGCCCATCGGAACACTTGCGGAAGCAGGTTTGCGACGAGCTGCGTCTTATCACTTCGCTCGGTGTTGCGATACTGCCGCGCGGGATTGTCCGGTTCGTTCCACAGGTCCCAACCCAAAACGCGGTCATCCGTGCGGAATTGGGTCAGCACCGCGGTGACGTAGTCGTGCATGACCCGCGCATAGCGGGGGTCGCCGAGCCGCTCAGCACCCGGACTTTGCACCCAACCTGAGTTGTGGACTCCGGGCCTCGGGGGATGCTGCCTGCCGAGCTTGGGCTGCGGGTCCCAACACGAATCGAAGAAGACGAACAACGGTTTGATCCGGTTGCGCGCCGCGATGTCGACGAACTGCGCCAGGCGCGATTGGAAGCCGCGCTGATCCGCGGCCCAGAGCTGGTCGTGCAGGAAAACCCGGACACTGTTCAGCCCATAGAATCTGGCCCAGCCGAGTTCGGTATTGATGCGGGCCGGATCGAAGGTTTCGGGCGCAAACATCTCGAGCTGATTGATGGCGTTTGAGGGGATGTAGTTTGCTCCGACCAGCCACCCCTGTGCTTGATACCACCGGGTGGCGCGGTCTGGAGTCCACCGAGTCGCTTCCTCAGCGTAAGCGCGGGGAACTCGGGTCAGGGAAGCCCCTGCTGCCAGCAGCAGAGGGAGCTTCAGGGCCGAACGACGTTGCACGATGCGACGATAGTTTTTCGCGGCGATTTCCCCGGTATTTGCGCAGCGCGTCGCGCCAGGTTGCGCTGCGAATTGTTATCGCATCGTCACCCTGCGCGACGGCGGTCATCGCCCCGAAATCCCGCCGCCGGGTTCCCCGTACGACCCGATCGAGTTCGGCCGGCCCGGCCGTCGTATCCGTGGTGCGCCGAATCTGTTGCGACAGAGCGGTATTAACGTAGCTTGCGACCGTATTCGTCCTTGACGTTGCTGGTGAAGATCAGGATGGCGTCGACGATCGCCCAGACGATACCGCCGAGCAGGGCCGGCAGGCCGAAAAGGCAGAACAAGCCGAAGATGAGGCCGAACAGGCCCACGCACAACTGCGCGACCGCGATCTGGGTGGTAGCGGGATCGTGGCCGAACGGTGCCTGCGGATTGAGATAGCTGGGGTAGCCGGGATAGGCCGGGTAACCCGGGTAGGGCTGAGGGGGTGGGTATCGCGTCGGCGGTGGCATCTGGGGCGGCTGCCATCCCCACGGTGGCCCGCCGGACGGGTCTTCGGGTGGGCGCGGCGGCGACGTTCGATCGAGTTAACACGGCCGCGGGCCGGTCGTCACCTCGGCTCTTTCGCGTCAATCGCCCAACACGGTCCGCAAGGGACTTCAAACTTTGCCCCCGGGGGGGCAATACTGAATGGGTGCCTGATCGAAACGTGCTAGGCGGTCCGCTGGAACCGTGCGGCACAGAACCCCTAACCGGTTACTACCGCGATGGGTGTTGCTCGACCGGGTCCGAGGACCTGGGCCGGCACACGATCTGCGCGGTGATGACCGCTGAATTCCTGGAGCACCAGCGCTCCATCGGCAACGACCTGTTGACGCCGGTTCCCGAGTACCGGTTCCCTGGGCTGCTGCCGGGTGACCGTTGGTGTGTGACCGCGCTGAACTGGCTTCGGGCCCACAACGATGGTTGTGCCGCGCCGGTGGTGCTGGCGTCCACCCACGAGCGCACCCTCGAGGTGGTTCCCATCGAGGCGCTCGAGGAACACAAGGTCGACGTCCCGGACGACCTGGCCAATCTGTAGGGTCCAGATCGGCGCCTGACACGTCGAAAAGGGGATCCGATGGATTCTGCGGTTGACGACCTCGACTTCGACGACCTGACCTCGCCCGAGCTGACCGACATCCAGCGCCAGATCCTGGATTTCACCGAGGCCAAACACATCGATTTCGACATCGACCGCATGGTCGCGGAGGCTGTCGAAGTGGCGGGGGCCGACGACCTCGCCGACACTGACGGTTTCGGTGACCGCCTCTCGACGCATGTGGCCGCGATTGAGGCCGACGGCGGCCTGCGTCAACTCACGCGTGGGACGCTGCGGCAGCGGGTCGTGCGGCTGCTGCGCAACCGATTGTCGCTGACCGAACTTCTCCGGCGTTATCCCGAAATCGAATCCATTCCGATCGACAAGCCCTTCATCGTCGTGGGAATGCCACGGTCCGGCACCACACACCTGGTGAATCTCATTGCCGCGGACCCTAGCCGGCGCGCGCTGCCCTATTGGGAGAGTCAGGACCCGATACCCGCACGCGGTCAGGGCCCGGACATCTTCGGCGTCGACCCGCGCTATGCGCGGGCCAAATCCGAGCATGACGCGCTCATGGTCAGCGCCCCCGTGGTCGCCGCCATGCACGACCGGTTCCCGGAGGCGATCGAGGAGGAGGTGGAACTCCTCGACCTCGATTTCGCCGCCTATGTCCTGGAATGGCATGCGCGCGTGCCGGTCTGGCGCGACTACTACCTGGGCCTGGACCAAACCCGGCACTACGCGTACATGAAGAAGGTGCTGCAGGCGTTGACCTTCCTGCGCGGACCGCGGACCTGGGTCCTCAAAAGCCCGCAGCACTGTGAGCAGCTTGGGGCGCTGATGGCGACCTTCCCTGACGCCACAGTGGCTTTCACACACCGCGACCCCGTCGCTGTCATCCAGTCGGCGATCACGATGATGGCCTACTCCGACCGGCTCCGCCGCACCGACATCGACCCCGACTGGCTGCTGACCTACTGGAGCGACCGCGTGTACCGACTGCTGCACGCGTGCGTGCGCGACCGCGACCTGGTTCCCGCCGAGCGCAGCATCGACATCAGCTTCCACCAGCTGAACAGCAATGAGCTGCCGGTGCTTGAACGGCTGTACGACATCGGCAATGTGAGACTGACGACTAAGGCGCGCAACAGCTTCCAGCGCTACCTGGACGGCAATCCGCGCGGCAAGCACGGCCGCATCCGCTATGACCTGCAACGGCATTTCGGCATCACGGCCGACGAACTGCGCGGCCGCTTCGACTTCTACTTCGACAAGTTCGACGTCCGTCCCGAATGAAAGGAGCCACCAGCGATGTCCGATCCGGTCTATCGGAGCAGGCCGGGTGCTGACGGGCTGTGCCCCGCGGCGGCGGAGAGGGCTGAGGAGATCGCGCCGGGATTGTGGTGCTCGCCCGGCCTGTCGAATTCCTACCTGCTCACCACGACCGATGGCCGGGTGATCGTCAACACCGGAATGGGTTTCGAAGGCCCGGTGCATCGCGCCAACTTCGACGCGGTGGACTCGTCGCCGGTGCGCTACATCATCTTCACGCAAGGCCACGTGGACCACGTGGGCGGCCTGGACAGCGTGCGTGACCCCGACACTACCGTTGTCGCGCAATCGAATTGGACCGCTTGGCGCGATGACAACGACCGTCTCATCCCGTATCGCGCGAGCCGTAGCGCGTTCGCGTTCAAGGACACACTGGCTACCGGCATCCAAACCATCCAGCAACGACTCGGCACGAAACGGTTAGCCGGTCAGAGCGTTCCCGTCGTCGACCTCGACTTTGAGGACACGCTCACCTTGGAGCTGGGCGGCCGACGGATGGAACTGATCTCCGTGCCCGGCGGGGAAACCACCGATTCTCTCGTCATCTGGTTGCCCGACGAACGAATCTGCCTGTGTGGAAACACCTTTGGTCCGATATTCGGGCATATACCGAACCTCGTCACCATGCGCGGCGACCGATACCGAGACGCCCTGACCGCCATAGCGTCGGTGGAGCGAGTGCGCGAACTGCAACCCGAGCTGTTGGTGACAGGCCACTTCGGGCCGATCGCGGGCGCCGAGCTGATAGATAGCGAATTGACCCGGCTGCGCAACGCGATTCAACACATCCACGATCAAACCGTCGCGGGGATGAACGCGGGCAAGGACGTCCGGACCTTGATGGCAGAGGTCACCTTACCCACGGAATACGAAGTGGGCCAAGGCTATGGAAAGGTTGCCTGGGACGTGCGGGCCATCTGGGAAAACTATTCAGGCTGGTTTCACCACCAATCGACCACCGAGCTCTATCCGGTCGGATTCGACAGCGTCGCCGCTGATGTGCTCGAGCTCGCCGGAGCCGACGCCCTGATCGACAAGGCCCGGGCACACCTCGACGCGGACCGCCCTCTGCAGGCCATCCACCTGGCCGAGCTCGTCGGGTCGGACCATCAGGGGGCTCGCGACGTGCTGCGCGAAGCGCATGAAAAGCTTCTCGCCGGCAGCACGAACTTCTGGGAAAGTGCTTGGCTCCGAGATCAGGTGGCGAGGAACTCATGACTGCATTCGCACTACGGCCCGAGGACTTCTACCACACCGGCATCATCGTGCCCGACCTGCACGAGGCCATGGCGCGTCTGAGCGCACTGGCCGGCTACCGGTGGATCAATCCGCTGAGCTACACACTGCCGTTTCGCACGCTGGCCGGGACACAGGAGTTCACCTCGACATTCGTCTATTCGTTGCAACCACCGCATCTGGAGCTGATCCAGGAGGTGCCGGGGAGTCCCTGGATCGCGGCGCCCGGCAATGCCATCCATCACCTCGGCTACTTCGCCGATGACCTGGCCGAGACCGCGAGGCTGTTGGAGGACAACGGCTTCGCGTTCGAAGCGACCGCTGCCACGGCCGGGCCCGACCTCGCGCTGTTCGCCTACTACGTCGACGCATCCGGGACTCGCATCGAGATCGTCGATCGTGCGTTGTTTCCCGACTTTCCCGCCTTCCTGCAATCGGCGGTGGGAACGGAGTCGCCATGACTTCAGGCGCGACATGCTCTTGACGGTATTGCGGTTCAACTTCGCGTCCCCGCACGGTGAACCGCGCACGCAGAGCAAACTTCTCAACGCCGCACTCGAAATGGCGCAGTGGGGTGAGTCGCACGGAATCATCACCGTCAGTGTCGACGAGCATCACGCGACGGGGCATGGGTGGAGCTGCAATCCGATCATGGCCGCGTCGATGTTCCTGGCCAGGACTTCGACTCTGATCGCGAGCGTGGACTGCTCACTTGGCCCCCTGTGGAATCCAGTGCGGCTTGCCGAAGACATTGCGCTCGTGGACAACATGAGTCGTGGCCGGTTGCACACCACGGTGGGCCTTGGCTACCGGACGGTCGAATACGACGCCATGGGAACCGATTTCAGCGAGCGCGGCAAGCTGATGGACGGTCTGCTCGAACGGATGCTGTCGGTATGGTCCGGCGCCGGGCGCGACGCGGGAATCTGCACCGGGACGTGGACGCGCCCACATCCGCCGTTGTATGTGGGCGGCGGCGCCCGCGCCACGGCCCGCCGCGCCGCGCGCTTCCGACTACCGCTCAGCCTGGCCGATCACCTGCCGGACGTGGCCGCTTACTACCGCGCGCTGTGTTCGGAGGTCGGCATGACGCCGCTGATCATCATGCCGGGACCGATCAATCGCGGCATGATCTACCTGCACGAGGATCCGGACCGGGCATGGGCGGAATTCGGCGACCACATCCTCTGGGAGGCAGTGACATACGGCGAATGGTCGACCGACCAACGTTCGCTGATGCATTTGCCCGGCGTACAGACGCTGGACCAGGTGAAGGCATCGGGACGCTACCGCTTTCTGACCCCGGACCAGCTGCTCGCCGAGGTGCGTGACGCCGAGAACTACGGACCGCTCGTCAT
>NZ_JAFAUS010000205.1 GCF_019243155.1 Mycobacterium sp.
CGGCTGGGAGTGCCAACGCGCGCTGAGCGTGGCGAACAACGTGATCGTCGACGTCAACGCGTGTGGCTACCACATCAGTGATCAGGCCGGTCAGATCGCCGACAAGATCGTCACCAAGGTCGACAACGAATAGCGCTATTGTGCGTCAATGCCGTTGTACGACATCGGCTTACGACTGAATGTCGGGCCCCTCGGCGCGCAGGTCGTCGACCGCGGTCATGGCGTCGCGCAGTTTGGCCAGCCATTCCTCGGCGTGTTCGCCGACCAGCTTGACCGACCACGCGAGTGCGTCGGCGCGCGAGCGCGCGACACCGGCGTCGACGAGCGTGTCGAGCACCTGTCGTTCCGGTTGCTTCAGGCGCGTCATTACGGGAACTGCGATGTGCGTGAAGAGGATTCGCTCCGTGCCAGTCGCCGAGGCCACTTCGACGCCCCAGGAAACCTTGCGCCCGTAGCGATCTTGCGCCTCATCGGCGATTCGCATTCGCTCCGAACGGGTTTCCTCGCGGAATCGCGACGCTCGCCCTGTGGCGCGGGCCTCGCTCTCCTCTTTCCCGGACCCTTGCGCCTCGGGCAGCTTTCCGACGACGGTGATCTCTTCGCGGTCGACGGTGACGGTGGGGTCGCCATCGAACCAACCTTCGGGGAGGCGTCCAGCGAACCATTCCGCGGCGTCGCCGGCATCGGGTTGCTGTGCTTGCTGCCAGCCCCCTGGGCGGCCGTAGCGCCGCCCGTGCGTGTGGTGAGGTTTCATGATTACATGATTACACCGTTACACAAGCAATGAAACAGCGTTCACCTTCGGCGAACGGCGCCTCTTTCGCTTAGTGGCCAAAACGGTCCCGAGCTCGCAAAACCCGTTGATCGAGCTTGGATGACGGAGTAGCTTCAAGAGCGAAGCAGGCCCGGAAGCGACCAATCCGAAAGCGCCGGAACATGGGGTAAGAATCCGGCCGTGTCGGACCCGCGTAAGACGGAGTCAGACGCCCCCCAGAGTCGCCCGGGCCTGCCTAATGTCCGCAGTCAGCCGGGCCCAGTGCCGTTCCCGCGGCGAATCCGAAAGAGCTTGACCTCGTTCTTGATCCCCTTAAGGCGGCGCGCACCGGCGAAGGATCCCTCGAATTGGCCGCTGTCACCGACGACTTCCCAGACCGATTCCGCGGCCAGCACGGTGCCTGGACGCGCCACACCGGTGACCCGGCTGGCCACATTGACCGGACTGCCGAACCAGTCGCCGGCCCTGCTCACCGCCATGCCCGAGGCCACTCCCGCTCGCAGCCGCGGGAAGTCGTTGTCGGTGTCGACGGTATCCACGAGCTTGATCACGACATCCAGCATCGGCGACGGCTCGGGACAGGCGAACATCACGGCATCACCGATCGTCTTGATGAACCGCACCGGCGGGACGGTCATGTCCCGGGCCAGGACGGCCAATCGGTTGGCAAGGTGTCCCAGCTCCTCCGCGGATACCACTTCGCCGAGCCGGGTGAAGCCGACAAGGTCGGCGAAGGCGACGGTGACTTGGCGCGCACCCGGAAGTGGCTTGCCCGCGGCGCGCTCGGCGGCGTTGACCGCTTCGGTCTCCATCATGTGGCGCAGCTGCATGAACAGCATGTCCTGAATCATCGGCCCCAGCATGGGCGCGATTTGGCTGACCAACGCCTTTGACTCCTTGGCGATTTCGAGTTCGGTGGCGCCCGGCCGCATGATCGCCGAAAGCGCGGTGTAGCGCATGACTTCCGCGGCGCGCGACAGTCCTTCAGCGAGTACCCGAACCACCAGGACCAGTTGTTCAGGGTCCAGGCCGAGCTCGACGAATCTCTGGGTGGAGGCCGCGGTTTCACCGTCCGCGCGCATGTGCACGACCGCGTCGGGGTCGTCCACCCGGGCTAAACCGATGGCCCGCTGAACGCGTTGCAGTAGCGCTAGGTCGATGCCGTGGGTCTCGCTGATTTCCCGGGTGGACACGTAGGTGCCGTCGTCGCCGATCAGGTGCCGGGTGGCCAGCAGCAGCGGCGGGTTCGTCGACCGGATCTCCGCGGCGGTGATGCCCTGGTCGAGCAGCCAGTTAACGAGTTCGGCCCGCTCGGTGCGCGCGGCGCCTTCGAGGCCGTCGAGCAGATCTTCGATGCTGTCGTCATCGCGACCGTGGTCCACGACGTCAACGTACATTGGCGGCGCGCGATGATGTGATGCGATGAGCACACCGCTTCTGCAGGGACTCCCGCCGGTCGCCGACGACCACGCCAGGGTGCTGATCCTGGGCTCTTTCCCGAGCGCGCTGTCGCTGGCGGCGGGACAGTACTACGCGAATCCGCGAAATGCGTTCTGGCCGATCGCCGCTGAGCTATTCGACTTCGACGCGGATGCGCCCTACGACGAGCGCCTGGCGGCACTGCGCTCCCGCGGGATTGCGCTGTGGGACGTGGTGCACAAGTGCCGACGCGTCGGCAGCGCGGATTCCGCGATTGAACCGAAGAGCTTGGTTGTCAACGACTTTGGCCAGTTGTTCGCCGACTGCCCCGCTATCTCTCGGGTGTTCTTCAACGGCGCCAAGGCCGCCGACTTGTACCGAAGGCTGGCGGTGACATCCACGAGCGCGGAGTACCAGCGACTTCCGTCGACCAGCCCGGCGCATGCGGTGCGGCCGGGCGTGAAGCTGGCGGCCTGGCACTGCGTGATCGCGAGCTCATGACACCGGCGGTCGCCGGTTGACCCACGGCCTCGCCGCCTCGATCTGCGCCGACAGCGACAACAGCGTCGGTTCGTCGTAGGGCTGGCCGACGAGTTGCACCGACAGCGGCACGCGGTTCTCGTCGAGATCCCACGGAACGACCGCGGCGGGCTGACCGGTCAGATTCCAGACCTGCTGATACGGCACCTGCTGCGCCACCGACAGCAAGGTCCACACCGCGCCGCGGCGTTGGTAGGCGCCGATGCGCGACGGGCCCCCCGCGTTGCCCGGCGTGATGAGGACGTCGACATCGTCGAAAATCGACTGGATCCGGGCAATCAGTGAAGCGTCCGTCTCGCGCAGGGCCGCCATCCGCCGATCCGAGAACAATGCCCCGGCGCGCGCCAGGTTCCGGGTACGCGGTTCGAGACGTTCGGGATGGGCTTGAGCGGCGGCATCGTCGCTGATGCCACGCAGATAGCGGGGCAGGTAATTGGTGACGATGGCCGACGGCGGATAATTCGGGTCGCGGGTGACCACCTCGTGGCCCAGGTCGCGAAGCAACGCACCGGCCTGCTCGACCGCGGCCAACTGTCGCTTGCCCACCCTCACGGGCAAAGGAGTTGGGACCTTGGTGCTCAACGCAATTCGCAGCTTGCCAGGATGGCGCGAGGCGGCGGCCGCGAATTCGCCTTCGGGACCGGGCACCGTCGAGGTCGCGTCCAGAAAGAGGGCGGCGTCCATCACCGATCGAGCGATCGGGCCGTTGACGCTGAGCCCGTACCACGCATTGTCGTGTGGCTCCAACGACACCCGGTCACGTTGGGGCTTGAGGCCGAACAGCCCACACCACGTCGCAGGGATGCGGATCGAGCCGCCCCCGTCGGATCCCAATGCCAGCGAGGCCAGCCCTGCCGCCACCGCCGCGGCGCTACCGCCACTGCTGCCACCCGGGCTGCGCTTGAGGTTCCACGGGTTGCGGGTGGCCCCGAACGTCAGCGATTCGGTATAGGGAAACATCATCAGCTCGGGGACATTGGTTTTGCCGATGATCACCGCCCCCGCGGCCCGCAACCGGCGGACCACCTCCGCGTCGGCGGTCACGGCGGGCCGGTGTCCGCCGCTGCCGTAGGTGGTCACCTCGCCGGCGATGTCGACATCGTCTTTGATCGCGATCGGCACTCCGAGCAATGGCAGCCGCTCGCCGGCGTCCAGGCGGTCCTGGGCCACGGCGGCCTCGTAACGCGCGCTGTCCGCGAGCACCGTGCGGTAGCAGCGCAGCTGGCTATCCAGCCGCGCTATCCGTTCCAGGTAGACCTCAAGCAACTCCGGCGCGGTGATATCACCGTCGGCCAGCATGCGCGCCTGTGCCGCCGCGCCCGCGAAGGCGAGATCATTCACTGCGGCAGCGTATCCCGCTGATCTCCACGGGCCCCGGCTGGTCCCGGCGTGGCGCCGCCCAGCAACCAGTACCGTGGGCGGCATGTCCTGCGTGTTCTGTTCGATCGTCGCCGGAGATGCTCCGGCCATCCGGATCTGCGAAGACGACGACTACCTGGCGATCCTCGACATCCGTCCGTTCACGCGCGGCCACACTCTGGTCGTGCCCAAAAGGCACAGCGTGGACCTGACAGACACCGCGCCCGAGACGCTGGCCGGCATGGTCGCCATCGGCCAACGGATCGCCCGCGCCGCCCGGACGACAGAATTAGCGGACGCGACCAACATCGCCATCAACGATGGCAGCGCCGCTTTTCAGACCGTGTTCCACATTCACTTGCACGTCCTGCCACGGCGCAACGGCGACAAGCTTTCGGTAGCCAAGGGGATGCTGCTGCGGCGCGACCCGGACCGGGAGGGCACCGGCCAGATCCTGCGCGAAGCGCTGGCGCGGATCGACGCAAGCCAGCCGGACTGAGCATTCGCCCGTCAGATGCGTGCGAGCCGCAAAAATCTACCAGGAAGTAGAACCAGAAGGTAGTTCGGCAGACTATTCTTCTCCCACATGCGGTGAACCATCCAATTTGCCACCGCACGTGCGAATCGGCTGGAGCGGCATTGAAGCGCTGGACGGGTAATCCGTGGCGGCGTTTTGGGCTGCCCGCGCCCATTGGCTGGCTCGTCGTCGGGGGATACGGTATCGCGGCGGTGCTGGTCGCGGCCTCGTCTCTGCTGGGATGGGAAGGCGCCTACGCGACTCGGCCGGTCGACGAAGTGGTGTCGGTGCTGTGTCTGGCGTTCGCGGCGGCATGCGCCGGCTACGCAGCCAACCAGGGCGTCGGGCGCCGCAGAATCGGCTGGCTGGCGCTGGTGATCGCCCTGCTGGGGTGGGCGGTCGGCGAGGTCATCTGGGCGGTATACGAGCTACGCCCGGAAATGGATCACGCCACCCACCCGGCGACCGCTGAGATCGTCCTGCTGCTGTATCCGTTCGGCGCCATCGCGTCATTGATCCTGCTGTCCAACGTATCTCGCCACAGCCCGCGCCGACTGGTGCTGGACGGTGTCATCGTCGCGACTTCGCTGTTCGTGGTGTCGTGGGTGTTCGTCCTCCATAAGCAGCTCGACGAAAGAAACGGCTCTCAGCTCGCGACAGTGGCGCAGGTCTTCGCCGATGTCGTCCTGATGACGACGGCGATTCTGATGTTGTCGCGGGTTCGCCCCGGCGACGGACCGAGCCGCAACCTGCTCGCCGGCGGGATCCTGACGGTCGGCATTGCCGACATCGCCATGGTGTTCGAGACCGGTATCGGCAGCTACCACGTCAGCATCCTCGCCGACCTGGGCCGGGTGGCCGGGCTGGGGATGATGGCGCTCGCCGCTCTCTCCAGCATCAACGAACCCCCGTCGACGGCTTCGCGGGACCTACTGGTGTTCCGCGCCCGGCTGTGGTTGCCCTACCTGCCGCTGGCGCTGGCCACCGCCGTCGGGTGGCCCTACACCGCAGCCCAGATGTCGCGCGGCCCAATGCCCGTCGCAGAGACCATCCTGGTGTTCGCGGTGCTGATTCGACAGTTCGTGGTGCTCAACGAAAACCAGCGCTTGCTGACTCAGGTCGCACGAGAAGCCTTCCGCGACAGCCTGACCGGTCTGGCCAACCGTGCCAACTTCCTGCATCGGCTGGAACAGGCCGTCACTCACCAGCACACCGACACCCCGCCGATCGCGGTGCTGTGCCTCGATCTCGACAACTTCAAGTCGGTCAACGACGGCTTGGGACATCCGGCCGGCGACGAGCTTCTCGTGAGGGTTGCCGAGCGACTGACCGCGGCGTTGGGGGACAAAGGCCTTGTCGCGCGCCTTGGCGGTGACGAGTTTGCGGTCCTGATCGAAGATTCCCTCGAGGAATCGCAATCTACCGCCAATCGGGTGCTTGAGTCGTTCCACTCGGCGATCGTGATCGACGGCGTCCCTATATCGGTTCGGCCGAGCATCGGGTTCACGGCATCCACAGCCGCGTCCAGCTGCACCGTCGACCAGCTTCTCCGCCACGCCGACCTGGCCATGTACGCCGCCAAACGCGAAGGCGGCCAATGTATTCGAAGCTTCGTGCCCGATCTCCCGTTGCCCTTCACCTTTCCCAAGTTCATGGATTCCACGCTGGCCCTCTTGGCAAAGGCCGAACAGGGCCAAGAAGATCTCGTTGCCGGCCCGCCGGGCCCGTTCGGCAATATCACGGCGCCACCGGAGGCGCTCCTGCCGATCGCCGAGGTGGCGGCGTCGACCCCATCCGAACCCAGGAGCGCACCGCGCGAAATCCGATGGCCCCCACTAACCATCCGGGTCGCACTGGCGGTCTTGGCGATCGGGGTGATCGGCTTCACCGCGTCGAGCGCGATAGACGCGAATGCCGGACACAACCTCTTCTTCGCAAGAATCCTGTATCCGGCTCTGAATCTATTGGCGGCCGGGCTCATTGCCATGCGCGCCTACCGCGTTCCGGGTGACCGGTTGGCGTGGGTTCTGATCGCGGCTGGAATGACGTTTTCGGCGCTGGGCGACGTCATCTACGCGTTGTGGGTGATAAACGGTCAGTCGCCGTCGCCGGCCGATCCCGCGTATCTGGCGTTCTATCCGTTTGTCTACGCGGGCCTGCTGTTGCTGATGCGAACCCGCCTCAAGCGGCTACCGGTACCGATTCAACTCGACTCTCTGGTGTGCGCGCTGGCCATGGCCGCGGTGGCCGCGGCGCTGACTGCGGGACCGATCCACACGGCGGCGACCCGGGCGCCGGCGACCGTTCTGGTGGGGCTGATCTATCCGTGGGGGGATCTGGTCTTGCTGGCCCTGGCGGCCGGCATGTTGCCAATCCTCGGCTGGCGCAGCGAGTTTCGCTGGGCACTTCTGGTCGCCGGGTTCATTCTGTTCGCGGCCGCGGACACAGCGTATCTCTTCGAGACCTCCGCCAACTCGTATCGAGTCGGCACCCTGCTCGATGCCTGTTGGCCCGCATCGTCGTTGCTCATCGCGATGGCGAGCTGGGCGCCGTCGTCGACGGCGGTACCCGCGACCAGACGTGGACTCGGCACCTACATCACGCCCGTGGCGTGCACCGTCGTTGCACTCGAAGTCGCCATACTCGGTCACGAATCGCGAGTCGCTGCGACTCTAGCGGCACTGAGCCTGATCGCGGTGGCCGCACGGTTCTCGGTCACCTTCCGCGACGTCAGCACGATGGCCGAGAGCCACAACACTGCCATGACCGACAAATTGACCAGGCTGCCCAATCGGCGCGCGCTCGCGACAGCCCTGACCGTGGCTTCCGACTCAACGCTGTCCGAGCCGCATCTGGGCACCAAGCCGCCGTCACGCCGGGCGCTGTTGTTGGTGAATCTGTATGAGCTGCAAGAGATCAATGACTCCGTTGGTCGACACTTCGGCGATGAATTGGTGTGCCACATTGCGGATCGGCTGTCCAACAGCGTGCGTCACGAGGATCTGCTCGCTCGCTCGGGCGACGACCAATTCGCCATCCTGCTGGCCGAGGATTCCGACCTGGCTGCCGCCCGCGGCCAGGCCGGTCGGTTGATCGACGCCCTGAGCGAGCCATTCGCACTGGATCCGATCACCGTGCAGGTCGATGCGTGCATCGCCGTCGCGCTCTACCCCGACCATTGTGATCATCCGCAGGAGCTGCTGCAGTGCGCGGAGGCCGTCATTCCGCACGCCAAATCCACCAACAGCAAGATCGCCGTGTACGACTCGGCGTTCGAGATCTGTCGCGACAACGATCCCAATTTGATCGAGGAGCTGAACACCGCACTGCTCGACGGCAACCAGCTCACCTGTCACTACCAGCCCAAGATCAACGCGGGCGACGGCAGTGTGCACAGCGTCGAAGCCCTGCTGCGCTGGCACCACCCCAGTCGCGGATTGCTGATGCCGCAGGAGTTTCTGCCGGCCGCCGAGCGTGCCGGGTTGATGCGCAAAGTGGCAAACCGCACGATAAGCGTTGCCCTCGAACATATCCGGGGCTGGCGCGAGGAGGGCGTCGCGCTGACCGTCGCCGTGAACCTCGCAACGGCCAATCTGCTCGACCTCGACCTGGTCGGCACGATCGAGCGACTGCTGCGGATGCACCGCCTGCCCGCCGAGGCACTCATCGTCGAGATCACCGAGAGCGCGCTGGTGGACTCGGCGCGCTCCCGCAATACCGTCGCCGCGTTGCAGCGGCTCGGCGTCCGCATCTCGCTGGACGATTACGGCACCGGATGGTCGTCGCTGGCACGC
>NZ_JAFAUS010000521.1 GCF_019243155.1 Mycobacterium sp.
CGCGGGGCTACCCGAAGGTCGTCGCGTCGAGCGCCAAGTCCCACGACGTCGACGTGCAGCGCCGGCTGTGGGCGGTCTCCGAGGAACTCACCGGCGTTGTCTATCACTTCGACTGACTCCGCGCGGCGGGGGCGACACTAAAGGCATGTCCCTCGTCGTGCCGCCCTACCCGCCGCCCCGCTATACCGCCGACGAGCCGGAGGCCAGCGCGTGGCTCAAGCGGGCCGACCAGCCGCCGGACTATGAGACGCCCGCGGTCAAGTACCACTACCTGGCCAATCAGCAGGCCACCGACGGCGACTACGGCCTGTACCGGGTCGACATCGGCCCGGCCGGCGGCGGTCCCGGACCGCACTTCCACCGCGCGATGTCGGAAGCTTTCTTCGTTCTATCCGGGACGATGAAGCTTTACGACGGCAACGAGTGGGTCGACGGCCACCAGGGCGATTTCCTGTATGTCCCGCCGGGCGGCGTCCACGGTTTCCGGAACGAGGCCGACGAGCCGGCGTCGATCCTGATGCTCTTCGCTCCCGGCGCGCCGCGCGAGGCCTACTTCGAGGGGTTTGCGGCGCTGGGCGATATGACCGATGACGAGCGGCGGGAGTGGTTCGTCCGCCACGACAACTACTTCGTCCAGTAATCGTCTTCGACCATCGCGCGGGTGCGCTCGAAGAATTTCCTTCCGCTGTAAGGCAATTGGGTGACGACTTTGCCGCTGGGATGCCGGAAGTAATTGGTGCAGGCGAGCCAGACCTTGCCCACCATGTCGGCCTGGATCTCGTCGTTGTAGCGGCGCTGCGCATCGGGCGTCACCTCGACGGTGCGCGCACCACGGTCACCGAGCACGTCGAGGATGTGCCGGATGAAGGTCGTCTGCGCCTCGTGGATGTAGATGATCGAGTTGACCCCGTTCGTGTTGGGGCCGTACAGCATAAAGAAATTCGGATACCCGGCCACCAGCGTGCCGAGGTAGGCCTCGGCGCCCTGTGTCCACTCCTCGCGGAGATGACGGCCGCCCGTCCCGTAGACGTCGATGCTGGCGAGATAGTCAGCGGCTTTGAATCCGGTGCCGTAGATGATCGTGTCGACGCGGTGTTCGACGCCGTCGACGGTGCGCACGCCGCGTTCGGTCAGCTCGGCGATCGCGGTGGTTTCCAGGCTGACGTTGGGCAGCGCGAAGGTCGGGTACCAGTCACGAGACATCAGCGGCCGCTTGCAGCCGGCCGGGTAGTCCGGCGTCAGCTTCGCCCGCAAGTCGGGGTCGGATACCTTGCGGTGCAGGTAACTACGGGCCAGCTCGGTCGCCTCGCGCGTCTGCGCGTGGTCGGTGTCGAAGCTGGCCGACTCATAGGCGTCGAAGGCCTCGTCGCGCAGCTTTTGCGCCGTCGCGGGGTCGCGCTCGAACAGTTCGTGTTGCTCTGAGCTGAACGGAAAGTCGAACCGTGGCGCGATCCAGATCGGGGTCCGCTGAAACAGCGTGAGATGCCCGGTTTTTCGCGCGATCGCGGGCACGTATTGGATCGCACTGGCCCCGGTGCCGATGGAGGCCACCCGCTCCCCCGCCGTCGACTTGCTGTGATCCCAACGAGACGAATGGAAGCGTCGGCCCCGAAACCGTTGTGCGCCTGGAATATCCGGGATGTGGGGCACATCGAGCATCCCGACGGCGCTGACCACGACGTCGAATTCGTGCTCGTCTCCGTCGTCGGTGATCAGCGTCCAGCGTCGCCGCATGTCCGACCACCGCGCCGTGTTGATCGCGGTGCCCGGCCGCAGGTGCGGGGTCAACCCGTGCTGGGCGGCGACCCGTTCGAGATAGGCCAGGATCTCCGGCTGGTTGGCATACGTCTTGCTCCACCGCGGGTTCAGCGCAAAGGAATACGAATACAGATGCGACGGGACGTCGCAGGCCGCGCCCGGAAAGGTGTTGTGCCGCCAGGTCCCGCCGAACCCGTCGGCTCGGTCGAAGATGGTGAACTCGTAGCCGCCCTCGGCCAGCTGGATCCCCATCGCGATGCCGCCGGCGCCCGCGCCGATGATCCCGACCGTGGGCTTGGGGACCATCAGACTCCCTGCGCGAAATAGGGACGGTCGGGCCGGCTCTTTTCCACCAGGATGAACACAACACCCCATGGGTCGACGAACCAGGTGGTGCGCACTCGGGCCACGTCGGCGATTCCGCTGACCAGGAAACGCACTCCCTTGCGCTCGAGTTCGGCCCGGGTGGCGTCGATATCGGTGCAGATCAATCCGACGTGGGACAACCCGTGATCGGAGACGGCAGCGCGAGCACGCTCGTCCGAGCCGGCCCCGTCCCCCTTCAAGCCCAGGTATTCGATCACTTCGAGCACCCGGTCGCCGTCGTCGTCGAATCCGAGGATGGCCGCCTTCATGCTGGGATCGGACACCAGCTCGCCCATGTCGGCGCGAATGGCATTACCGGCCATGACATATGGCGGCGAGAGCACACGCAGGCCCAATACGTCGCGATAGAACGCGACCGCGGCCTCGCAGTCCGGGACGCACACTCCGCTGTGGGCCATTCCGGTAATCACGTTCTCAACCTAGCGCTCGATCGCCCACCCGGCGATGGCCAAGCCGAATGAGTATGTTTGGGGGCCATGGCTTCCAACGGAAAAGACAGCCGCGGATGGTCGGAGGCCGATGTTGGCGATCAGAGCGGCCGCGTCGCTGTCATCACCGGCGCCAACACCGGCATCGGGTATCAAACGGCCGCCGTCCTGGCCTACCGCGGCGCGCATGTCGTGCTCGCCGTTCGCGATCTGGAAAAGGGGAACGCCGCGCTTTCGCGCATCGTCGCCGCCACGGGCCAAGGGGCCCGAAAAGTAGACGTCACCCTGCAGGAACTGGACCTGACGTCGCTGGAATCGGTGCGTTCCGCCGCGCACGCGCTGCGAATGGCCTACCCGCGGATCGACTTGCTGATCAACAACGCCGGGGTGATGTGGACGCCCAAGCAGGTCACCAAGGACGGGTTCGAATTGCAGTTCGGAACCAACCATCTCGGCCACTTCGCGTTGACGGGCCTGCTGCTCGACAACCTGGTCGCGGTGCGCGATTCGCGAGTGGTGACCGTCAGCAGTCTCGGCCACCGGCTGCGCGCGGCGATCCACTTCGACGACCTGCAGTGGGAAAACGGCTACGACCGCATCGCCGCCTACGGGCAGTCCAAGCTCGCCAATCTGTTGTTCACCTACGAGCTGCAGCGCCGGCTGGCCGCCCAGCCCGACACGAAGACCATCGCCGTCGCCGCGCACCCGGGGGGCTCCAACACCGAGCTCGCCCGCAACCTGCCGGGGATTTTCCAGCCGTTGAAGGCCGTGCTGGGGCCGGTGCTGTTCCAGAGCCCGGCGATGGGCGCGTTGCCGACGCTGCGAGCGGCCACCGATCCGGCCGTCGAGGGCGGCGAATATTATGGCCCGGACGGCTTTTTCGAGCAGCGTGGCCGTCCCAAGCTGGTCAAGTCCAGCGCGCAGTCCCACGACGAGGAACTGCAACGCCGCCTCTGGACCGTCTCCGAAGAACTCACCGGCGTGAGCTTTCCGAACCTGGTCGACCGATAATGGCCCCGTGCGGTCCGTCGAAGAACATCAACGCGTCGTAGCCGAACTGATCCGTGCCCGGCCTGCGGTCAGGGTCGCCCTGGCCGAGGCCCAAGGGCTGGTCCTGGCCGAGGACGTGGTCGCGCAGCTTGCGCTGCCCGTCTTCGACAACTCCGCGATGGACGGCTACGCGGTGCGCGCCGAGGACACCGCCGACGCCACACCCGAACACCCGGTGGTGCTGCCGGTCGCCGAGGACATCCCCGCAGGGCGGACCGACGAGCTGACGCTGCAACCGCATACCGCGCACCGCATCATGACCGGCGCGCCGGTGCCGGCCGGAGCGACGGCCATCGTGCCGGTCGAGGACACCGACGGCGGGGTGGACTCCGTCGAGATCCGGGGGCCACGCGAGGCGGGCAAGCACATCCGGCTGGCCGGTGAGGACGTCGCTGCCGGCACCACCGTCCTGCGCAAAGGCCAGGTAGTGATGCCGGCCGTGCTGGGCTTGGCGGCAGCATTGGGAATGCCTGAGCTGCCGGTGATTCCGCGTCAGCGGGTGTTGGTGGTATCGACCGGGTCCGAGCTGGTGCCGCCGGGCACTCCGCTGCGGCCGGGGCAGATCTACGAGTCAAACTCGATCATGCTGGCGGGCGCCGTTCGCGACGCCGGCGCCGACGTGGTCTCCGTGGCGACGGCCACCGACGACGTTGCGCAGTTCGCCGCGATCATCGATCGATACGCCGGTGACAGCGATCTGATTATCACCAGCGGCGGGGTGAGCGCCGGGGCGTACGAGGTCGTCAAAGACGCGTTCGGCCGCGAGGGCGATCAGGGCGTGGAATTCGTGAAGGTGGCCATGCAGCCGGGGATGCCACAGGGCATCGGGCGCGTGGCCGGGGCGACCATCGTCACGCTGCCCGGCAACCCGGTCAGCTCGCTGGTGTCGTTCGAGGTGTTCATCAGGCCCCCGCTCCGCAGGGCGATGGGGCTGCCGGATCCGGAGCGTCCACACCGGGACGCGGTCCTGGCCGAATCGCTGACCTCGCCGCGCGGCAAGCGCCAATTCCGCCGCGCGGTGCTGGATCACGACGCGAAGACCGTCACCAGTTACGGGCCGCCTGCATCGCATCACCTTCGCTGGCTGGCGTCGGCCAACGGCTTGCTGGATATCCCCGAGGATGTGGTGGAAGTCGCCGAGGGAACCCGCCTGCAGGTCTGGGATCTGAGCTAACCCGCCGGGCTGGCCACGTCCCGGTGAAACTCGTCGGCTTTGTCAAAGGCGGCGGTGCAGCGGATGGCGATCGCGACGATCGACATCATCACCGGAATGGTGACCAGCGCGGCCGCGAGCCCGACCGCACCGGCTAAGTGACCGATGAGCGGCGGGCCGAGCAGGTAGCCCAGCCAGCCGGTCGCGGCGACGATCGCGATCGCCGAGCCGGTACCGCTCGCGCCGTACGCGGCGCTGAACGCGGTCGGCACCAGCAGCGCGACGCCGACACCCAGACACGCGAAACCGACAACGCTGACAGCGGAATTGGCGGCCGCCAGCGTCACGGCCATTCCCGCCACGGCGATGATCGCGAGGGCGGGCAGCAACCGGCGGCTGGACATCCGGGCATGCAGGCGGCGTGCGCCCAACCGGGTGACGACCATGGACAGGGTGTAACCCGCGTAGCTCAACGCGGAAACCGCCGGGCCCGCGCCGACGACGTTGCGCAGGTAGTTGGCCGACCAGTCGGTGGCGGCTCCCTCGCACAGGAACGACACGAACGACACGGTCGCCAGGATGGCGACGGTAGGCGTCAGCCACGACCGCTTGGTCTTATCCGAGGTTGACGACGTACCCGGCACCCGGTCGGGGAGCAGGCGGCGGGTGAGCGCCCCCACGACGATCAGGACAACCACTCCGAGGACCGCCAATTGCAGGGCCAGACCGACACCCGCAGCGACGCACGCCGCGCCGATCAGGGCGCCCAGGAACGCGCCGACGCTCCACATCGCGTGGAAGCGCGCCATGATCGGGGCCCGCGCGAGCCGCTCGACCGTGCCGGCTTGCGTGTTCATCGCGACGTCCAGCCCGCCCTGGAAGAACCCCCACAACGCCAGCGCGAAAAACAGCGACTGCCCCGAGCTGGCCAGCCCGACCGTCGTGCCCGTCGCGGCATAGCCCGCGACCGTGATGGGGATCAGTCGGTGGCTGCCCCAGCGGGGCAGCGCCCAGTGGCTGAGCAGCGTGGCCACCACCGACCCCAGCGGCGCCCCGAACAGCGCCGTCCCCAGCGCGGCATCGGATAGGCCCAACTCCGCCTTGACCCGGGGAATGTGGGCGGCCCACGACGAAAACACCACGGCATGTGCGACGAACGTGGCGGTGACGCCGACCTTCGCGCGCCGCACCTGAGCCGCCAGACCGTCGCGATCGTGAGTTTGCATTTCGAAGGTGGGCGTTCCCATCGCAGTCGCGAACCAACCGCGGCCGGGCTCTTCTAAGATAGCCGCGTGGCACGCCGCCCCCCGACCGTCAGTCCCACCGCCGAGGACCCCAGCTTCAACCCGCAGCACGTGCTGGAACTGGTGCGCTCCGCCATTCCACCCGTGCATCCGGCCGGGAGACCGTTCATCGCCGCCGGGCTGGGCCTGGCCCTTGTAGGCCGCAACTACCGATGGTTGCGCCGCGCGGGCCTGCTGGCGGCGGGCGCCTGCGCGGGATTCTTCCGCCACCCGCCGCGGGTCCCGCCGACGCGAACCAACGCGGTCGTCGCCCCCGCCGACGGTGTGGTGTGCGTGATCGACTCGGCCGCCCCGCCCGCCGAACTCAACATGGGCGACGCGGCGCGGCCCCGGGTCAGCATCTTCCTGTCGCTGCTCGACGCCCACGTGCAGCGCGCGCCCGTCGGCGGTGAAGTGATCGACGTGCAGCACCGGCCGGGCCGCTTCGGCTCGGCCGATCTCGCCGCGGCCAGCACCGAGAACGAACGCACCAGTCTGCGGATCCGAACGAGCAGCGGCGCAGAGGTGGTCGCCGTGCAGGTCGCCGGGCTGCTGGCGCGTCGCATCATCTGCGACGCGCACGTCGGGGACAAGTTGTCGATCGGCGACACCTACGGCCTGATCCGATTCGGCTCGCGACTGGACACCTACCTGCCGGTCGGCGCCGAACCGCTGGTGCTGATCGGTCAGCGCACCATCGCCGGCGAGACTGTGCTGGCCGAGCTGCCATGATCAGCAAGCCGCGCGCCCGGAGACCACCGGTCAACCTGCAAATCCTCCCCAGCGCGATGACTGTGCTGTCCATCTGCGCCGGGTTGACCGCGATCAGGTTCGCCCTCGAACACCAGCCCAAGGCCGCGATGGCGCTGATCGCCGCGGCGGCCATCCTGGACGGACTGGACGGCCGCGTGGCCCGCATCCTGGACGCTCAGTCGCGGATGGGCGAGGAGATCGACTCGCTGGCCGACGCGGTGAACTTCGGCGTGACCCCCGCGATCGTTCTGTACGTGACGCTGCTGACCAACTCGCCGGCGGGATGGGTGGCGATCCTGCTCTACGCGGTGTGCGTCGTCTTGCGGCTGGCGAGGTTCAACGCCCTGCAGGACGACGGCAGCCAGCCCGCTTACACGCGGGAATTCTTCGTCGGGATGCCCGCGCCGGCGGGTGCGATCTCGATGATCGGTCTGCTCGGGCTCAAGCTGCAGTTCGGCGACGGCTGGTGGACGTCGACCGTTTTCCTGTGCATCTGGATCGCGGGGACCTCGATCCTGATGATCAGCAAGATCCCGATGAGGAAGATGCACGCCGCCGCGGTGCCGCCCAACTGGGCTGCCCCGCTGCTGGCCATCCTGGCAATCTGCGCGGCGGCCGCGGTGCTGGCCCCCTACGTCCTGATCTGGGTGATCATCATCGCCTACCTGTGCCACGTGCCGTTCGCCGTTCGCAACCAGCGCTGGCTGGCCGCCCACCCCGAGGCGTGGGCGGACGCCCCCAAGCAACGCCGCGCCGCGCGGCGCGCAACCCGCCGGGCACAGCCGAACCGCCGCTCGATGGCGCGGCTGGGCTTGCGCAAGCCGGGCGGGCGCCTGCCGTGACCGCCCCCGCTGACGATGCGGGTCGCCAGCTCACTTTGACCGCACGGCTGAACACCTCCGCCGTCGACTCGCGCCGCGGTGTCATTCGACTGCATCCGAGTGCCGTTGCCGCACTGGGGATTCGGGAGTGGGACGCGGTATCGCTGACCGGGTCGCGAACCACTGCGGCGGTTGCGGGCCTGGCAGGCCCGGACACCCCGGTAGGCACCGTGCTGCTCGACGACGTGGCGCTGTCCAACGCCGGGCTGCGCGAGGGCACCGCGGTGATCGTCGGCGCGGTCACCGTCTACGGCGCCCGCTCGGTGACGCTGTCCGGCTCATCGCTTGCCTCCCAATCGATTACGCCGGTCACGCTGCGGCAGGCGCTGCTCGGCAAGGTGGTGACCGTCGGCGACGCCGTGTCGCTGCTGCCCCGGGATCTGGGCCCGGGCACCTCAACGTCCGAGGCCTCCCGGAGGCTTGCCGCCTCGGTGGGCATCAGCTGGACCTCCGAGCTGTTGACCGTCACCGGCGTCGACCCGTACGGACCCGTCAGCGTGCAACCCAACTCGTTGGTCACCTGGGGCGTGGGCGTTGCGCCCGGCACCCCGTCGTCATCGCGGATATCGGTCGAAGTCGCCAGCCCGGTGATGGTCGTCGAAGAACTCAAAGGCTCACAGCCGCAGGCGGCCAAGCTCGTCGAGTGGCTCAAGCTCGCCCTCGACGAACCGCACCTGCTGAAGACCCTGGGCGCCGGCGCCAACCTCGGGGTGCTGGTGTCGGGCCCGGCCGGCGTGGGCAAGGTGACGCTGGTGCGGACCGTGTGCGGCGACCGCCGGCTCGTCACATTGGACGGCCCCGAGGCTGGCGCGCTGGCGCCCGACGACCGTCGGGGGACCGTGGCCTCCGCGGTGAAGACGGTTCGGGATGGCGGCGGCGTCCTGCTGATCACCGATGTCGACGCCCTGCTGCCGGCCACCGTCGAACCGGTTGCCGCACTGATCCTTTCCGAGCTGCGGACCGCGGTGGCCACCGAGGGCGTCGCATTGATCGCCACCTCCGCGCGGCCCGACCAGCTCGACGCCCGGCTGCGGGCCCCCGACCTGTGCGACCGGGAACTGAGCTTGCCGCTGCCCGACGCCGCCACCCGCAAGGCGTTGCTGGAGTCACTTCTGAAAGCGGTGCCCACCAAAGACCTCGACCTCGACGAAATCGCCTCTCGGACACCGGGTTTCGTTGTCGCCGACCTGGCCGCGCTGATCCGCGAGGCGGCGCTGCGGGCGGCGTCGCGGGCCAGCGCCGACGGCCAGCCGCCGAAGCTCAGCCAGGAGGATCTCGTCGGCGCGCTGACCGTCATCCGGCCACTGTCCCGCTCGGCCGGCGAAGAACTGACGGTCGGCAACGTCACGCTCGACGATGTCGGCGACATGGCCGAGGCCCGACAAGCGCTGACCGAAGCCGTCCTCTGGCCGTTGCAACACCCCGACACTTTCGCGCGCCTGGGTGTCGACCCGCCCCGCGGTGTGCTGCTCTACGGCCCGCCCGGTTGCGGCAAGACCTTCATCGTCCGCGCGCTTGCCAGCACCGGGCAGCTCAGCGTCCACACCGTCAAGGGCTCCGAGCTGATGGACAAGTGGGTGGGCAGCTCCGAAAAGGCTGTCCGCGAATTGTTCAGGCGCGCACGCGATTCCGCCCCGTCGCTGGTGTTCCTCGACGAGATCGACGCG
>NZ_JAFAUS010000049.1 GCF_019243155.1 Mycobacterium sp.
CGACACGTTGGCGCTGCTGTTCTTGTGCTGCCACCCCGAGCTGACCGCACCATCGCAGGTCGCGCTGACGTTGCGCGCACTCGGCGGCCTGACCACCGCGGAGATCGCGCACGCTCTGCTCCTTCCCGAAGCGACTGTGGGGCAACGGATCAGCCGTGCCAAGGCGCGCATCCGGGAAACGGGTACGCAGTTTCGGACGCCGATGGCGCGCGAGTGCGACGAGCGGCTGCCCGCGGTGTTGAGCACGCTGTATCTGGTCTTCAACGAGGGCCACACCGCCACGTCGGGACAGGCTCTCAACCGGGTCGAGTTGACGAGCGAAGCGATCAGGCTGACCCGGCAACTGCGCACCAGCCTGCCCGACGAGGGGGAGGTCGCCGGGTTGCTCGCACTGATGATGCTGACCGAGGCGCGGCGGGATGCGCGCACCGGACCGGACGGGGCGCTGATCCCGCTCGCGGAGCAGGACCGCGACCGGTGGGATCAATCCGCCATCGCGGAGGGCGTCGCGATCGTCGAGGCGACGCTGCCCGTGGCCAAGCCGGGCCCCTACCAATTGCAGGCGGCGATCGCCGCGGTGCACGACGAGGCGGCCGACTTCGCCGCGACCGATTGGCCGCAGATCCTCGCGCTGTACGACGTTCTGGCCGCCTTCGCACCCGGTCCGATGGTCGCGCTCAACCGGACGGTCGCCGTCGCGATGGTGCGTGGGCCCGCCGCCGGTCTCGAGGCGCTCGACGCAGCCGCGAGGGACCCCGCGCTGCGCGGACACCACCGCGTCGACGCCGTGCGGGCGCATCTCCTCGATGAACTCGGCGAGCGGGACGCCGCGCGGGAGCACTATCTGCTTGCGGCCCAACGCACACGCAGCCTGCCCGAGCAGCGCTACCTGCTGGCGCGCGCGACGCGCTAGCCCCGATTGCCGGTGGAGTCCGCCCACTCCCACGCGCGCCGGTAGGCGTCGAGCAGCCACGGCTCCTTGGCCTCGACGTACGACGCGGTGTCGCCGTCCGCTTGCTTTTCGGCCGCCTGCTTCACCGACAGGTAGGCGGCGCGCGCATCGGGGTTGGCCTTGAGCCAGTCGACGAACAGCAGGGCGAACCGCTGATTGGGCCAGCCGTCCACCCGGATATGCACGTTCGTCGGCCGGCCCGGATCGGCCGAGGCGTGAAAGCGCTTGCGCCACAGGTCCGCTTCGTCGGTCTTGGCGACGTCGGTGGTGATGTCGTCCAAGCGTGGGTAGCCCGCGGCGAGCAGGGGTTCGACGAGTTCGTCTGCGACGGCTAGCGATTCGACGGTGACCTGGATGTCGATGACGTCCTTGGCCGGAAATTCGGGCACGGCCGTCGAGCCGATGTGGTCGACGCGCAGCGCCCGGTGGCCGCAGGCGGTCTTCAGCCGGTTGACGATTCGCAGCGCCTGATCGGGCCAGGTCGGATCGGCCGGAACCAGCCGCGCCGGCGCACGGGCGACCCGACCCTCACCGAGGTTGTGCGCGAACGGCACGATCCGGTCGTTCCACACCTCGTGCGCCCGCTGCACCAGATCGTCGGGGCTGCCCGAGTTGTCCAGCCAGATGTCGGCGACGGCGCGCCGCTGTCCGTCGCTGGCCTGGGCGGCGACCCGGGCCCGGGCATCCTCTTCGGGCATCCCGCGCTGCTCGACCAGCCGCCGCACCCGCACCTCGACATCGGCGTACACGATGACGACCAGCGGGAACATCGGCGCCATCCCGGATTCCACCAGCAGCGGAATGTCTTCGACGACAACAGCATCCTCGGCCACCGCCGAGATGATCTCCTGGCGGCGGTTGCCTACCAACGGATGCACGATGCCGTTGAGCTTCTGGCGTTCCTCGTCGTCGCGAAAAGCCTTGGCGGCCAACGCCGGCCGATCCAGCGACCCGTCGGGAAGCAAGATGTCGTCACCGAACGCCTCGACAAGCGCGGCCAGGCCCTCGGTTCCCGGCTGGACCACCTCGCGGGCGATCACATCGCCGTCGACGATGATCGCGCCATACTTCTCGAAGGTGGACGACAGCGCCGACTTGCCGGCGCCGATGCCACCGGTCAACCCGATACGCAGCATGCGCGAACGACGTCAGGCGTTGCCGGCGAGCTTCTCCCGCAGCGCGGCCAGCTGCGCGTCGCTGGCCAGCGACCCGCCCGCCTTCTCCGGAGGAGCACCGTTGCCCGGCGACTGGTCGCTGCCGTGCCCGGCCGCTTCGGCCGCGGCGAACTTCTCCATCTGCGCGGTGTGCATCTTGTGCCGGCGCTCGGCTTCCGCGTAGCGGGCTTCCCACTCGGTCCGCTGCTTGTCGAAGCCTTCGAGCCATTCGTTGGTCTCGGCGTCGAAGCCCTCGGGGAAGATGTAGTTGCCCTGCTCGTCGTAGCTGTCGGCCATGCCGTACTTGGCCGGGTCGAACTCGTCGGTGTAGTCCTCGTTGGCCTGCTTGAGCGACAACGAGATTCGGCGACGCTCCAGGTCGATGTCGATGACCTTGACCATCGCGTCGTCGCCGACGGCGACGACCTGGTCGGGCACCTCGACGTGGCGCTCGGCCAGCTCCGAGATGTGCACCAGACCTTCGATGCCCTCCTCGACGCGCACGAACGCACCGAACGGAACGAGCTTGGTGACCTTACCCGGCACGATCTGGCCGATGGCGTGCGTGCGGGCGAAGTGGCGCCACGGGTCTTCCTGAGTCGCCTTGAGCGACAACGAGACCCGC
>NZ_JAFAUS010000342.1 GCF_019243155.1 Mycobacterium sp.
GATTCACCGCCATCACCGGCCGACCCCGTTGACCGCAGCCACGTCAGCGAGGGTAGGAGTTAACGGGTGGATGAGATCTTGGGGGCTGCCTATCGTGCGCGCCGAACCTGTCTTTCGGTGCCGGCCAGCAGCAACCGGATGATCGAGAAGGCCAAGGGCTTGCCCGCCGACGAGGTGTTTCTTGACCTCGAGGACGCGGTGGCGGTCGACGCCAAAGCGCAGGCTCGCGCACAGGCGGCCGGGGCGCTGGGCGAGCCGGGCTGGTCGGGTCAGCTGCTCGGCGTACGCGTCAACGACTGGACGACGCCATGGACCTACGCCGACGTGATCGAGGTGGTGTCGGCGGCAGGTGCCCGGCTGGACCTCATCGTGCTGCCCAAGGTCGCCGCCGCGTCGCACATCACCGCACTCGATCTGCTGTTGACCCAGCTGGAGACGACGCTTGGTCTGCAGGTGGGGCGCATCGGCATCGAGGCCCAGATCGAAACCGCCCAGGGCTTGAGCAATCTCGATGCGATCGCCGCCGGGCCAAGAGTGCAGGCGTTGGTCCTCGGACCGGCCGACCTCATCGCGAGCCTGAATATGCGCACGTTGGAGGTCGGAGAGCAGCCACCCGGCTACGACGTCGGAGATGCGTATCACCATGTGCTGATGTCAATACTGATCGCCGCGCGCACGCACGGCGTCGCGGCCATCGACGGACCCTATCTGAAGGTGCGCGACCTCGACGGTTTCCGCCGGGTCGCGGGCCGCTCCGCGGCGCTTGGCTACGACGGCAAGTGGGTGCTGCATCCCGACCAGATCGCCGCCGGGAATGAGATGTTCAGCCCGCGGCAGGCCGAGTACGACCACGCCGAACTGATCCTCGAAGCCTACGAATGGCACACCTCCGCCGCAGGCGGCGCACGTGGAGCAGTGATGCTCGGCGATGAGATGCTCGATGAGGCGAGCCGCAAGATGGCTCTGGTGATCGCCGGCAAGGGCCGGGCCGCCGGCATGACGCGGCGAGGCGATCGGTTCCAGCCGCCGAGCTAGGGCCGCCGACGACTGATTCGTCCCGAACACGGTTGCAGGTGAGGCGGAAACGGCGGCGGTGGGTAGCTCTGCGGCGGCAGATACCCAGACGTAGTCGGAAAATGTCGGCGGATAGTCGATCGGGGGATGCGGATCGACGCCGCGCCCCGATCGCTCCAACGACGGATATTCGAATGCCCGGTTGGGATCGTCGGGTCGAACGTCACGGCGACGTCAATGATGAACGTTAGCCAGGGCCACCAGGAAGAGGAACAGTAACGCGATCACAATCGCGACCCCTCCGACGATGATGCCGGCTATCGCGAATCCTCGTCCCTGTTCCCCGCTCTGCTTAATCTGGTTCAGCCCGACGATGCCGAGCACGATGCCCGCGATGGCTGCGACCCCGCCGCCAATTCCAAAGCAGAAAAAACCCAGTGGCACTGCGACGATCGACGCGACCAGCGAGCCGATCGCCATCCCGTTGGTGTGTGGCTGTGCGGCACCGTAGCCACCCGGGTAGGGGGCGCCCGGATAACCGGACTCGTAAGGCGGCGGCTGGGGAGGGTAACCGCCCGTGGGCGGCTGGTAGGGCTGCGGCTGCTGCTGATACGGCGGGGCCGGCTGGTAGGTCGGCGGCTGGTATGACTGTGGCGGCTGGTAGGGCTGCGGTGGGTACGACTGCTGCGGTGGGTAGGACTGCTGCGGCGGGTATGACTGTGGCGGCTGGTAGGGCTGCTGTGGTGGTGGTTCGTAGGACGGCGAAGGATAGCTCGGCGGCGGGTAGTAGCTCGGCATTGAACCACTGTCGGGAGGCGGGGGCGGATACGCCGACGGCGGTGAGTAGTCAGGCGGCGGGATGTTCGCGAATTGGGTCTCCGCGTTGGGCGCGGGTGTCGAGGCCGGTGGCGCGGGCTCAGGCGGCGGGATTTTCGCGAATTGGGTCTCCGCTTCGGGCGGGGGTGTCGAGGCCGGTGGTGCAGGCTCAGGCGGCGGGATGTTCGCGAATTGCGTCTCCGCCTGGTCGAACGGAGTGGGTTCTCGACCAGCCGTGGGCGGCTTGCCCTCCCG
>NZ_JAFAUS010000540.1 GCF_019243155.1 Mycobacterium sp.
TGCTGCACCGAGGTGTGCCCGGAGAGCATCAAGATCACCGACAACGCGCTGATCCCGATGAAAGAGCGGGTCGCCGACCGCAAGTACGACCCCATCGTGTGGCTGGGCAACAAGCTGTTCCGTCGCTAGCGCGAAAACCCAACGGCACCAACGAGCTTCGATCCGATTCCGGATTGGACCTCGTTTCTTTCAGGCGCCCAAGCGGCGAAAAATGCTGCGGTGGAACACGATTGGTGCCACCTCCGCGTCGACCGTCACCTCGCTGACCCGCAGCACCACGATCGTGTGGTCACCGGCCGGGATCGTTTGCTCGATCGCGCTCTCCAGCCACAGGCCGGTGCCTTTGATGAAAACCGCGCCGGTGGACCGCGACACCGTCTCCAGGCCCGCGAACCTGTCCCCGGTCTTGGCGGCCAGCGCCCGCGCGGCTTCGTCGTGGGCCTCGCCGAGCACGCTGATGCCCAGCATCGGCAGGTCTTTGAGCTTGGGCCAGGTCGTCGAGGTGTTCTGGACGCAGAATGACACCAGCGGCGGGTCCAGCGAGACGGGAACAAAGGTGCTGGCCGCGAGGCCCTCTCGGATTCCGTTCACCTCGGCCGCGATGGCGATCACGCCGGACGGGAAGTGGCCGAAGGCCTCACGAAGTGACGATGGTGTCAGGTTATTGTTCGAGTTCACCGGTCTGCATTCGCCCCTTGAGCCGGAAGGAGATTCTCGGGGCCGACCCTACCCCGCGGCCGGTCGCCCCGCCGTCGCCACCCTGGCCATTTTGTAAGCGTCTCGCTTCAATACCCGTGCGCCGAGGCCACATCCGGATGCGCCCGCAGTCGGCTCTTCCATGCGTTGCGGCCGTAGACCGCGAAGATCGGGTCCGACGGGTCGTCCACCCGGTGGGCGCGCGCCGCGAGTTCAGCGGGCAGCTCCAGCACGGGTATCCGCGCGTCCAGCCGCGGGTTGAAGAAGTAGGGCACCGAGATGCGCTCGCCGGCGCGCAGCGACACCCGGTGTTCGGTGGCCCTCAGATAACCGCCGGTGGCCACCTCCAGCAGCTCGCCGATGTTGACGATGAACGCCCCCTCCAGCGGCGGCACGTCGACCCACCCGTCGTCCGGGCCGCCGCTTCTGTCCCGCCGCACCTGCAGCCCCTGGGTCCCCGGCTCGGCCAACAACAGCGTCAGAACGCCGGAGTCGCGGTGGGCCCCCACTCCTTGCGTGCTGGCCGCGCGGTCGGGATAGCGGATGACCTTGATCAGGGTGGCGGGCGCGTCGGCGAAGGCGGCGTCGAACACCTCCGCGGGGCTGCCGAGCGAGGCCGCCCAATGCCCCAGCAGCGTGCGGGCCACCCGCGACAGCGCGGCGTCCCACTCGTCGATGATCCCGGGCAACTCCGGCAGGGCGCCCGGCCACTGGTTGGGACCCTGCAACCACAGGTAGTCGGGTTGCCCCGGGCCGCCGATCGAGGGACGCTCCGGGCCGATATCAATCTGCTCGCGCCAATCCACCTCGCCGCGGGTCAGTTCCCCGCCCATCCGCGTGTAGCCGCGGAAATGCGGGCTGTGCACCATGGCGATGGCGTCCTTGTCCACCTGGGGCAGCGCGAACAGCCGGCGGGCGGCCTCCAGCACGCCGCGGCACAGCTCGTCGGATACGTCGTGACCGTTCAAGTAGAAGAAGCCCACCTCGTGGGCGGCCTCGCGCAGGCTCTCGCGCAGCTCGGCCGCCTCGACCCGCAGATCCACCACGGGCAGGGCCGTGACGCCGACCACAGCTATCACCCGCCATCATCGTCGCAGGTAGGAAGGCTAAGCGGCGCTTCCCAACCGGTTGGTTAATTAGGTAGTGAAATCTAGCTCACATTAACTTGCGCGAACGTAACCGGTAGCGATATTTTAGCGGTGTTACTGGTGGGTAACTTAGACCTAGTACCCAACCACATGTGGCATTCTCAACGAGGAGGACCGTAGTGAGCCACTACAAGAGCAACGTCCGCGACCAGGTGTTCAATCTGTTCGAGGTATTGGGCGTTGACAAGACTTTGGGCCAGGGCGACTACAGCGACATCGACGCTGAAACCGCCCAGGAAATGCTTAACGAAATCAGCCGATTGGCCGAGGGGCCGGTGGCCGAGTCGTTCGTCGAGGGCGACCGCAACCCGCCGGTTTTCGACCCGAAGACCCACTCGGTGACGCTGCCGGACTCGTTCAAGAAGTCCGTCCACGCGGTGCAGGAAGCCGGCTGGGACAAGGTCGGCCTCGACGAGGAGCTCGGCGGCACCCCGCTGCCCAAGGCGCTGCTGTGGGCGCTGCACGAGCACCTGCTCGGCGCCAACCCCGCGGTCTGGATGTACGCCGGCGGCGCCGGCTTCGCCCAGATCCTGCACCACCTCGGCACCGAGGAGCAGAAGAAGTGGGCCGTCATCTGCGCGGAGCGCGGCTGGGGTTCCACCATGGTGCTCACCGAGCCCGACGCGGGTTCGGACGTCGGCGCCGGACGGACCAAAGCGGTCCAGCAGGAGGACGGCTCCTGGCACATCGACGGAGTCAAGCGATTCATCACCTCGGGTGACTCCGGCGACCTGTTCGAGAACATCTTCCACCTGGTGCTCGCGCGCCCGGAGGGTGCCGGACCGGGAACCAAGGGCCTGTCGCTGTTCTTCGTGCCTAAGTTCCTGTTCGACTTCGAGACCGGTGAGCTGGGCGAGCGTAACGGCGTGTTCGTCACCAACGTCGAGCACAAGATGGGCCTGAAGGTTTCGGCCACCTGTGAGCTGTCCTTCGGCCAGCACGACGTGCCCGCCAAAGGCTGGCTGGTCGGCGAGGTCCACAACGGTATTGCGCAGATGTTCGAGGTCATCGAGCAGGCCCGCATGATGGTCGGTACCAAGGCCATCGCGACCCTGTCGACCGGTTACCTGAACGCGTTGGAGTACGCGAAGTCTCGCGTGCAGGGCGCCGACATGACCCAGATGACCGACAAGACCGCACCGCGCGTGACCATCACGCACCACCCCGACGTGCGCCGGTCGCTGATGACTCAGAAGGCCTACGCCGAGGGTCTGCGGGCGCTGTACCTCTACACCGCGACCTACCAGGACGCGGCGGTGGCCAAGGCGCTGCACGACGTCGACGCCGAGCTGGCGGTCAAGGTCAACGACCTGATGTTGCCCGTCGTCAAGGGTGTGGGCTCCGAGCAGGCGTACGCCAAGCTGACGGAGAGCCTGCAGACGTTCGGTGGGTCCGGCTTCCTGCAGGACTACCCGGTCGAGCAGTACATCCGTGACGCCAAGATCGACTCGCTCTACGAGGGCACCACGGCCATCCAGGCGCAGGACTTCTTCTTCCGCAAGATCGTCCGCGACAAGGGCCAGGCGCTGGCCCACGTGTCCGGTGAGATCCAGCAGTTCGTCGACAGCGAGACCGGCAACGGTCGGCTGAAGACCGAGCGGGAGTTGCTGGGCAAGGCTCTGGCCGACGTCCAGGCCATGGCGGCGACCCTGACCGGCTACCTGATGTCGGCCCAGGAGGATGTCACCAGCCTCTACAAGGTGGGCCTGGGTTCGGTGCGCTTCCTGATGAGCGTCGGCGACCTGGTCATCGGCTGGTTGCTGCAGCGTCAGGCCGCGGTCGCGGTGCAGGCGCTGGATGCCGGCGCCAGCGGTGAGGAGCGCTCCTTCTACGAGGGCAAGATCGCGGTGGCGTCGTTCTTCGCGAAGAACTTCCTGCCGCTGTTGGCCAGCACCCGCGAGGTGATCGACACGCTGGACAACGACATCATGGAGCTCGACGAGGCCGCTTTCTAAGTCGCCTCTCGCACACCAGACAGAACCCCCGCTTCCCCTTCGGAAGCGGGGGCTCTGCTTGTGGGTGGTCAATACAAAAAGGCCGCCGCTGGATCCCCTCAAACCAGCGGCGGCCCTTTGCGTACGCCCGTCCTGCGATTCCGACAGGCGGCCGATTCAGGGATGCCCCGTACTGCCGTCGGGGTCGGGGGGTCAGACCGCAACACGGGGCCATCCGGCAAACCGCATACCCGTTCAATTTTCTTACTAATCAGGTGTGACGTATTTCATTGCCAGTTGGTTCACGACTCGAGGATCGCGGCCACGCCCTGGCCGCCGGCGGCGCAGATCGAGACCAGAGCGCGCACGGGTTTACCGCCCTTTTGCTGCGCCTTCTTTTCGGCGACCTGCTTGGCCGCCTGAGCGAGGATGCGCCCGCCGGTTGCCGCGAACGGGTGGCCCGCGGCCAACGACGACCCGTTGACGTTGAGCTTGGACCGGTCGATCGACCCGAGCGCGGCGTCCAGACCCAGCCGCTCCTTGCAGTAGTCCTCGGACTCGAACGCCTGCAGGTGCGACAGCACCACCGACGCGAACGCCTCGTGGATCTCGTAGAAGTCGAAGTCCTGCAGGCTCAGTCCGTTGCGGGCGAGCAGTCGCGGCACCGCGTAGGTCGGGGCCATCAGCAGGCCGTCGCGACCGTTGACGTAATCGACCGCGGCGGTCTCGGAATCCACCAAGAACGCGAGCGGGGTAAGAGAATGCGCGGCCGCCCACTCCTCGGTGGCCAGCAGCGCAATCGAGGCCCCGTCGGTCAAAGGAGTCGAGTTGCCGGCGGTCATCGTGGCGTCGCCCGCCTTCACCCCGAAGACCGGCTTGAGCTTTGCCAGCTTCTCCGCCGAGGAGTCGGGCCGCAGGTTGTCGTCGCGGTACAACCCCAGGAAGGGGCTGACCAGATCGTCGAAGAAGCCCCGGTCGTAGGCGGCGGCCATGTTGCGGTGGCTGGCCGCGGCCAGCTCGTCCTGGTCGACGCGCTTGATACCCATCTCCTTGGCGGTGAGCGCCTGGTGCTCGCCCATCGACAGACCGGTGCGTGGCTCGCTGTTGACCGGGATCTCGACACCGATCGTCGCCGGCAGCGTGCCGACCAGCCGCAGGCGTTGCAGGTTGGACTTGGATCGGCGCAGCTTGAGCAGGGTGCGGCGCAGGTTGTCGCCCAGGCCGATCGGCGCGTCGGAGGTGGTGTCCACCCCGCCGGCCGCCGCGACGTCGTAGCGGCCGGCAGCGATGCCGTCGGCGGCCGCGATTGCGGCTTGCAGGCCGGTGCCGCAGGCCTGCTGGATGTCGAAGGCGGGCGTGTACGACGACAACTGCGAACCCAGCACGCATTCGCGGGTCAGGTTGAAGTCGCGGCTGTGCTTGATCACCGCGCCACCGACCACCACGCCCAGTCGCTGGTCGGCCAGCCCGAACCGGTCCACCAGCCCGCCCAGGGCGGCGGTGAGCATGTCCTGGTTGGACGCCTCGGCGTAGGCGCCGTCCGACCTGGCGAACGGGATGCGATTACCGCCGAGGACGGCGACTCGCTTCTTGGGAGCGGAAGTCCGCTGAGCCTTCTGGTTGCTTGCTTCAGAACTTGCAGGGGACACGTTTAATCTCCGGTCATCGGTTTTTAGCTCGGCCGTCTGGGGCCATATTACTCACCGTTCTTACTCTCAAGTAAGTTCGTCCTCGATACGGTTGTTCTATACCCACACGTACAGACCTAGAACGGCCTGGCAAGTAAGAGGAAGGCAGCCCAGTGGCCCCCAAAGTCTCGTCCGATCTGTTCTCACAGGTCGTCAACTCCGGTCCCGGATCATTTCTGGCAAAGCAACTCGGTGTTCCGCAACCCGAGCCGCTTCGCCGTCAGCGGCCTGGCGAACCGCCGCTGGCGGGGGCGCTGCTGATCGGCGGCGAGGGCAGAGTAGTCGAGCCGTTGCGCGCGGCGCTGGACAAAGACTACGACCTGGTGGGCAATAACCTCGGCGGGCGCTGGGCCGACAAGTTCGGCGGGCTGGTGTTCGACGCCACCGGGATCAGCGGACCCGAAGGCCTGCGCGGGCTGTATGAATTCTTCACGCCGCTGCTGCGCAACCTGGGCCACTCCGCGCGCGTCGTGGTGGTCGGCACCACGCCCGACGCCGCAGCCAGCCCGCACGAGCGGATCGCGCAGCGGGCGCTGGAGGGCTT
>NZ_JAFAUS010000185.1 GCF_019243155.1 Mycobacterium sp.
CAGCAGGATGACGAAGAAACCGAACTCGTCATCGGAGAGCTTGTGGCCGTCGACGTCGGCCTCGACCAACTTGGTGACGATGTCTTCGCCGGGGTTCTGCTGCCGGTCCGCGGCCATCTGCATGGCGTAGGTGATCAGTTCGACCGAGGCGCCCATCGCGTCGTTGCGGGCGAACTCGGGATCCTGATCGCCCACCATCTCATTCGACCAGTGGAAGAGCTTCATGCGATCTTCCTGAGGCACTCCCAGCAGTCCGGCGATGGCCTGGAGCGGAAGCTCGCACGAAACCTGCTGGACGAAATCACCCGAACCTTCGGCCGCCGCTTTCGCGACGATCTGCCGGGCGCGCTCGTTCAGGTCGTCGCGCAGTCGCTCGACGGCTCGGGGGGTGAAGCCGCGCGAGATGATCTTGCGCAGGTGGGTGTGCTGCGGCGCGTCCATGTTGAGCAGAACGAACTTGCCGGTGTCCCGCTGCTCGGCCACCGTGCCCTCTTTGTAGCGAGGCAGGGCGGTGTTCTCCAGACTGGAGAACACATCGCTGCGCCGCGAAACCTCTTTGACGTCCTTGTGCTTGGACACCACCCAGAAGCCGCGGTCGTCGAATCCGCCCACGCCGTTGGGCTGGTCGTTCCACCAGATCGGCGCCGTCCGGCGCAATTCGGCCAACTCCTCGACCGGCAACCGCTCGGCGTGGATGTCCGGATCGGTGAAGTCGAATCCGGGAGGCAGATTGGGGACCGGCTTGGCGGTTGGCTCGACGGTTGGCATGGCCCGCTCCTCGATGACGAAGTGGTCTAGTCGTCCTTGTGCAAGGAAACCATCGGCGCACCACGGTTGGGAAGCATTGACGCAATATCGTCGGCCGGGAACTGCAACGTGTTCCTTTCTCCCTCGCTTTGCGCCGCGGGGTCATCGCGAAAACGACCTTGTGACCGACGGCCCGGTGGATATGCTTTGGTCCAGGTCACCGGTAGGCAGCGTCCGGGTGACACTGACGCGAAGGGTGGGAGCATGGTTCGCGAACTATTCGCCGCGGCCGCGATCACGGTTGGTGCGATCGGGGTGGCGCCGTGCGCCGCGGCCGACCCGCATTACGACGGCGACGTTCCAGGGATGAACTATCAGGCCTCGTTGGGCGCGCCCTGTGACAACTACGAGCGCTTCATCTTCGGACGGGGCGTCAGCGGCCAGGCCGAGGCCTGCCACTTCCCGCCGCCGAATCAGTTCCCGGCCGCCACCATCGGCTACTGGGTGATCTCCTACCCGCTGTACGGAATTCAGCAGAACGGCGCGAAGTGCCCGGGTTCGCAGGCGGCGGCGCAGACGCCCGACGGGCTTCCGATGCTCTGCCTTGGCGCCCAGGGGTGGCAGCCCGGGTGGTTCACTGGAGCAGGATTCTTCCCGCCCTCTGGATGATCGGCCGATCATGAACCAACCTCAGCCCGCCCAGAGCACGGTCCCGCGCTGGCTGCGGATAGTGCTGGCGTCGGATCGTGCCGGCTCGGCGTGGTACATCGGAACCGGTTTCTTCTTCGCCCCGGTGCTCGCCGTCCTCTCGCCGTGGCCCGCGGTCACCGCTGTGCTGTGGGCGGTGATCGGCGTGACCGGACTTTGGCTCGGCCTGCTCGGCATTGCCATGGCGGTCGGGTTGGCCCGAATATTGCGGTCTGGGGCCGAAATTCCCGAAGACTACTGGCGAACCCTGGTGCACTACTAGGGCACAGCGCCCGCGAAACTCGACGCTCGCCGCGTCTAGAGTCATAGCCAAGTTCTTTTCAGGTCCCGCAACGATTAGGAGACTCCGATGGCCATCAATCCCCGAGACGCCGTCGACGCGGTCAAGGACATTGCGACCAACGCCGTCGAAAAAGCTTCGGACATCGTCGAAAACGCCGGCGACATCATTCGCGGCGATCTCAAGGGAGGTGTCAGCGGCATCGTCGAGAACTCGATCGACATCGGCACCTACGCGGTGGAGCGGGGCCGAGAGGTGTTGACCGGCCGCGATGAGGTCGACGACGACGAGGTCTGACCGTCCCTAGACGGAGGCGGCCTCGTTCAGCTCGTCGAGCTTGTTGGTTGCTTCGAGGTATTCCTGCACCCAGCGCTCAATGACCGTGGCGGTCTTCTCCACCTTGGTGAACTGCCCGACCACCTGACCGACGGGGTTGAACGCGACGTCGACGGATTCGTTCGGGTACCTGTTGGTGGCCCGCACCGCCATGCCGGAAACCATGTACTGCAACGGCATTCCGAGCGGCTTCGGGTTGTCCGGCTGCTCCCAGGCTTCGGTCCAGTCGTTGCGCAGCATCCGTGCCGGCTTGCCGGTGAATGACCGGCTGCGAACGGTGTCGCGGCTCCCCGCCTTGACGTAGGCCTGCTGCTGCACCGGCGTGTTCGAGGATTCCTCGACCATCAGCCACTGCGATCCGGTCCACGCACCCTGGGCACCCAGCGCCAAGGCCGCGGCGATCTGTTGACCGCTGCCGATGCCGCCCGCGGCCAGCACCGGCACCGGCGCGACTTCCTTGACGACCTGCGGCCACAACACGATTGAGCCGACCTCGCCGCAGTGGCCGCCGGCCTCGCCGCCCTGGGCGATGATGATGTCGACGCCCGCGTCGGCATGCTTGCGGGCCTGCGACGGCGAACCGCACAGCGCGGCCACCTTCAGCCCGGCGTCGTGGATGTGCTTGATCATCTCGGCCGGGGGAGTGCCGAGCGCGTTGGCGATCATCTTCACCTTCGGGTGCTTCAGCGCCACCTCGACCTGGGGGGTGGCCGTCGCCTCGGTCCACCCGAGCAGCTGCAGGGTGTCACCGTCGCTGTCCTCAACGGGCACGCCGTGATCGGCGAGGATCTTCTTGCCGAAGTCCAGGTGCTCCTGGGGCACCATCTTGCGCAGCGTCTCGGTCAGCTCCTCGGCGGACTG
>NZ_JAFAUS010000202.1 GCF_019243155.1 Mycobacterium sp.
GCGGCCCTGGACCGTGCCGGCGCGGGTGGTGAGAATTCTCAGCGCGCGCTCCGGCTCTCGCCGCAGGAACGCGCGAAGGAAGTCGGCTTGGTCGAGCATGGCCGCAAAGTGGCCGATCGCCTCGGTGATGAGCGCGGACCCCTTACCGTCGGAGGCCTGGACCGCACCGAGGAGTGTCGGCTCTGCCAGCGACCACAAGATCTCCCCGAGTAGGTCATCGCGGCCGCCGACCCAGCGAAACAGGGTTGCGCGGTTGACGCCGAGCTCGGCGGCCAGCTCCTGCATCTCGATGCGGCGACCGGCGATGAACCATCGCCGGGCGACCCGGAATGCGTCCAACGCGTCGGGCTTGCGTTCTTCCGCCAACATGCGGGACAGCGGCGTTTCGCCGATCGTGCACCTCCAGTGGCGTCAGGGACCTCCGGACGCATGCAACACACTATCAAGCGTTGCACGTCGTCGCGCGGACGAGCAGCGATTCAACGCTCGCAACTAAGTTGTGCCGCCTCAATGTTTCTGTGCAGAAATGGATTAAAGCAAGCCATGAACAGACGTTTGTTGCACTGCCCGTGTGACGAAGGTCCTATCCGTCGCCTATATGCAACATATTCATATCTGTTGCATACTGCTGTAGAGCGGGCGTAGACCCCGATCGGACCATCACAAAAGGAGTCTTGCCGTGCCCGTTCTTGATCGCTTTCGAATCGATGACCGCGTTGCCGTCGTCACCGGTGCGTCCAGTGGGCTGGGAGTCGCGTTCGCGCAGGCGCTGGCCGAGGCCGGCGCCAATGTGGCGCTCGGTGCTCGTCGCGTCGACCGCCTGCAGGACACGCGCGCACTGGTCGAGGCCGCCGGCGGAAAAGCTGTCGCGGTTCAGACCGATGTGACCGACCCGGGCGACTGCCACGCGCTGGTGCGCGCCGCGATGGACGAATTCGGGCGGGTGGACATCCTTGTCAACAACGCGGGGGTCGGAACGGCGGTGCCGGCCACCCGCGAAACCCCCGAACAGTTCCGATCGGTCATCGACCTCAATCTCAACGGCTGCTACTGGATGGCGCAGGAATGCGGCCGCGTAATGCGGCCGGGCAGCTCGATCATCAACGTCAGCAGCGTGCTGGGCTTGACCACCGCTGGTCTCCCCCAGGCCGCCTACGCCTCATCCAAGGCGGGACTGATCGGCCTGACCCGAGACCTTGCCCAGCAATGGACCGCGCGCAAGGGTATTCGCGTGAACGCGATCGCGCCCGGCTACTTCGCATCTGAGATGACGGACCAGTTCGAGGCCGAGTACTTCGACTCCGCGATCCTGCCTCGCACGCTATGTCAACGCCTGGGTGAACCCGAAGAACTCAGCGCCGCACTCTTATTCCTCGCCAGCGACGCGAGCAGCTACATCACCGGAATAACGCTGCCCGTCGAAGGCGGAATGCTGACCACCTAAGGAGCCATTCGTGAAGCAACTCAGCGGCCTGGACACGACGTTTCTGTACATGGAAACGCCGACAACCTTCGGGCACGTCACAGGCCTGATGATTTTCGAGCGGCCCAGCGCAGACTATGACCCGTTCGCGGCCGTCCACGCCAAATACGCCTCCATGATCGGTGAGCTCGAACCGCTGCGCCGCCGCCTCGTCGAAGTGCCGTTGGGACTTGACCGTCCGTACTGGGTCGCTGACGCCAACTTCGATATCGACTTTCACATCAGGGAGATCCATCTCGCGAAGCCGGGCATGGTTGATCAACTGGCCGAACAGGTTTCCCGGATCGTCGGGCGCCCCATGGATCGGAGCCGTCCACTGTGGGAGGTTTACGTCATCGACGGCCTGCACAGTGGACGCTGGGCACTACTCACCAAATATCATCACGCCACCATTGACGGCGCCGCCGGGCAGCTCATGCTGCAGATCCTCACCGATCTCAACCCCGACGCCCTGCCACCGGGCGACAGTCCCCCTTGGGACGCCGAGCCTCTCCCAAGCACCGTGGAACTGTTGCGGCGCACGGCGGTCCAATTGGCTCGAAATCCCTTCAAGGCCTTGCGAGTCCAAGCGCGGCTCGTTGGTAAAGTCGCCGACACCGCGGGTGTCAACAGCGTCAGCGGTGCGGCCAGGCAGGCCGGGGCGGCGGTCAAGGTCGTCGCCCGATTGGGCCGCGCCGACGGACCGCGCATCTCCCTGCCGACAACGCAGGCGCCGCCCACCCCGTGGAACGGGTCGATCACCAGTCACCGCCGATTCGCGATGCGCACAACGTCTTTGGAGAATGTGAAGGCGCTCAAGAACGCCACCGGAGGCACGGTGAATGACATCGTGATGGCAATCTGCGCGGGCGGGCTTCGCCAGTACCTGCTGTCTCATGACGCCCTGCCTGATCGTCCGCTACGGGCCATGGTGCCGGTGTCGACCCGCACCGGCACCGAGGACGACCCTTGGACCAACCGTGTCTCTGGTCTGGTCGCCGAACTACCCACCGACTGTGCCGACCCACTGGAACGCATTGTCCGATGCAGTGAGGCGATGCGAAAAGCCAAGCGCACGCTCGACATGGTGCCGGCCGACGAGCTCGTCGACCTGACCCAGTTCTCCACTCCGGTGTTGGCGACCTCGGCAGTGCGACTCGCGTCGCGGCTTCGGCTGGCTGACCGCTTCGCACAACCGTTCAACCTGGTGATTTCCAATGTGCCGGGGCCGCGCCAACCGCTGTATTTCGCGGGCGCGAAGCTGTGCCATCAGTTCCCCGTTTCGATCGTCACCGACGGACAGGGACTCAACATCACGGTGGTGAGTTACCTCGACCGGCTCGACTTCGGTTTCATCGTCGACCGCGACCTGGTCCCCGATGTGTGGGATCTCGCCGACATGCACATCGACGAGATCGGCCGTTTGTTCGAAGCCAGCGGAGCCCAATGGGCGCAGCACCCCCAGCCGCCTCACCCTCGACGCAGGAACATCAGGCCCGACGAACCCGACGTCATCTGCTGAACAGAAGTATCCAGCAAAGTGCCGCTAGTTCCCCGGCAGGCAGGTTTAAGCTCAAACGATGGCCACCGAGGCCAACGCGCTGGGTGCATACCTGCGCGCGCGGCGCCAGCAGGTACGGCCCGAGGATGTCGGGCTGATTCCCGGCGCGCGCCGACGCGTCGCGGGTTTGCGCCGCGAAGAGCTGGCAATGCTCGCGGGCATCAGCGCCGAGTACTACCTGCGACTGGAGGTGGGACGCGACCCACCCCGGTATTCGATTCGCCCAAAGCACTCGAGGAACTGCGGTCACGGGAGGCGATCGAATGGTGACGGTGAAAGCCAACTCACTAGGTGATTACCTGCGCGCACGGCGCCAGCAGATACGGCCCGAAGACGTCGGGCTGATCCCCGGCGCGCGCCGACGCGTCGCGGGTTTGCGCCGCGAAGAGCTGGCAATGCTCGCCGGCATCAGCGCCGAGTACTACCTACGACTGGAAGTAGGCCGCGACAAGAACCCGTCGCAGCAGGTTATCGACTCGCTCGCGCAGGCCTTGCGGTTGGACCCGCTGTCGAGACAACATCTGCAATACCTGGCCGCGCCAACCGGATCGGATCTCTGCCATGTGGAAGCAGCAGCGGCCTACGCCTTCCCCGAGGTGATCGATCAGTTCTCGTTGCCAGCCGCGCTGGCCAATAGGTACCTGGAAGTCATGGCAGCCAATCCGATGGCACGGGCTCTGTCGCCGGAGTTCACTCCGGGACAGAACTTCCTGCGCTGGCGGTTGTTAGACGCCGCCGCCCGCAAGCTTTACGTTGACTGGGACGACGCGACCGCTAGTGCGGTCGCCGGGTTGCGCGACCTCGGTGGCCGGTGGCCGGACGATCCAGAGATGCGGGCGCTGGTAGCCGAACTATCCTCCGCCAGTGAACGTTTCCGCGAACTTTGGGCACGCGCGGATGTGGGCTACCGCCTGGGAATCCATCATTACTGTCACCCGGTAGTCGGCGAGCTGTATCTGCACCGGAGCCGGCTCAACGCGCCATATCCCGGCGGGGAGCACGTGGTGATGTATCGCGCCATACCCGGCAGCGATTCGGCCAAGGCGCTCGAGAAACTGCGCTCCCTGACGTCCAACGCTCCGTCAGCTGAGGAGACGCATTGACGGCGTCGAAAACCAATGCCCTGGGCGATTTCCTGCGGGCACGGCGCCAACTGGTGCGGCCCGAGGATGTCGGGCTGGTCCCCGGAATGCGCCGACGCGTAGAGGGTTTGCGCCGCGAGGAGTTGGCGATGGTGGCGGGCATCAGTGCCGAGTATTACCTCCGACTGGAAGTCGGACGCGACACCAAACCGTCCCCGCAGGTTGTTGAGGCGCTCGCGCGGGCTCTGCAACTGGACATCAAGGCAACGAGGTACCTGCACCAACTGGCTAACCCGACCATCAGCCACTGGGATCGCTCCGTTTTGGACGCGGTGGTCGAAGGACTGGATCAGCTGATCGACGAGTTGCCGTTCCCCGCAATCGTGGCTAGTAGATACCAAGACGTCCTGGCCGCGAATCCGATCGCCCAAGCGCTGTCACCGGGATTTGTTCCGGGACAGAACTTCTTGCGCTGGCGCCTCTTAGATCCTGCGGCCCGGGAGCTCTACGTCGATTGGGATGAGGCGACCAATGCCGCGGTAAGTGGTCTACGGGAACTTGCCGGCAGCTATCCGGATGATCCTCGAATGCAGACCCTGATCGCTGAATTGTCCTCCAAGAGCCCGCGTTTCCGTGAGCTTTGGGCCCGTGCGAACGTGGGTTACTCGTTGGGAGTCATGCGGCTGCACCATCCATTAGTCGGCGAGTTGTACCTGTGCCGGAACCAGCTCAACGTGCCGCACGTTCCGCATGCGCTGGGGCAGCATCTGCTCATGTATCGGGCCGAACCTGGCAGCGAATCCGCCCAAGCGCTCGAGCAGTTGCGGCGCCTGGCGGCTGGGTCTACCAGTGCTCTACCTGCCGGGGATGGGCGTTGACCGCTTACCTGTAAAGAAGGCGATAGCAGTCAACATCGTTACAAATCAGCGCATTTGGTACATGCGTAAGACGCAGAACCGGCCTAGGCTCCGCTGCACGCTCGCATCCATCCATCCATCCATTCCGCTTTGCCGCGAAAGTATTACGCTGCACGGGCGTCGAGTACGACGCGGAAGCGTGCCCGGCCGGACATCATACGTTCGTAGGCCTTCGGCGCGTCGGCAAGCGGCATCACTTCGTTCATGGAGCGAATCCCACGGCGGCACGCCAACAACAGGTTGTCTTCGTTCTCGATAGAGCTGCCCGTTAGCGCGCCGGTAACCGATCGCGTGCTCAAGACAAGGTCAGCGGTCTGAGCTTCGATGGGGTCTGAACCTACGCCGACGACCATCATCCGGCCGCCCGGCGCCAGCCCTGCGATCAGCGGCGACATCGAGGCGCCGCTCGCTGCCGTCGCGATGATCGCTACCGCGCCGCCGAGTTCGCGCAGCGCAGCAGCGGGATCCGCGGCATTGCTGTCGATGTAGTGGTGGGCCCCGAGTTCCGTTGAGAGCGCGGCTTTATCGCCACCGCGAGCGATGGCCGCGACTCGGTAGCCAAGCGTGGCGGCGTACTGAATGCCCAGATGCCCGAGTCCTCCGATCCCTTGGACGGCGATCAATGCACCGGGGCGTGCGGCAGCCCGCAGCAGGGCGCTGTAGACGGTCAGACCGGCACACAGCAACGGCGCGGTGTCGAGCGGGTCCATCTCGGCGGGGATCCGAACAAGACCACTGGCGCGTGCGTAAGCCACCTCGGCATATCCCCCATCGACGGTGGTGCCCGTCTGTTGTTGATTTGCGCAGTTGACGAATGCACCGCGACGGCACGGCTCGCACTCGGAACAGTGGCCGTTGAGGAAGCCGACACCAACCCGGTCGCCCTCCTGCCAGGCGGTCACGCCGGGACCGACGGCTTCGACAAATCCCACCATTTCGTGGCCCGGCACAACAGGTTTCGACGGATCGGGTCGCAATCCTTCGACCGCAAGCGAGTCAGAGTGGCAGACGCCGCACGCGTGCACCCGCAACCGCGCCTCGCCCGCTGATGGTTCCCTGCGCTCCCGCTCCACTTGGCGGAATCGTCGTTCGCCGGAGACTTCGTATGCACGGTATGTAGACATTTTCGCCTTCCCGGTTCGATTGCTCACCCAGCGCCGATTACGTTGCCGCCAGGCTGGATCGACTTGGAATCCGCTGCGGCCACCAGAACCAGGGGCCCAGGATCCGGGCGAGCGGCATCACCAGGAACAGGCGCACGACCATCATGTCGAAAATCAATCCGACGCAGATCGTCGAGCCCGACTGACCGATGTTGATCACGTCGCTGGAAAGTAGTGCAAGCATGGTGCCCGCAAGCACAAAGGCCGCCGTGACGACCACGTTTCCGGAGCCGGCCATCGCCCGGATCAGCCCGGTCTTGATGCCCGCGCCGAGTTCCTCCCGGTAACGAGAAAGCAGCAGCAGGTTGTAGTCACACCCCACCCCGACAAGCACGATGAATGAAATCGGGATGGTCAGCCAGTGCAGTTTGATGCCCAGCAGCGTCTCCCAGATCAAGGTCGACAATCCCAGGCTTCCGGCGAAAGACAGGATCACGGTGATGAGCACGAGGATTGAGCCGACGAGCGCTCTCGTGATGACCAAGACGATCAGGAACACCAGTCCAAACGTCGCGAGCATCATGATCACCAGATCGTTGTAGGAGAAGTCCTGAATGTCCCGATAGTTCGACGAGGCGCCCGCGACGTAGAGCTTCGCGTTTGACAGCGGCGTGCCCTTGAGGGAATCCTGTGCGGCGGTAGCCACGTTTTGTATCTGTTTGATGCCCACCGGGCTCATGGCCTCACCGTCGTGGTACACGATGATGCGGGAGCCCTTTCCATCGGGCGTCATGAAGAAGTCGAGGCCTACCTTGAAGTCGGGGGTGTTGAGGGCGTCAGGCGGCAGGAAAAAGAAGTCATCGTTCTTCGCATTGTCAAAGGACTGCGCCAAGTCGACCAACGGATGGATGAAGACATCCAACTGCGGGATGAGCGAGTGCAGGGTGCTTTGCAGCGTCAGGGTCAACGATTGAATCGTTTCCAGGTTCGTAGCAATGGCGTGGGTCTGGGTTCCGATCTGGGGTGTGACGGTGTCGATGATGGCGAGGCCTCGCACCTCGTTTCCGAACTCGTCGGTGATCTTGTCGACGCTGTCGACCGACTCGACGAGTGACCGAATCGCCCAACATATTGGGATGTCAAAGCAGTGTTTCTCCCAGTAGAGGTAGGTACGCATGGGCCTGAAGATGTCGTCGTAATCGGCAAGGTGGTCGCGGGCCTCCTCGCTGAGAGCTTTTAGCTGCTCTGCGGATTGGCGCGAGATGTGGGTGCCGACGGTCAACTGGTTGGTTATCTCCTCCAGTCGCTTGGTGGACTGGATGACGCTGCCCGTTTTGGCGGCGAGCGTGTCGATGTCGGCGATGCGATCGCGGAGAAAGCCGATGTTCTCACCGATCTTCGTCCCCAGCGAGCCCAGTGCATAAGGGAGAGAAGCGTGTTCGATGGCTCGGCCGTTGGGTCTCGTAATGCCTTGCACCATAGCGATACCCGGGACGCGGAAAATGCTTTTGGTAATCCGGTCCAACGAGATCATGTCGGTGGTGTTGCGCATGTCGTGATCCGCCTGCACGTAGAGCACGTCGGTGGACAGCTGACTCTTCGGAAAGTGCCTGTCGGCGGCGGCGTAACCCTTGCTGGACTCGACGCTGGCGGGCGCGAAATCCCGGTCGTTGTAACTCACCTTGTATGCGGCGAGATTCATTATGGCCAAAGGGATTATAAGAGCCGCCACCGCGATGATCGCGGCCGGCCAGCGGGCGATAGCGGTGCCCATTCGCCGCCACATTCGGCTCGTCGGCCTTGGCGTGTCCAAGTATCTGATCTTGCTGCCGAGCGTGAGCAGAGCGGGCCCGAGGGTCAGCGCTGCGGCGACGGCGACGACCATCGCCACGAAACACGGCGGCCCCAGGGTGCGGAAGTAATTCAGCTTGGTCAGGCTCAGACACAGTGTCGCCCCGGAGATTGCTAGACCCGAACCCATGATGACGTGCTGTGTGTTGGCCACCGCCGTGTAGTAGGCGGCTTCTTTGCCTAACCCCGATCGGCGCGCTTCGTGATATCGACCCATGTAAAAGATGCCGTAGTCGGTGCTGACGCCGAGCACCAAAGCCACAACCATGTTCGTGGCGAATGACGAGATGCCGAGCACATGAAGCCCGACCAGGAATGACACCACGCCGCGTGCCGTCGCCAGTCCGATCAGCACGCCGAAAAGTGGTATCACGGCGCGCGTCGGCGAGCGATAGGCGATGAGCAGCATCACGATGATCAGGACGATCGTCACAAGCGTCAGCGTGGTCAGGCTCTCGTCGGCGGCGTGCAGGGTATCGGTGGCGAGTGGCGACGGCCCGCTGACGTACACATCCAGGCCGCTCGGTTTCGGAACCTTCGCCACAATGTCGCGAATCGCGTTGATCGAGTGATTCGAGGCGGCGTCGCCCAGATCTCCGGTGGGTCGAACGGTGAGCGTCGCGGCCTTGGCGTCGGCGCTCTGCTGCCCCGACATCGTCACCGGCTTGCCCCACAAATTCAGCAGTGACTGCACATGCTGCTTGTCTTGCAGTAGTCGCCGCACTAGCTCGTCGTAGTACCGGTGGTCCTGCTCGCCGAGCGTTCGGCCGTGGGTTTCCAGCAGAATGACGGCGGCACTTGTGAAGTCGGATTCATGGAAGGCCTGGCCTTCGACGATCGCCGCCTGCGACGACGGCGCTTCCCGCGGGACCTCGGCTTCCGCATTCGCCGCCGTGTTCTTCTCGATGGATGGCACGAACACATTCGTCACGACGGCGGCCAACACCCAGAACACGAGAATCGGAATTGCAAGGGTACGAAGCAATCTCGCTACACGAGGCGGCCTCACCTGGCCGGTGTGTATCGGCTGTGTTTGCGGCTCAGCGGTATTCATGCCGCCGTCACCGTGCACGCCACTGCGGCGCTCTCATGAGCGACCGCGTGCTCATCGCGGACCTCGCCGTTGACTCGGATCCGGCAGCCCACCGAACTGCCGTCCACCTGCGCCACGAGGCTCAGGCTGGCGGAAGACGCCATCGTCGTTTCCGAATGCGACCACGGCAACGAGGCCAGCGTGACCTCGATCGGCTCGCTGTTGAGATTCGCGTAAACGACTTTTCCGCCATTGCCGAGAGATCCAAACACCTCGTAGGTGACGTTTTTGGGGTTGATCTGCACGACCGTTGGGGGAATGGATGGCGGCGCGGGTGGATTGCTGATCGCCTCAGACGAGCGTCGAACCATGTTCACGCCGTACACGACAACCGCGGCCACCACCAGGATCGCCGCCGGCAGCCATAGCTTGCTGAAGATACTGCCAGTGCTTCGCCGCTTACGGCGCTTCGCGTCCACAGCCAATACCCTCCGACCTGGTATGACCTGCCGACGAGGTGCAGCGCAAAGCTGGCCCCGTGGCCCAGCTCCGTTGCTGTTACCCGGTCGGTGTGTTTGCAGAGCTTACATCGTTTTCGTTTTCCGGATAGTCAAATTTTCGAACAACCCGGGTGTCTTAAGCCTGTCCCCGCCAGTACCTGGGATCAACGCGGCATATCCACTCGATCCGTTCCCCGCGGATGGTGAATGCACGGCCCGAGCGACGGGCTTTCGGAACACCACAGAAGAGGGAGGACGCCATGCCCGTCACAATGACCTCGCCGGCGTCGCCCCAGGCGTACCTGGAGATAGGCCTGCGGCCAGTCACGGCCACCACCGTTCACTTCAGTCGCCGGCATCGTCGCATCATTGCGACCGGCTCGGGCCTCAGTGGGCTCACCGCAACAAAGGCGATGAAGCATTCCCAATTCGACATCTCCGACGCTTTGGTGTTTTTGAGTCGCTTCGCCGCGCAGGGTAGTTCACATCTCACCAGTCAAACGTGGTTCCACGTCATCCCGGCGACCGCGGCAGCTTCGACCGTTTTTGGCGTGCTCGTCACGCTGTGCGTCGCTATCGGCAGAGAGCGACGTGTGCGCCGTGGTGAACACCTGGACCAACATCAAAACTTCACCGCAGCACAGTATTTCAATTGCGATGGACGGTTACCCGCTTCTCATCGGACACAGAAAGTTGGTGCTGATCATGTTATTCACCGCGTTGCGTGATATGCAGTGGCGGAAATGGCGTTTCGTGATCGCGATCGTGGTCACGGGCCTCGTATTCGCGATGACGCTTGTCCTTACCGGACTCGCAAACGGCTTCCGGGTGGAGGACGAGCGCACGGTCGATTCTCTTGGCGTCGACATGTTCTTGATCAAATCCGGTGCGACGGGCCCATTCCTGGGCTCCGCGCCGTTCCCAGAAGCAGAACTGCAGGCGATCGCCAAAGCCCCGGGTGTTGTGGCCGCGGCTCCGCTCGCGTACAAGGGTGCGACATTCAAAAACAATGACTCCACGCATCCGGGAGCCATGTTCGGCGCACCCGCCGGGGGTCCGGGTATGCCGGCTATGTCCGAGGGCAGGGCGCCGTCGCGCCCCGACGAGGTCGCGGTGTCGAGCACGATCGGACGGAAGGTCGGCGAAGAGCTCGAAGTAGGTTCGCGCAGAATGCTGATCGTCGGCGTCGTTGACAATTCCACCGCCCTGGCGAAGACGCCCAACCTCTTCGTGACGACCGAAGGCGTACAACAACTGGAGTTCGGCGGCCAGCATCTCATCTCGTCGATCGGCATTCGGGGCACTTTGACGCAGGTCCCCGACGGTTACCGGATCGTCAAACGAAACGTTGCGGTCGACGACCTGATGCGGCCGACCAGAATTGCGGTCCAGGCCATCAGGATCGTCGCCATCCTCCTATGGATCGTTGCGGGGTTGATCGTGGGCGGTGTCGTCTACCTGTCCGCGCTGGAGCGAATGCGTGACTTCGCGGTCTTCAAGGCGATCGGTGTTGCGACGCGATCGGTTCTGGCCAGCCTGGTACTGCAGGCTATCGTCGTCGCCGTCCTTGCCGCGGCCTTCGGTGCGGGACTGGCACGGCTGCTCGCACCTCTGTTCCCAATGAACGTCATTGAGCCCGTTTCGGCCTATCCGCTTCTGGCGGTCATCGCGGTCGGGGTTGGTCTCTTGGCGAGTGCCACGGCAGTACAGCGGGCTGCCGCCGTTGATCCCGCAATCGCATTTGGAGGTCCGTAAATCATGAACGGTGTACGCATTGACAACCTCGTCGTCGAATACCCCAGTGGCGGCAACGCCATTCGGCCAATCGACGGCCTGGACCTCGAGCTCGAAGCCGGCTCGTTGACCGTCCTGCTCGGCCCTAGCGGGTGCGGGAAAACAACATTGCTGTCCTGCCTCGGCGGACTGCTGACACCCACGTCCGGTCGGATCACCGTCGGGGACGTAGACGTGACCGCGCTAAGCCGCCGCGCTATGACGCACTACCGGCGCCACAACGTCGGCATCGTGTTCCAGGCGTTCAATCTCGTACCGAGCCTGACGGCGCTCGAGAACGTTCTCGTACCGTTGCGCGCGGCCGGAGTCTCGCGCATCGCCGCGCGCGAACGCGCCGAGGAGCTGCTGACTCGAGTCGGGTTGCAGGACAGGATGAATCATCGCCCCGGCGACCTCAGCGGGGGCCAGCAACAACGCGTTGCCGTGGCGCGCGCGATTGCCCTCGACGCGCCGCTGATCCTGGCCGACGAACCCACAGCACATCTGGACTACCTCCAGGTCGAGGAGATGCTTCGGTTGATCCGCGAGCTCGCAAGCGGCGACCGCATGGTGGTCGTGGCCACCCACGACTCCCGGTTACTGCCGCTGGCAGACCGCGTAGTCGAGCTGGCACCGAAGACCACCCTGGTCAACCGCGCGCACGAAACCATCCAATTGAGCGCCGGGACGGTCCTGTTCAACGAGGGCGCGCTGGCCGACCTGATTTACCTTGTCACGGAAGGCGAGCTCGAAATCTTTCGGCAGCGAGCGGGCGGCGGTCAGGAAGTGGTCCGAGTCGCCAAGGCGGGCGACCACTTCGGCGAAATAGGCCCGCTGTTCGGGCTGCCACGCTCCGCCACGGTGCGCGCACGCAGCAACGCGGCGGTGATCGGCTACAGCGTTCCGGCGTTTCGGCAACACCTCGGCGCCGCAGCTGCGCACGGCCACGTCGAGGGGCGCGAGCCGGCCATGGACTAGACCCGTCGGAATCGGGCCCGACAACCCTTCCGCGGTGGCAGCATCAGAGCCGACGCTACGCACACAGCGCGGGATCTGGTTCCGACCGAAGGAGTGTCATCATGCAAACGATGCGTTCTGTCGTCGCCGGCACGGTAGGCGAACCCTCCGACGTCCTGCAGATAGAGACACGCCCGGTTCCGGAACCCGGCCCCGGCCAGGTCCGGATCCGCGTGATAGCCGTTCCCGTCCATGCCAGCGATCTGCACACGATCCGCGGCAGATACGGATTCGTCCCGGAATTCCCTACGGTGCCCGGAATAGAGTCCGTCGGCGTGATCGACGAAGTCGGAAGCGACACACGCGGTTTGACTGTCGGACAACGCGTGATCACGATCGGCGTCAAGGGCACCTGGCAGGAGTATGTCGTCGCGGATGCCGGGCAGGTCTTGCCCGTACCCACCGGCATGACCAACTCCACGGCCGCCCAGGTTCTCGCGAATCCGCTCACCGCCGTGATCTTGACCGGTGAGGTACTCGATGTTCAACAGGGTGAATGGCTCCTGCAGACCGCTGCCGGTTCCACCGTTGGCCAGTCGGTCATTCAATTAGGAGCTCACGTCGGCTTCAAGACCCTCAACGTGGTCCGCCGTCGATCCGCTGTCGAGGAGATCCTGGCAGTGGGAGGCACCGCGGTGATCTGCACGGAAGATGAGGACCTACGCGAGCGGGTGGCCGAGATAACCGGCGACGAGGGCGTGTCCAAGGCGATCGACTGTGTCAGCGGTCAGGTAGGTGCGGACGTGTCGCGTTCGCTGGCACCGCACGGCGAGTTGGTCGTCTACGGCGCGCTGTCCACCCACCGCCAAACCGACCCCGACAAACTCACCATCCCTATCTTCGCGCGCTCGCTGATCTACGAGACAAAGACCGTTCGCGGGTTCTGGCTGTTCCGCTGGTTCACCGAGAGCCCGAAAGATCGGATGGCCGCGGCGATTGACCGGACGGTTCACCTCGCCGACAGCGGCGCTTTGCGCGTGCCGGAGGGCCAGCCGATGTCTCTCGAAAAGCTCAGCGAAGCGGTCTATCTGGCCGAAGCTCCCGAACACGGCGGGAAACCGCTGCTGGTTTTCAATACCTAGCCCGAGCCGACTACTTCACCCGAACGGTTCCGCGGTTATCTTCAGCCAGGCTCTGAATTCCATTAGCTCACGGCGCTTTTGCGCTCTTCGTGCGCGAATGCTGTCGATTATCGTTGCAAGTCTGCCATTGGCTTCGCGTCGTAACGGTTCGTCAATCGCCCGGGACGGCGTGGGGGTCATCGCGACGCCATCGCGTACCCGAAGACTCAGAAACGCCAGCGGCACCATTGCCATTGTCTCGTAGGCTGCGTTCAGCATCGTTGACCCTTTCTCTGCAGACGCAGTGAGCTGCTTACGCAGAACCTGCCGCGCTCCGGGTCTCGATCGCCTTGACACTGTTCGAGAACGCTTTGCGTAGAGAACCTTTGGCGACGCTTCCCAGCAAGGCCGACAGCACCCGTCCCTTGAAGTTCTTGCCCTCGCGAATGATGACGACGTCCACGTCGGTGGTTCCGTCAGGCTGCTGCGTGATGGTGTAGGTGTAGCCCGACGCTCCGCCGAATACGTTGGAATCGGTAGTCGTGAGGATGACGCGATGGGAGTCAGACCAGTCGTAGCTCAGCCTTTCCCAGACCCCGCCCGACCCTTCGGTGACGTCGGCTTCATGAGAGCCCTTGCTGTGCACCACCAGGTACGAATCGGCGCTGTTCTTGAAGACCTTCGATCGGCCCGGTCCGAAGTCGGTGAGTCCCGCAATGAATTGCTCGGGGGTCGACGTCGTCACCGAGTGAAAGTGGATAACGGACATGAGCTTTCCTCTCTTATAAAAGTTTTCGTGCGATGTCGCTACCGTGAGCGCGTCCCACGTCTTTGAAATTCCGGCGAACGGGTGAGCAGCCGATCCCGGTTGATACGTGGTACTCGCAGGGACACCCTGGGAGGCGCTGATCCCTTCGAAGACGAGCACTCACGGCCTATGATCGAGCGATGTCCCCCGAGGCTGATGCAGGTCTGCTCGACGCCGTGCTCGACGCGCACGGCGGGCTGGACCACTGGCGCCAATTCAGCTCGATGGAGGCGACCATCGTCAGCGGCGGCAAGCTCTGGGAGATCAAGGGTCAACCGCAAGATCCCACGCCTCGGCGAATGGCCGTTGCGCTGCAACGGGAATGGGCTTCGGTGCATCCGTTCGGTGCAGCCGACCAAAGAACCGACTTCACGCCGCAGCGCGTCGCCATCGAAAAACTCGACGGTCGCGTAGTCGCCGAACGAAGCGACCCGCGAGAATCCTTTGCCGGTCATGACTTGACGACACCCTGGGATCCCTTGCAGCGCGCCTACTTCAACGGCTACGCACTATGGACGTATTTGACCACTCCGTTTTTCATGACGCTGCCCGGATTCTCTGTCGCCGAAATAAATCCGATCGAGGACCAAAGCGAGCGCTGGTTTGGACTGCAGGTGCGTTTTCCGGACCAGTTCCCAAGCCACAGCGTCCTGCAGGAGTTCTACTTCGGCAGCGATTTCCTACTGCGCCGCCACGACTACCGTGTCGATGTCGCGGGCCGATTCGTTGCGATTCAATACGTCTACGACATCGTTGAGGCCGACGGAATCAAACTGCCGTCCAAGCGCCGGGCTTACCGCTGCGATGAGCGCGGCCGGCTGCTGCCCGACGAACTCATGGTGTCCATCGATGTCAGCGACATTCGCCTGAGCTGAGTTCTGCCGCGTCGCCAGCCGGGCCCTGAGACTGTCCCTGCCAGTACAGGTATTAACGCGGTATTCCCACGTCGTTCGCAGTGCGCCGATTGTTGACGTAGGCCCGACCGAATGGCGAATCAACTCTCAGCCACCAAGCCGACAGCCTGAACCGAATTAGCAGTAAGGAGAGAACGATGTTAAGCGCAATGTATGGAGTACTAGCAACAGTGCCCCTGACGTTCGGAATCGCAGGCTACACGCTGGTATCGCGCCACTGAGCGCCGTGCGGCTTCACTACTCGACGTCCGAAGACGTTGACTAACTTGATGATTAGAGAGAAGGACCAATCATGACCCCTCCTGTGGTGACGGCGTCGAATTCGACACCGATCTTTGCAATAGGGCAGTTCTCCGCCTACGGCCCATCACATTTGACGGTGCTGGCGATCTTCGCGATCGGGTCCGCTGCGCTGATCTGGCTCGGACGCCACCAAACCGAATCGCAGGCTCGGCTCTTCGGCCGCGTTCTGGGGGCGGTAACCCTGGCGTTATTCAGCGCGGCTCTGTTGTACAAACTGGTCCAGCCCTCGATTGCGCACTCGGTGCCGCTGCAACTGTGCGACGTCGCTGAGCTCACCGCTGCCTACGCGTTGTGGTCGCAGCGCAAGTGGGCCGCCACGCTCGGCTATTACTGGGGCCTCCCCCTGAGCTCGCAGGCTTTGATCACACCGGATCTCAGCGCACCGGACTTCCCCGGCCATAGCTTCCTCACCTTTTTCGCGTTGCATCTGCTTGTCGTATGGGCCGCTATCTACCTGACATGGGGACGCGGGATACACCCGGACTGGCGCAGCTACCGCTTCGCGGTCGTCACGACGCTGTTGTGGGGCGCGTTCACCTTCGTCTTCAACAGGATCGCCGGAACCGACTATGGCTTCCTCAACGGGAAACCCCTCAACCCGTCGATGCTCGACTTCCTGGGACCTTGGCCGTACTACGTACTTGAAGAGGTCGTCATTGTCGGCGTGGTCTGGGCACTTATGACCGCACCCTGGGTGCGTAGGCGGCAGCTCGGACCTAACCGGGCCGCAGACAACCTAATCACCGCGGCCTGACCTTCAGAAGAGAGGGATCGATATGCGCGCCATCCAGATTGAACAGTTCGGCGACCCCACACAGGTGATCCGCGTCGTCGACGTCGAGGAGCCGCCGGCGCCGGGCCCGCATGAGGTTCTGGTGAGCGTTGAGTTCTCGCCGTTGAACAAACACGACCTACTGGTTGTCCTCGGCGCGCTAGCGCAACCACCCCTGCCCCACATACCCGGCGCAGAGGGGGTCGCGCGCGTACTTGCCACCGGCTCGGCGGTCGAGGGACTTCAGGTCGGCGATCTGGTCGTGCTGCCCCTGTATTCCGGCGCGTGGCGTGAGCGGCTCGTCGTACCAGCCGACGGCCTGTTCGCACTTCCCGCCGGCGGCGACATCGAGCAGTACTCGATGTTGGGCAGCAACCCCCCGACAGCAGGATTGATGCTCAGTGAATGCGCCCGTCTGCAACCCGGTGATTGGGTGGTTCAGAACGCCGCGAATTCCGGTGTGGGGCGGTCGTTGATCGCGCTCGCAAAACTTCGTGGACTGAAGACGATCAACCTGGTCCGTGACGACGCAACATTTGCCGAGCTCAAGGCAGCCGGGGCCGATGTGGTGCATCTCGATAACGACGATGCGGTCGGCGATGTTCGAGCAGCCATCGGCGACGCGCGAGTGGCGCTGGCGGTGGACTCGGTGGGGGGTCCAGGCGTGGGGCGGCTGCTTGGTCTGCTGTCCGATGGTGGATTGTTGGTCAGCTATTCCTGGGCCCGGGACGAACCAATGTGGGTCGACACCCCGACATTGGTCGCTAAGCACATCACCGTCCGCGGCTTCTTTGTCGGCGACTTCGACTACCGCGAGAAGGTGGTGCCTGTCATCCGTGAGGTGGCACCGCTGGTGGCTGACGGCTCCCTCGCTGTGCCCGTTGCGGCCGTGTACCCGCTCGAGCAGATCGAGGACGCGGTGCAGCATCTCCTCCGTGGCGGCAAGGTCCTGCTGAAAGTGACGGAAATGAAGACTCACTTGTCGCCGAGCCCGGCAATGAAATTGGCGACCGATCGAGGCTGACGTTGCAGAATAGCCTGCAGCACAAGTGAATTGCCACCGTGAAAACCGACTTGGTCGTAGTCGGCGAACATCGTGGCCAGGTCCGCGGGCCCCGAGGGCGCATCATCCATGTCCTCGGCAACCAGTGAACGTCCCGCGACGCGGCTCATCATCTCGGCGATTTCGATCCGGTCGACCATGCCGCCCGCGGCCAGCTCAAAGGTCCCGCGGGACAGGCGCGGATCTGTGAATGCTGTCGCGGCGACCTCCGCCACATCACGGTAGTCGACGTAGGTCATTTTCGAGTGCTTGGACCACGGCGCCGTCACGGTCCCGGATTCGAGGGCATCTCTATAGGCAGCCTCGAGCGCCTGCACGTACATCGCCGGCTGCAGGATCGTGAAGTCCAGGTCGGAGGCGTAGAGCGCCTCCTCGATCGGTCGCGTTCCCGCGTGATTGGGCAGGCTAAGCGATGGATGGTAGACGCCGTTGTAGACCAGCTTGCCGATGCTCGCGTCGGCGGCGGCGTTGACGACGTTGAGCCCCATCGTCGTGGCCTCCGGATGAAACGCGGGGGTGATCAGGAAGACCCCGTCCACACCGTGAAGCGCGTCGGCGATCCCGTCTGTGTCGGCCAGATCCACCTCGATCGTTTCGGTCGCACCTGCCCTGCGGGCCTCGTCGGCCTTGGCCTGGTCGTGAACGACGCCGCGGACGTCGACGCCCTGCGCTACCAGAGCGGTGACGACGTGGTGGGCGTACTGCCCTGTCGCCCCGGTCGCCAGTACTTTCATTCGCGGCTCCGTCCGTCGAAATTCTGTCCCGGACCTACCCACAATCGCGCAAGCTGAAAACTCTGCAAATGTGCACGGCAATGTCAGTGGGCCCCAATAGCATCGACGACGTGCCGCTTAGAGAGGTGTTCGCAGTATTCGCCATGGCAGCGGTGACGTGGTCCGGCTGCGTGGTCTTCCCCACGTCACCGCTGCCGCGCGCCCACGCCGTGGACGCGGACTATCAATTGATCCAGGAACCGGACGCCGGTTACGGCCCGATCGTCGGACTCATCGCCGGGGCGGCGCGCTCGGTGCGTATGACCATGTACGAACTCACCGATCCCGCCGCGGTCAACGCGCTCATCGACGATCACAACCGAGGTGTTGACACAAAGGTCATCCTCGACGCCGCATTCCACGGCCGTAAGACCAATGCCGACACGTTCCAGCAACTCAGCGACGCCGGCGTCGAGGTGAAGTGGGCTCCCAACGGCGTGATCTACCACCAGAAAACGATCACGGTCGACGACGCCACCGCGGCGGTTGGCACCGGTAACCTCACGCCGCAGTACTACTCCACCAGCCGCGACGCCTGGGTGCTCGATCGCAACCAGGCCGATGTCGCGGCCATCGCCGCCACGTTCGACACCGACTTCACCACTCCCCCTTCCGGGCGTGCGCCCGACGCCACTCCCGCGCCCGATCTCATCTGGTCGCCGCAGGCCCGAGGCAGCTTCCTGCAACACATCGACCAGGCCGTCACCAGCGTCGATGTCACCAGCGAGGAACTCAAAGACCGCGCGGTGCTCAGCGCGCTGGACAAGGCCGCGCGCCGCGGTGTGCAGTGCCGGATCGTCCTCACCGAAAACCCCGCGTGGGCCAAAGGGGTGGCCGAGGTGTCCGCCGCCGGCTGCTCGGTGCACCAGTTTCCGGACACCAAAACCGGGCTCTACATGCACGAGAAGATTCTGCTCACCGACAACGCCAATCTGATCATCGGCAGCCAAAACCTCAGCACGACAAGCCTGTTGGAAAACCGCGAATTGTCCCTCGCACTGGATAATGGCACCGCGCCTGGCCTCGTTGCGGCGGTGGAAGCCACCTTCGACGCCGACTATGCCGCCGCGCCCGCGCAGTAGCGGCGCGCCGGCATCAAAACAACCTGCCCGCGGCCGCCGGCGCCGGTTCTTCCAGTTCCAGCAGGAATCGTTTGCGCTTCAGGCCGCCCGCGTAACCGGTCAGCGCGCCGCCCTTCCCGACGACCCGGTGGCACGGCACGACGATGCTGAGCGGGTTGCGTCCCACTGTTTGGCCTATCTCGTACGCGGTGGCGCCGTCGGCCACCGCGGCGGCCAGCTCGCCGTAGGTTCTCGTCTGGCCGTAGCCGATGTCGCCCACTAGATTCCAGACGCGAACCTGGCGAGGCTCGCCCCGCAAAGCGATCGGGAGATCAAACTCGGTGCGCACTCCCGCCAGATATTCGTCCAGCTGGTCACGAACGTTGCCGAACAGCTCGTCGCCGGCGGGGTCCACGTACTGCCCCAGAACGTCGGCTGTCGGCGGGTGCCAGTGATGCCGGAAGTACACACCCGTCAGGTCGTCACCATCGGCGACCAGGGTCAGCTCGCCCAGCGGGCTCTCGATCACGGTGTGTCGTGCAGTCATCATTCGACCTCCTTTACGCCGTAGACGGTGCACGGCACAGAAACGTGAGATCGACCCCGAAAAGCTGCGTTCTCACATTTGATGACGCATGGACGTCTACTCGTTGGGATGCTTTACCTGTTTGGGAGGAACTAGAGCCGCGGTGACCGTCGACCAGATAGTGAAACCTCCATTTGAGGCGGTTGTGACACAGCACGGCGCGACGGTGCTGCGGGTCGTTCGAGCTGTGGTCGGGCACACCGATGCCGACGACGCCTGGTCGGAAACGTTTCTGGCCGCAATGAAGGCATATCCGCGGTTGCCGGCCGACGCCAATGTCGAGGCGTGGTTGGTCACCATCGCGCACCGCAAGGCCATCGACATCACCCGCGCGACGGCGCGGCGAGCGCTCCCGGTTGCCGACACCCCCGACTCCCCCGCCGACGACCGAGCCGACAGCCACGACCTCGACTTGAATGCGGCGGTGGGGGCGCTGCCGCCCAAACAGCGCCAGGCCGTGGCCTACCACTATCTGGCCGGCCTGCCCTACGCCGAGATCGCGATCATCCTCGACAGCAGCGTCGCCGCGGCCCGGCGCGCCGCCGCCGACGGCATCGCCACGCTGCGCCGCACCTATCCCCGTCTCGATACCGCAAGGAGCAAAACATGACCGCGCACAGCCTCACCCCCCTGTACCCCGTCGATCCGGATCACCTACGGCGCCTGCACGCTCGTCTGGAGACGGACGCCCAGGCAAACGATCTGCTCGACATCGCCTATCGCACAGTGGATTCCGCCATCGGATCACTCTTGCTCGCCGCCACGCCGCGCGGACTGATTCGGCTGGCGTTCGCCAACGAGGGTCACGACAGCGTGCTGCTGACGCTCTCTGAGCGTGTCAGCCCCCGGATGCTCGAGGCGCCCGCGCGGCTGGATCCCATCGTGCGGCAGCTTGACGAGTACTTCGCCGGCCGTCGGCAACAGTTCGACGTCACGCTGGATTGGTCGCTGTCACAAGGCTTTCGGCGCACGGTGCTGGAACACCTCAACACCGACGTCGCCTTTGGGACCACGGCCAGCTATGCAACGCTCGCGCGACTGGCAGGCTCTCCCAAGGCGGTGCGCGCGGTCGGAACCGCATGCGCGACCAACCCGACGCCCATCGTCGTGCCGTGCCATCGCGTGATCCGGTCCGACGGCGGCGTCGGCTCCTACCGCGGCGGGCCCGTCGCCAAGCGTGCACTGCTTGACCTGGAGCGGGCGGGATGACGCCGCAGCCGCCCGCGCGCAACCGCGTCTCACCGCTCGGCGAGGTCGTGGCGGTGTCGGGCCGCGGCGCGTGGATGGGCAATCGCGGGCGTCTGCACCGGGGCCGCGGAACTCGCGATGTCGTGCGCAACCATCAGCACACGACGTGGATCACGTGCGTGCTGTCATTCCGCGGTCGGCGGGTGGCTCAGTGGGAGCTCAACCGCTACACGCCGCTGTTCTTCCTCGACGAGGCCGTGGCACTGGCCGCCGGGCACCGACCATGCGCCGAGTGCCGCAATAAAGCCTACCGCAGTTACCGGGCGCTGTGGGTTGAAACTCATGGTGGCGCAGCGGTTTACGCGAAGGACATGGATGCCCAACTGCACCGCGAGCGTACCGGCGCGACCGGCGATTTTGCCGAGTGGGACGGCCTGCCCGACGGAGTGTTCGTCGCCACCGAGTCCGGGCCTGCCGTTGTCGTCGGCGACCATGTGGCGGTCTGGGATCGGGAAACCAACAGCTACTCTCACACGCTGCCACGGCCTCGTACCGGGGCGACGACGGTGCTCACCCCGCCGTCAAATATCGAGATAATCCGCGCGGGCTATCCGGTGCAGATCGATGCCTCTGCCTTAGGCGACGCGGCCACGGCTACCGGCGCCGGCCAACGAGGTTGAGTCAGAGTCCGGACGCCCTCGGTGCATTGGTGAACCGGCGACTTCGATCGCCTGGGTGCGGGCCAGTGCGACCGTAGCAGCCACCATCGCGAAGACCGCGATCACGAGGATCAGCGCCGCCGAGCTCCCCACTGCCAGATGTTCGCCGAGCACGACGACACCTAAAAGGACCGCGACGATCGGCTCCCCCACCAACATGATCGGCACCGAGGCCTGCAGTGAACCGGCGTGAAACGCGGAGTTCTGGACCACCGTCACGGTCACCGCGAGTGCGACCAGCACATAGGGGGCGGGAACGGTCATGAGCGCGTGCCATCCGCCGATGGAATAGCGGTGCGTGCAGATCTTGGTCACGACGGCGATCATGCCGAGCAGGATCGCCACCGCCACCCCCAACAGCATTGCGCGGGTGCGTCCGATGGCGCGGTGAGCGGCGACAACGCAGACGATCACCGACGGTACCGTGATCGCCAGCGCCAGCGTCCACGCGGGTACCGGAGGCCGGTTGTGGCCTTCTCGGGGCTGGCCGACGAGCACGAAAACCGCGAGCGCGGCCGTCAGGAGCGTCGCCCATCCCCACTGCGCCCAGGTGATTCGTTCGCCGCAAATCCTCGCACTCAGCGGCAACGCGAACAGCAGCGACGAGACCAACAAGGGTTGGACCAGCAGCAATGATCCGTGAGCCAGCGCCAAAGCCTGGAATACGTATCCAGCGATGGCGGCAAGCGTCCCCGCCCACCACAGCGGCTGTCGGACCAGGGACGTCACCATCGCAGACGACATGGCCTCGTCACCCGGAACGTCCTGCGTCGCTCTTTGCCGGACGACGATGCCGACCGCGGCCCAGAATGCGGCAAGCAAACCCGAAAAGATTGCGGTTGCGTGCGCTGTCACCCACCCCATGGCTTCGTGGATACCCGACATCGCGGTTCAGCTAACTTCGCGCTCAGCCGAGCGTTTCCCAGAACCGGGTCAGCGCCGCCGCCCCTCTGACCGGGTCCTGGACCATCCACCAGTGCCCCAGCCCGTCGAGCACTTCGGTGTGCGCTCCGGCCCGCTCAGCCGCTCGACGACGCATTTCGTCCGAGCCGACGTAGTCGTCCTCGGTGGCCAGGATCGAGAGGCCGGGTCGAGCCGCCGCGTCTCCGAGAGCGCGGCCGGCTTCGGCCATCAGCGGCTGGCACGCCGACCGGTACAGCCGCAGGATGGCCCGACCCATCTCCGGACCCTGCGCCGCTGCGAGCGAGGTCGCCATGTCGATGGGCATCCCGCCGACCTCGGCCATCCGAGCCGCGCGATCTTCGAGCGTCCCGCCCAGCATCGTGTCGACCAGCTGCTCGCCGTCTTCGGGTGTCTGCCACACCTGCGCCAGGTCGTGCCAGACGTAGTCCGGGTCGAAGCATCCGAGGATGTCGCTGGCCCAGCTGCGTACCAGCTCCGGTCGATGCATCACCACGTTCAGGACATGACCGCCGCCCCAATCATGGCCGACGAGATCGACCGGCTCACCCACGTTCTCCAACTCACCCTCGAGCCAGTCGCGGTACGCCAGGTAGGTGGCCGGGAAGTCGTCGGGCAGCGGTGCTCCGAAGCCCGGCGGTGACAACCGCATCACGTCCTCGCGACCGAGCGCATCGACCAGCGGATCCCAAATGGCGGCAGTCTCCGGATTGCCATGCACCAGAACGACAGTCATGGTGGCTCCTTCAGTCACAGGATGGCGTGACGAAGCTACTCACGCCGCCGCAGCTTGACTCTG
>NZ_JAFAUS010000325.1 GCF_019243155.1 Mycobacterium sp.
TCAACGCCATCGGCGATGAAGACGGCTTTCGGGCCGAGGCGCGTCAGGGCCGCGAAATGGGTTTCGACGGAAAGACTTTGATCCACCCGTCCCAGCTCGGCCCCGCCAACGAGGTGTTCGGCCCGTCGCAGCAAGAACTGGACGACGCCCGCAAGGTCGTCTCGGCCTACGAGGAGGCCGAGACGGCCGGCAAGAGTGTCATCACGGTCGACGGCCGCATGATCGAGAGTCTGCACGTGCGCGATGCCCAGCGGATACTCGCCCTGGCAGAGCGTATTTCGGAAATGGAACCCGATTCCTAGCGCGATCGGGAACCGCTACTGCTTGTCGACTTTGCCGGCTATCTGATTCGCGACCTTGACGCCCAAGTCCGGCGGATCCTTACGGATCACACCGACATCGACCACGATGTTGTTACGCACCGTCAGCGCACGCTGGCCGGTCATGGTCAACACGTTGCCGTTGTTGCTTGCTGTCATGGTCAAGGTGGTGGTCAAAGTCCCGTTCGAGTTGGAGACCGGCCCCACCTGCCAGTTCATCTCGGGGCTGTCCGGCCCGGCAGGAGTTTTGAACTGGCGATTGGCGCAGGCCGGCCAGCTCTGCGTAGAGGTGGTGAAAAAGGCGTTCGCCTCTTTTGCGGACGGAAATAGGACCAGCAGCTGAGCTACCTCGGGGTCCGGTTCGTTCGCGCCGGGGGGAAGGGACGCGGCGTCGTCATCCCCGCTCACCGCCGTGTAGCCACTGTTGGCGTAAACCGGTGACTCGCCAGGACCGACGGCGAACACGCAGTCGTCGGGGAACTTCCAACCCGCCGGCCACTGCTGCTTGGCGGTGTCGTCTTGTAGCTTGTCGGTCTTCTCCTTGCTCTGCGTACCGGTGACGCCCAACACACCGTCGATCTCCGCCGGCGTCAGCAATAAGCCGGACAGCGCCGCTTGCGCGACCGGGGGCCGCGCTGGAGTTGTGGACGACGAGGCGGTGCTGCTCTCGTTGCTACCGCCACATCCGGCAACCGCAAACCCGATGGCGGCGGTACAGACTGCGGCTGTCACTTGGCGCATGCGTTCTTCACCCTTCACGGTTGCGTTAAAACCCTCGAGCGCGAAGAGCAAATAAGCGCATTCGCAGCTCCAGGGGGAGCGGACGGAGCATATCTGCTATGTCAGCCGATTGCCCGAATTGCCGATTTGTCGCCGGCCCGCTTCCGTCGATCGGGCGAATCATGCAGTGAGGCAATCGGAGTCGACGTACACCTAGCTGACATCAGCGTGTCGTCGTCGACCGGAATATCATTCGCAGATCAAGGGTTTCCAAGGTCAATAGAGGATTCGCCGCAATGCATCCAGTAGGTGATTGGCTAATTACGCCACCTTTGCGCGCGGCAGAATTTGGACTGCGCCTGGCGAGCAGTCGGATAATAGGTGTTCTACCGTGTTGGCGGCGGCAGTACGTCTGGACGGGTTGGGCCCGGACGCCCACGCCATCGCCCGGCAAGCCGGGCCAGTGGATCAGCGCTGACCACACGATAGGTTGAACGCGATTCCGGACAACCCGAGAGGAGATACCGTGCGCCAAACCGCGGCTATGGCCGAGGCCGACCGCGCGTGGATGATCGACACGCTGCTAGCGCTACTGCAGACCCCGAGTCCGGCGGGACGCACGGACGCGGTGATGCAGGTGATCGGCGACATCTTCGACGACTTCGGGGTGCCGTTCACACTGACCCGGCGCGGCGCGCTGACCGCCGAACTGAAGGGTAAGTCCGCGACCACCGACCGGGCACTAGTGGTTCACTCAGACACCATCGGCTGCATGGTCCGCAATCTGAAGGACAACGGCCGCCTCGAAATCGTTCCCGTCGGCACCTTCTCGGCCCGGTTCGCCGAGGGGGCTCGCGTACGCATCTTCATCGACGACCCCGACGAGTTCATCACCGGCACCGTCTTGCCGCTCAAGGCCAGTGGTCACGCATTCGGCGACGCGATCGATAGCCAACCGACGGACTGGGAGCACGTCGAGGTTCGCATCGACCGCAAGGTGTCTTCGCGGGAGGATTTGGTTCGTCTGGGCCTGCAAATCGGTGACTTCGTCGCGTTGATCACCAGCCCCGAGCTCACGGCCGACGGCTTCATCGTCTCCCGCCATCTGGACGGGAAGGCGGGCGTCGCGATCGCGCTCGCCCTGGCCAAGAACTTCGCGGAGAACAAAGTGGTGCTGCCGCACCGCACCACGATCATGGTCACCATCACCGAGGAGGTCGGCCACGGAGCCAGCCACGGGATCCCCCCCGACGTCGCCGAACTGGTGTCGGTGGACAACGCGGTGTGCGCGCCTGGCCAGCACTCCATCGAGGACGGCGTGACGATACCGATGGCCGATCTGCACGGCCCGTTCGACTACCACCTGACCCGGAAACTCTGCCGGCTCGCCCACGAGCAGGGAATCAAGTTCGCCCGCGACATCTTTCGCTTTTACCGATCCGATGCCGCCGCGGCGATCGAGGCGGGGGCTAACACCCGCGCAGCGCTGGTCGGCTTCGGGCTCGACGCCAGCCATGGCTGGGAGCGCACGCACATCGATTCGCTGGAAGCGGCCTACAACCTCCTGCACGCCTGGCTGCAGACACCGTTGACGTTCGCCCAGTGGGACGCCAAGCCATCGGGCAAGCTCGAGGACTTCCCGTCGGCGGAGCAGCCCGCACCCAGCGAGCGGTGGGTGCCGCTGTCCCGTGGCGATTTCGAGAGCCCCGGCGAGGCGTCGCCCGGGACGCACTGGCCGCCGGAGGGCCCCCAGGCCTGAGGCCGCTACATCTGCGCCCAGACGATCTTGGTCTGCAGGTAGCCCTCGATGCCGGCCTTGCCGGACTCGTGGCCCCAGCCGGATTGTTTGTACCCGCCGAACGGCATGGAGTGGTCGTACGGGAAGGCATTGTTGAGTCCGACCGTCCCGGCCTTCAGCCGCTTCGCCAGTCGGTGCGAGCGCCCGAGGTCTTTGGTCCACACGGTCGCTGCCAGGCCGTAGGTGCTGTTGTTGGCCAAGGCGACGGCTTCGTCTTCGTCGTCGAACGGCAGGATCGTGACGACCGGTCCGAAGATCTCCTCCTGGAACAGGCGGCTGCTGTCGGGGTCGAGGTTGGTGACGATCGTCGGGTGGACGAAGTAGCCCTTGCGGTCGAGTCGGTGCCCACCGGTGACGATCTCCGCGCCGTCGGACCTGCCCTGTTCGAGGTAACCCAGCACGCGGTTGAGCTGCTTCTGGCTGATCAGCGGGCCGCTCATGGTGCCCTCTTCCTTGGGGCCGCCCATCTTCATGGCGTTGGCAACCATCGCCATGCCCTCGACCACCTGGTCGTAGACGCCGCGCTGCACCAGGATGCGCGAACCGCAGACACAGGCCTGCCCCGAGTGCACGAAGGTGCCGAAGGCCGACATCGGGATCGCCTTCTTCAATTTCGCGTCGTCGAAGATCAGCACCGGCGACTTGCCGCCGAGTTCCAGAGTGACCTTGTTGAGGTTGCTGTCGGCTGACGCGTGCACGATCGCGCGGCCGACCTCGGTCGAGCCCGTGAAGGCGACCTTCTCCACGTCGGGGTGCGCGGTGATCGCCGCGCCAACGGTGTGCCCGTAACCGTTGACGAGGTTGGCCACCCCGTCGGGAACCCCGGCCTCGGCCAACAGGCGCATC
>NZ_JAFAUS010000176.1 GCF_019243155.1 Mycobacterium sp.
CGGTATCACTGGTGCCCCGGGCAGTGGTGGGACCCGGGTTGGGGCGGCAACTGGGACGCCGGCCGTTGCCACGACGACCACTGGTTCGACGGGGAAGCCCACGACCAGGGCCACTGGCACAACGGCCACTGGGACCCTAACTGGCACTAGCGGCTGCCGGGGGTGTAGCCATGATGGCTACACCCCCGGCACCGCAATTCATTGCATTTACATCAGTGGAAATGGGCCCGAGATTCGGCGATTACTCGGACTAGCGTCCCCAACCCGGAGGAGGGGGTGGGCCATAACCGGGACCATATCCGGGCCCGTAACCGGGTTCATAGCCGCCATATCCGGGCGGCCCGTATCCGGCAGGGCCGCCGTAATCGTCCCAGTCACGGCAGTTGTTCCAGTTCGGGTAGGCGCCCCAACCCTGATCCCAGTTGTCGCCGGGGCACCAATGGTGGTGATACGTGGGCGCGAACGGCGCTGCGTTGGCAACGCCCGAGGTCAGCCCCAGTGTGGACAAGGCGACGCCGCCGGCCGCCAGCGCGCCGATGCACAGGCGAAGCCATGGTTTTGTTTGCTTGTCAGTGTTCATGCCCTAATGGCTTCCCCTTGAGAAATCCACAAAACCACCCGGCGCCTGTGTAGGAGCTATGACATGTGCGTGGGACTCTCTCGAACCGATCCGCCGCCCTTCTAGACGAATTTGGCTCTGAGCAGGTCGTCACCTAGACTCTAGGGGTTGCCTTGGGCAGACCTCGGCCGGTGCATGTGCTGATCGGCCCCGCGTGCCATTAGGTGACTACCGCTTTACAAGACCGCGCACGTCAGGTTTTTTGGTGGGTCATGCTCGCCGAATGCTCATCGGACAGGGCCCTGCCGTGCACATGCAACCAGGTCAGGAGATCGAGTGATTCAGCAGGAATCGCGGCTGAAGGTCGCCGACAACACCGGCGCCAAGGAGATCTTGTGCATCCGTGTGCTCGGCGGTTCGTCGCGACGCTACGCCGGCATCGGTGACGTCATCGTCGCCACCGTCAAGGACGCCATTCCCGGCGGCAACGTCAAGCGTGGCGACGTCGTCAAGGCCGTCGTGGTGCGCACGGTCAAGGAGCGCCGTCGTCCCGACGGCAGCTATATCAAGTTCGATGAGAACGCCGCGGTGATCATCAAGCCCGACAACGACCCGCGCGGGACGCGCATCTTCGGGCCGGTCGGCCGCGAGCTGCGCGAAAAGCGCTTCATGAAGATCATCTCGCTGGCCCCGGAGGTTTTGTAGATGAAGATCAAGAAGGACGACACCGTCCTGGTGATCGCAGGCAAGGACAAGGGCGCCAAAGGAAAGGTGCTCAAGGTTTACCCGGAGCGCAACCGGGTGCTGGTCCAGGGTGTCAACGCGATCAAGAAGCACACCGCGGTTTCGACCAATCAGCGCGGCGCCCAGTCGGGCGGGATCGTCACCCAGGAAGCGCCGATCGACGCCTCCAACGTGATGGTCGTCGACTCGGATGGCAAGCCCACCCGCGTCGGTTACCGGGTTGACGACGAGACCGGCAAGCGGGTCCGTATCTCCAAGCGCAATGGCAAGGACATCTAGCATGACCACAGCAGAGGCTAATGTTAAAGCTCAGCCGCGCCTGAAAGAGCGCTACCGCAACGAGATTCGAGCCTCGTTGCAGGAGCAGTTCGGCTACGCCAACGTCATGCAGATTCCGGGCGTGACGAAGGTCGTCGTCAACATGGGCATCGGCGACGCGGCGCGGGACGCCAAGTTGATCAACGGCGCCGTCAGCGACCTTTCGCTGATCACCGGACAGCGGCCTGAGATTCGCCGGGCACGGAAGTCCATCGCGCAGTTCAAGTTGCGTGAAGGCATGCCGATCGGCGCCCGGGTCACCCTGCGCGGCGACCGGATGTGGGAGTTCCTCGACCGCCTCACCTCGATTGCGCTGCCGCGTATCCGCGACTTCCGCGGGCTTTCGCCCAAGCAGTTCGACGGTGTCGGCAACTACACCTTCGGCCTGGCCGAGCAGTCGGTGTTCCACGAGATCGACGTGGACAAGATCGACCGGGTCCGCGGCATGGACATCAACGTCGTCACCTCGGCGACGAACGACGACGAGGGACGAGCGCTGTTGCGGGCCCTCGGCTTTCCGTTCAAGGAGAACTGAGTACATGGCTAAGAAGGCACTCGTCAACAAGGCAGCGCGCAAGCCCAAGTTCGGGGTTCGTGGCTACACCCGCTGCAACAAGTGCGGCCGCCCCCGTGCGGTCTACCGCAAATTCGGCCTGTGCCGGATCTGCCTACGCGAAATGGCGCACGCGGGCGAACTGCCCGGCGTGCAGAAGAGCAGCTGGTAACAGCTCGGACCCCACGACCAACCCAAAACAGGCGCGCGGCAGGCCCGTACCGGGAACCACCGCGAGGAAGGTGACAGACACTGTCATGACTGCGACAACGACGATGCAGAGCGCAGCGATGAAGAGGAGTGGCGCTCGATGACGATGACGGACCCGATCGCAGACTTCTTGACACGTCTGCGCAACGCCAACTCGGCGTATCACGATGAGGTGGCGTTGCCACACTCCAAGCTCAAGGCGAACATCGCTCAGATCCTCAAGAGCGAGGGCTACATCAGCGATTACCGGACCGAAGACGCTCGGGTGGGCAAGTCGCTGATCGTTCAGCTCAAGTACGGGCCGAGCCGGGAGCGCAGCATCGCCGGCCTGCGCCGGGTGTCCAAGCCAGGCCTTCGGGTGTACGCGAAATCGACCAATCTGCCGCGCGTGCTCGGCGGCCTGGGCGTGGCGATCATCTCGACCTCCTCGGGCCTGCTGACCGACCGTCAGGCAGCCAGACAGGGCGTGGGCGGCGAAGTCCTCGCGTACGTGTGGTGAGGGGATAGATCATGTCTCGAATTGGTAAGCAGCCGGTCCAGATTCCCTCTGGTGTCGACGTGACGATCGACGGCCAGAAGGTCTCGGTGAAGGGGCCCAAGGGCGCCCTGGACCTGACGGTGGCCGAGCCGATCACTGTGTCCCGCAACGACGATGGGGCGATCGTGGTCGCCCGTCCCAACGACGAGCGGCGCAACCGCTCGCTGCACGGACTGTCGCGCACCCTGGTGTCCAACCTGGTCACCGGCGTGACCCAGGGCTACACCACCAAGATGGAGATCTTCGGGGTCGGCTACCGCGTGCAGCTCAAGGGTTCCAACCTGGAGTTCGCGCTGGGCTACAGCCACCCCGTGGTGATCGAGGCGCCGGACGGCATCACCTTCGCGGTGCAGTCGCCGACGAAGTTCACCATCACCGGGATCGACAAGCAGAAGGTCGGCCAGATCTCGGCGAACATCCGCCGTCTTCGCCGTCCCGACCCCTACAAGGGCAAGGGCGTGCGTTACGAGGGTGAGCAGATCCGCCGCAAGGTCGGAAAGACAGGTAAGTAGTCATGGCGCAAGCAAAAGCTGACACCGCCGAGCGGAAACCGGTGGGGCAGAACGTATCCGCGACTCGCCGAGTTTCGCGACTGCGCAGGCACGCACGCCTGCGCAAGAAGATCTCGGGCACTTCGCAGCGTCCGCGGCTGGTGATCAACCGGTCTGCGCGGCACATTCACGTGCAACTGGTCAACGACGAGAACGGGACCACGGTGGCCGCCGCGTCGTCGATCGAGGGCGACGTCCGCGGTCTGGATGGTGACAAGAAAGCACGCAGCGTGCGGGTGGGCCAGCTGATCGCCGAGCGCGCCAAGGCCGCCGGCATCGACAGCGTGGTATTCGACCGCGGTGGCTACACCTACGGCGGACGGATCGCGGCGCTGGCCGATGCCGCACGCGAGAACGGATTGCAATTCTGATGACTGAGAACGTGAAGAAGACTGGAAGGACCGCATAATGGCGGAGCAGTCGGCCGGTAGCCAAAGCGCCCAAAACAGCCGCGACAACCGCGACTCGCGCGGTGACCGCGACAGCCGGGGAAGGCGCGACGACCGCGGTGGCGGGCGCGGTGGCCGCGACCGCGACGGCGACAAGAGCAACTACCTGGAACGGGTCGTCGCCATCAACCGCGTCTCCAAGGTGGTCAAGGGTGGTAGGCGATTCAGCTTCACCGCCCTGGTCATCGTGGGTGACGGCAACGGCATGGTCGGCGTCGGCTACGGCAAGGCCAAGGAAGTCCCGGCCGCGATCGCCAAGGGTGTCGAGGAAGCGCGCAAAAGCTTCTTCCGCGTCCCATTGATCGGTGGCACCGTCACGCACCCGGTGCAGGGCGAAGCCGCCGCGGGCGTCGTGTTGTTGCGTCCCGCGAGCCCGGGTACCGGTGTGATCGCCGGTGGCGCGGTCCGTGCGGTGCTGGAATGCGCCGGGGTGCACGACGTTCTGGCCAAGTCCTTGGGTAGTGACAACGCGATCAACGTGGTGCACGCGACCGTGGCCGCGCTCAAGCTCCTGCAGCGTCCGGAGGAGGTGGCCGCTCGTCGCGGTCTGCCGATCGAAGACGTCGCCCCGGCCGGGATGCTGCGCGCGCGCCGCGAAAGCGACGCGCTGGCCAGTGCCGCGGCGGCACGCGAGGCGACCCAAGGAACACAGCCATGAGCCAACTGAAGATCACCCAGGTGCGCGGCATCATCGGGGCGCGCTGGAAGCAGCGCGAGTCCCTGCGCACCCTGGGGCTGCGAAAGATTCGCCAGTCGGTGGTCCGTGAGGACAACCCACAGACCCGCGGCCTGATCGCGGTGGTGAGCCACCTGGTTGAGGTGGAGGAGACCAAATGACCATCAAGCTGCACGATCTCAAGCCCGCGCGCGGGTCGAAGACGGCCCGTACCCGCGTCGGTCGCGGTGAGGGCTCGAAGGGCAAGACCGCCGGCCGCGGTACCAAGGGCACCAAGGCGCGCAAGAACGTGCCGGCCACCTTCGAGGGTGGGCAGATGCCGATTCACATGCGGCTGCCCAAGCTCAAGGGCTTCAAGAACCGGTTCCGCACCGAGTACGAGATCGTCAACGTCGGCGACATCAATCGGCTGTTCCCGCAGGGCGGTTCGGTCGGCGTGGACGAACTGGTGGCCAAGGGCGCGGTTCGCAAGAACTCCTTGGTCAAGGTTCTCGGCGACGGCAAGCTGACGGTCAAGGTCGACCTGTCCGCGCACAAGTTCAGCGGCAGCGCGCGCGAGAAGATCACCGCGGCCGGGGGCAGCGCCACCGAGCTGTGATCAGCTCAGCTGCGGAATCACTTCCGCGGCAAGGCGTTCCATCTGCTCGCGGTTTTCCGCGACGTCGTAACCGACGGGATTGAGCAGCAGCGTCTGGGCGCCGGCGTCGATCACCTCGCGCAGTCCGCGGGCGACGTCCTCGGGTGTGCCGGAGACCGGCACGTCCTCGACGCCCGGCATCTTGCCGTAGATGCGCCGCAACCCTTCGAGCACCCGCTCGCGGGCCTTGGCGGCGTCGTCGTCGATTATCAGGTAGACGCGCTTCCCGATGCGGAAATGCGCCGGATCCTTGTTCTGCTCGGCGAGTTCGCGGCGCAGGATGGGCACGACGCCCGTGAAGGATTCGGTGGTGGACGAGCCCGCACCCATGAACGCGTCGCCGTGGCGCACGGCTCTGGCCAAGGCCTTGGGGGCCTGCCCGCCGAACCAGATCGGCGGGTGCGGCCGTTGCACCGGCTTGGGCGAGAAGGGCAGGCCGTCGACGTCGCGGAACCGCCCGTGGAACGTCACCTTGGGCTCGTCGGACCAGGCCGCCTTCATCAGTCCGAGGCCCTCGGTGAAATACGAGATGAAGGTGTCCTTCTCCACACCGAAGGCGGCGAAGTTGCGCGCGCCACCGCCGGGAGCGACGCCGATATCCAGCCGCCCGTGGCTGATCCGGTCGACCGTGGCCACCGCCGAGGCCAGTTGCAGCGGCTCGTGCAGCGACGTCACCAGGACCGCCACGCCCAGACGCAGCCGCTCGGTGCAGGCCGCGCACCAGGACAGCAGCTCCAGCGGGGCCAGGATGGGCCCCCGGCCGATGGTTTGCTCGAGCGTCCAGGCCCCTTCGAACCCGAGTTCCTCGGCGCGTGCCAGATATGAGCGCAGGCCGGCGGCGTCAAAACCGTCGTAGTCGAACTGAGGGATGGCGATCGAAAACCTCACGGGACCACCCTACGGCGCCCGATCGGTACGCTGCAGAGCATGTTCGCCTTTTTGCCTTCGCTCCCCGGAGTAGACGAGATCCGCGCGCTGGCCGGCCGCGTCGACACCGCCCGCCATCACGGCGTACCCAACGGCTGCGTGCTCGAATTGGACCTGCGCTCAATGCCGCCGGAGACCACCGGATTCGATCCGCTGGCGATTATCACCGGAGGTGGCCGCGGAATCGCCCTGCGCGACATGGTCGCCGCCATCTACCGCGCCATCGAGGACCCGAGGATCGCCGGGCTGATCGCCCGTGTGCAACTTTCGGCCTCGTCGCCGGCGGCGGTACAGGAGCTACGCGAGGCGATCGCCGCCTTCAGCGCCGTCAAGCCCGCGGTGGCCTGGGCCGAGACCTACCCGGGCACCATGTCCTACTACCTGGCTTCGGCGTTCAGCGAGGTCTGGATGCAGCCGTCCGGAACCGTCGGGCTGATCGGCTTCGCGAGCAATGCGACCTTCCTTCGTGACGCGCTCGACAAGGCGGGGATCGAAGCCCAATTCGTCGCGCGCGGCGAATACAAGTCCGCCGTAAGCCGTTTCACCGAGTACGGCTTCACCGAGGCCCACCGCGAGGCCGTCACCCGGATGCTGGAAAGCCTGCAAGAGCAGGTGTGGCAGGGGATCGCCCAGGCGCGCAAGGTGGACGCGGGCGCGCTCGACGAGTTGGCCGACCGCGCCCCGCTGCTGCGCGATGACGCCGTCGCTTCCGGCCTGCTCGACCGGATCGGATTCCGCGACGAGGCGTATGCGCGGATCGCGGAACTGGTTGGCGCCGAGAGCGATTCGGAAGAAGACGCGCCGCCGCGACTCTACTTGGCGCGCTACGCGGGGTCGTCCCGGCAACGCCTGGCGCCACCCGTGCCGTCGGTTCCCGGTCGCCGGTCCAAGCCGACGCTGGCGGTGGTCACGGTCGACGGCATGATCGTCGACGGTCGCGGCGGCCCGCAGTTCCTGCCGATCGGCACTCCCACGTCCGGCGGTGACACCATCGCGGCGGCGTTGCGGGCGGCGGCCGCCGACGACTCGGTGTCCGCGATCGTCGTGCGGGTCGACAGCCCAGGCGGCGCGATCACCGCGTCGGAAACCATTTGGCGCGAGGTGGCACGGGCGCGCGATCGCGGCAAGCCGGTGGTCGCGTCCATGGGCTCGGTGGCCGCCTCCGGTGGCTACTACGCCGCGATGGCCGCCGACGCGATCTTGGCCAACCCGGCGACGATCACCGGTTCGATCGGCGTGATCACCGGAAAGCTGGTGATTCGCGACCTGATGGGCCGGCTGGGCGTCGCGTCAGACACCGTGCGTACCAACGCCAATGCCGACGCCTGGTCGATCGAGGCGCCGTTCACGCCGGAACAGCAGGCCCATCGGGAGGCCGAGGCGGACTTGTTCTACAACGACTTCGTCGAAAGGGTCGCGGCGGCACGCAATTTGACCACCGATGCCGTGGATATCGTTGCCCGCGGCCGTATTTGGACCGGCGCCGATGCCCATGAGCGCGGCCTGGTCGACGAACTCGGCGGCTTCCGCGCCGCGGTGCGCCGCGCGAAGGTGCTGATCGGCCTGGACGAGGACGACGAGGTCCGCATCGTCAGCTATCCGCACTCCTCGCTGCTGGACATGGTGCGGCCGCAAGCCTCGTCGCAGCCGGCCGCCGCCTCGTTGCCGGACGCGCTGGGCGCCCTGCTTGGCCGGACCGTCGCCGGCATCCTGGACAACGTCGAGCAGACGTGCAGCGGTGCCAACGCGCTGTGGGTGGGCAAAACCCGGTTCTAAAGCGCCCGCTAGCCCGCGAGACTGCCGCTGATGAAGATGATTTCGCCGAGCGGGTCGTCGTTCTCCGGGGAGGGCAGTTCGAGGCCTTGGCGCTCAAACAGTTCCGTGCGGGTCACGCCTTCGACGGCCCAGCCCTTGGTCGACAGGTAATCGACGACATGGTTGCGTTCGCCGGAATACACCAGCGAGGCCATGTCGATGTCGACACCGTGCTCGGCGAATTGCCCCGATATCTCGCGCACCCGCTCGGCGTCGAAATCAACGATGCCGGGCACGAATTCGGTGGCGATCGTGCTGCCGGGCACGCTCAGCGCAGTGATGTTGTCGAACAACCGGTCCTGGGCGTCAGGCGGCAGATAGATCAGCAGGCCTTCGGCCAGCCACGCCGTCGGCGCCGTGGTGTCCAGTCCGGCTTCCTTCAGCGCGGTCGGCCAGTCGGCGCGCAGATCGATGGGAACGGTGCGCCGGGTCGTCGTCGGTTCGGCACCGACGTCGGCCAAAGTGGTTGTCTTGAACTCGATCACCCGCGGTTGGTCGATCTCGTAGACAACCGCGTCCGATGGCCACGGCAACCGGTAGGCGCGTGAGTCCAAACCCGAGGCGAGGATCACCGCTTGGCGCACCCCGCCGCGCACGGCATTGAGGAAGTAGTCGTCGAAGTACTTGGTGCGCACGGCCATTCCGTCGATCAACGCCTGCATGCGCATGGGTGAGGCGTTCTCGATCGTGCTGAAGTCGAGTTCGCCGTCCATCATCTTGGTGAAGAGGTCGATCCCCACCGCGCGCACCAGTGGCTCGGCGAACGGATCGTTGATCAGGCCGCGCGGATCCTTCGTCGCCATGGCGCGCCCGGTAGCGACCATCGTGGCGGTCGCGCCCACGCTGGACGCCAGATCCCACTCGTCGTCGTGAGTGCGTGGCATAAGCCGACCCCTATCCGAGCGTCGCTGAGACGTAGTGCAGGTCGCCGAACGCCGCCATTTCGGCCTCGGGGAACTCGAAACCGTTGCGCGCATACAGTTCTTTGACGGGATGGGCCGTCACCCGCCAACCGTGGTTGGTCAGATAGTCGACGACGACGCTGCGCTCACCCTTATAAAAGAGGTCGGCCGCGTTGAGGTCGAAGCCCGCGCGCTGCCAACGCTCGGTGATGCGTTGCACGCGCTCCTCGGTGAACGCATTCGGGTCGGGCACGTGTTCGGTGGCCAGCCGACTGCCCAGCGCGGACAGTGCGGCGATGTTGTCGAACAACCGGTCCTGAGCCTCGGGAGGCAGATACGGCAGCAGCCCTTCCGCGCTCCACGCGCTCGGCTGCGTGACGTCGAATCCGCTCTGCCGCAAGGCCGTAGGCCAGTCATCGCGCAGGTCGATGGCCACCGCGCGGCGCTCGGCGGTCGGAGCGGCGCCGAGGTCGGCCAGTGTGTTGGTCTTGAACGCGATGACCTGCGGCTGGTCGACCTCGTAGACAACGGTCCCCGCCGGCCACTGCAATCGGTAAGCCCTGGTGTCGAGGCCGGAGGCCAGGATGACCGCTTGCTGCACACCGGCTTTGGCGGCATCGAGGAAGAAGTCGTCGAAGAACATGGTCCGGACCGCCATCTGCTCGGTCCTGGTCTTGCGGTTCAGCATCGGGTCGTCGTCGAAATCGAGCTCCCCGTCGATGATGCGAACGAACGGGTCCAGCCCGACCGCGCGCACCAGGGGATCGGCCAGCGGATCGTTGATCAACGGGTTCGGTCCCTGTGACGCCATTGCGCGGGCCGCGGCGACCATGGTGGCCGTCGCGCCCACGCTGGACGCCAGATCCCAGCTGTCACCCTCGGTGCGGCCCGAATCGGTAGTCATCGACAGGTCTCCTATTTCGCGTTCTTGCGCAGAGTACCGCTGGTGTAGAGCATCTCGCCCATGCGCATGCCGTCGTCATCGAGCGGCGGAAGTCCGTTGACCTTGAACAGGTCTGAGATGGTGATGCTGGTCAGTGCCCAGCCACGATCGCTCAGGTAGGACTCGGCCTCGTTGCGGTCACCGAAGTAGACGAGCCCCGCCATGTCGAGGTCGAAACCGTGCGCACGCCAGCGCTCGGAGATGACCTGCATGCGCTCTTTGAGCTCCTCCTGTTCACCGGGCTGCGGGTTGGGCGCGCTTTCGGTGGCGAGCCGGCTGTCGGCAGCGCTGAGCTCGGTGATGGTGTCCAGCAGGCGGTCCTGCGCCTCGGGCGGCAGGTAGCCGAGCAGGCCTTCGGCGCTCCACGCCGAGGGCTGCGACGGGTCGAATCCGGCGGCGCGCAGCGCGGTCGGCCAGTCGTCGCGCAGGTCGACGGCGACCACCCGTCGCTCAGTGGTCGGTGCGGCGCCCAGCTCTTCCAGCGTGCGGGTCTTGAATTCGATGACCTGCGGCTGGTCGACCTCGTAGACGACGGTGCCGGCCGCCCACTGCAACCGGTAGGCGCGGGCATCCAGGCCCGACGCCAGAATGACCACCTGCTTGATGCCGGCGTTCGTCGCGTCCAGGAAGAACTCGTCGAAGAACTTGGTGCGGGCCGCCATGTTGTCCGACATCCGCGACATCGCTCCGGCCGAGCCGGTGGCGCCGTCGTGGACGTCGTTCAGTTCGGCCGGGTCCAACTCGCCGCTGGCCAGCCGGGCCAGCAGGTCGACACCGACGGCGCGGACCAGCGGTTCGGCGAACGGGTCGTTGATCAGCGGATTGTCGGCGCGGGTCGCCATCGCGCGGGCCGCGGCCACCATCGTCGCGGTCGCGCCGACGCTGGACGCCAGGTCCCAGGAATCCCCTTCGTACCTGGTTGAAGTCATGTTTTGCTCCTATCGGAGGTAGTTAAGCTAATATTTAGCCAATATAACAAGCTTCTACCACTGTACCCTTCCCGCGATTAGCGGCAACCTTGTCTGATGGCGTACGCGGCGGCGGGTAAACGGGTGCTCGTCACGGGCGCTTCCTCGGGACTGGGCGCCGCCCTGGCGCGACAGCTGGCCGCGCAGAGGGCGGTGGTGGGACTCGTCGCCCGCCGTCGCGACCGGCTGGCCGAGGTGCTGGCCGACTGCCGGCAAAGCTCGCCGGGATCGGCGATGTGGGTGGTCGACCTGGCCGACACGACGGCAGCGGCCGCGCTGGCGCTGGCCGCCTGGGATGCGCTCGGCGGAATCGACGTGCTGATCAACAACGCCGCGATCCCGAAGCGGCGGGTGGTCACCGAGCTGGACCCCGACGACGTCGAGGGCGTCATGCGGGTGAATTTCTTCGCGCCGATGCGGATGACGCTGGCGCTGCTGCCGCGGATGATTCAGCGCGGATCGGGCATGATCGTCAACGTGTCGAGCGTCGGCGGCCGGCTCGGAATCATTCACGAAACCGCCTACTGTGCAAGCAAATTCGCGCTGTGCGGCTGGAGCGAGGCAATGGCCGTCGACCTGCACGGCACCGGAATCTCGGTGAAGCTGATCGAGCCGGGACCGGTCGACACCGAGATCTGGGACCAACCGGGCAGCGAGGAACCGCTCTACCAGGGGCCCAAGGTGCCCGCCGACGAAGTGGCCGAAGGCATCATCGCGGCCCTGGGCGGCGATCGAT
>NZ_JAFAUS010000245.1 GCF_019243155.1 Mycobacterium sp.
ACAACTCCTTCGGCTCGCGGCGCGGCAACCACGAGGTGATGATTCGTGGCACGTTCGCCAACATCCGGCTGCGCAACCTGCTGCTGGACGACGTGTCCGGCGGCTACACCCGCGACTTCACCCAGGACGGCGGCCCGCAGACCTTCATCTACGACGCGGCGCAAAACTATGCGGCACAAGACATTCCGCTGGTGGTACTGGGCGGCAAGGAGTACGGGTCGGGCTCGTCGCGAGACTGGGCGGCCAAGGGCACCCGGCTGCTGGGTGTGCGCGCCGTGATCGCCGAGTCGTTCGAGCGGATCCACCGCTCCAACCTGATCGGCATGGGCGTGATCCCCCTGCAGTTCCCCGAGGGCAAGTCGGCCAAGGATCTGGGCCTCGACGGCACCGAGGTGTTCGACATCACCGGGATCGAGGAGCTCAACGACGGGAAGACGCCAAAGACGGTGCACGTCAAGGCCAGTAAATCCGGCGGCGGGGATAATGACGCAGTGGAGTTCGACGCGGTCGTCCGCATCGACACCCCCGGCGAGGCCGACTACTACCGCAACGGCGGCATCCTGCAGTACGTGCTGCGCAACATGTTGAAGTCGGGCTAGCGGCGACCTAGCCCGCCCATGCCAAAAGTCAGCGAGGACCATCTGGCGGCTCGGCGCCGCCAGATCCTCGACGGCGCCCGCCGGTGCTTCGCCGAATTCGGCTACGACAGGGCCACTGTCCGTCGGCTGGAACAGGCGATCGGCATGTCGCGCGGCGCGATCTTCCACCACTTCCGGGATAAGGACGCGCTGTTCTTCGCGCTGGCGCACGAGGACGCCGAACGGATGGCCGACGTCGCGTCGCGCGAAGGACTCATCCAGGTGATGCGTGACATGCTCGCCGCGCCCGACCAGTTCGATTGGCTGGCCACGAGGTTGGAGATCGCGCGCAAGCTGCGCAACGACCCCGCCTTCAGCCAGGGCTGGGCCGAGCGCTCCGCGGAACTGGCGGCCGCGACAACCGAGCGGTTGCGCAGGCAGAAGGAAGCACACCGGGTGCGCGATGACGTTCCCGGTGACGTATTGCAGACCTACCTGGAATTGGTTCTCGACGGCCTGGTGGCCCGGCTGGCGTCCGGGGAGGACCCGCAGCGGTTGGCCGCCGTCCTGGACCTGGTGGAGAACTCGGTGCGCCGCAACGGTTCTGGGCGCAAGCCGCGGGCGTCAGAGCGCGACGGGGCCGCGAAGCAAGGCGACGTGCTTTCGCCGTGACCTATGGTCGCCTGGACTTGGCGGTGCGGTTCGGACCGCCGCGGCCACGCATGGTGGTACCCGACTCGAGAAGCAGGCTGTGCACCGACCCATAGGATCTGCCGGTCGTGGCAACCAGACTTCGGATACTGGCGCCGCCTTCATAGGCGTGGCGCAATTCGTGCAACAGCTGATCTCGTGGCTGTGTCGCCCTCTGCATTGTTCTCTTCATGGCCCCTCCGACGCCTGAACACGGTTGCAAGCACTCAGAGTAGGAAACCCTTCGTCGATTGCGCGCGGGTTTGAGCCAATTCAGGCCAGTTCGATGAGATCCCGGTATTCGTCGGACCAATAGTCCTCGGTGCCGTCGGGCAGCAGCACGACGCGTTGCGGGTCGAGCGCCTCGGCCGCCCCGGGGTCGTGCGTCACCAACACAACGGCCCCTTGATAACTGCGCAGCGCGTCGAGCACTTGCTCGCGCGACGCGGGATCGAGGTTGTTGGTCGGTTCGTCGAGCAGCAGCACGTTCGCCGTCGACGCCACCAAACCGGCGAGCGCAAGCCGGGTTTTCTCGCCGCCGGACAGGGTGCCCGCCGGTTGGTCGAGCTGCGCGCCGCTGAACATGAAGGCGCCCAACAGTCCGCGCAGATCCTGCTCACCGGAATCCGGCGCGGCGTGCCGGATGTTCTGCCAGACCGTCGCATCGTTGTCGAGCGTGTCGTGCTCCTGGGCGAAGTAGCCGATCCGCAGACCGTGTCCGGGCTCCAGCCCGCCGGCGTCGGGGTTTTCGGTGCCGGCCAGCAGCCTCAGCAGCGTGGTCTTGCCGGCGCCGTTGAGCCCCAACACAACCACCCGGGAGCCGCGGTCGATGGCCAGATCCACTCCGCTGAACACTTCCAGCGACCCGTAGGACTTGCTCAGCCCCTTGGCCACCAGCGGTGTGCGCCCGCACGCCGACGGCGTGGGGAATTTGATGCGGGCCACCTTGTCGGCAACCCGCTCCTCGTCCAGCGCGGCCATCATCCGGTCGGCGCGTCGCAACATGTTCTGTGCGGCAACGGCTTTGGTGGCTTTGGCGCCCATCTTGGCGGCCTGCGTGCGCAACGCCGTGGCCTTGCGTTCGGCGTTGGAGCGTTCGCGGCGCCGACGCTGTTCGTCGGTGGCCCGGGCGTCCAGGTATTTCTGCCAACCCATGTTGTAGACGTCGGCCTCGCCGCGCACGGCATCCAGGAACCACACCCGGTTGACGACCTCGGCGAGCAGATCGACGTTGTGGCTGATGAGTACCAACCCGCCGGTGTGCGCCTTGAGGAAATCACGCAGCCAGCCAACCGAATCGGCGTCCAGGTGGTTGGTCGGCTCGTCGAGCAGCAGCGTGGTCGACGAACCCGAGGCCCCCGCTCCCCCTTCAGAGGCGGCGAACAGGATGCGCGCCAGCTCGACTCGGCGGCGCTGGCCGCCGGACAGCGTGCGCAGCTTCTGGGTCAGGACGCGTTCCGGCAAGCCGAGACTCGCGCAGATGCGGCTGGCTTCGCTTTCCGCGCCGTAACCACCCAATGCGACGAAACGTTCCTCCAGCTGCCCATAACGACGAATCGCGCGGTCCCGGGCGTCGTCGTCGGCGACCTCGGCCATCAACGCCTGCTGCTTCTCCAGATCGGTGAGCAACACGTCCAGGCCGCGGGCCGACAGAACCCGGTCGCGGGCCAGCACGTCGAGGTCGCCCTCTTTGGGATCCTGTGGCAGGTAACCGATTTCACCGGCACGGGTGATGGCTCCGGCGTACGGCTCGGTCTCCCCCGCCAGAATGCGCAAGGTGGTGGTCTTTCCCGCACCGTTGCGACCGACCAGCCCGATCCGGTCGCCGGGCTGCACGCGCAGGTCCGGACCGTCGGGAGACAGCAGAATGCGCGCACCGGCGCGGACCTCGAGGTCCGTGGCAGTGATCACATTTTCTCCCGTTGCTGGTTGGTCAGGTCATTTGTCGTCGGTGAACACCGGCGGTCGCTTCTGCGCGCGCGCGGCAACCGCTTCTTCGAAGTTGGCGGTGAGCAGGCGGACGAAAAGCTGTCCCAAGCCCTCGGCTTGCATGTGCCCTTCCAGGCTACCGGCGTCCAGTCCACTCCATAGTGTGCGCTTGGTCAACTCGATGCCCGGCCGCGAGAATGCGGCAATCCGCGCGGCGATGGCGTAACAGGTGTCCAGCAGCTGCCCCTCGGGCACCTGGCACGACACCAGGCCGATCCGCTCGGCCTCCTCCGCGGTGACGTCGCGCCCGGTCAGCATGATCTCGAACGCGCGCGACGAACCGATCGCCCTGGGCAGCAGATAACTGAGTCCCAGCTCGCTGGCGGTCAGACCGTTGTTGATGCCCGCCGCGCGAAAATACGCGCTGGTCGAGACCACCCGGATGTCGGCGGCCAGCGCGAGGCACAACCCACCGCCGATGGCGGGACCGTTGACCGCGGCGATCACCGGCTGGTGCAGCCGCCGCAGGGCCAGGATGACCTCGTCGAGAATCTCCATGGAGCGCAGCGCGTAGGTGGGCCGGGTCAACCCGTCAACGTGGGGCACCGAGCCCGCGGACTTGTGGTCGGCCCCCGACGAGAACCCGCGGCCCGCGCCGGTCAGCACGACCACGCGCACGGAATTGTCGTACCTGACCTTGTCCAGGGCCTCCTTCAGCGGCAGCATGACGTCGAACGCCATGGAGTTCATCCGCTCGGGCCGATTGAGGGTTATCAGCGCAACCTCGGGTCGCGGGTGCTCTACCAGTACCAAACTCACCCAAGAAAGGTAGCGCGTAGCTAACGCTTGCTACGCGCGCGCAGCGCGTTGTCAGCTTTCTTCGGCTTGCGCGGCCTCGGCCGCGTCGACGTCGAATGCGCGGATCTGCTGTACCAAGTCCTCCAGGGCGGCCGGCGGCAGCGCTCCTGCCTGGTTGAACAGCAGTTTGCCCTTCTTGAAGGCCATCAGCGTGGGGATGGACCGGATCTGGGCGGCGGCCGCCAGTTGTTGTTCGGCCTCCGTGTCGACCTTGGCGTGCACGATGTCGGGGTGCTTGTCCGCCGACGCCTGGAAAGTCGGGCCGAACTGGCGACACGGTCCGCACCAGGAGGCCCAGAAGTCGACGAGCACGATGTCGTTGCCCGCGATGGTTTCGTTGAACTTCTCACCGGTGAGATCGAGTGTTGTCACATTTGCCCTAACGCTCGGTGCTGACGTGATGTTCCCCAGCCTACTGGCGTCCGGCAACACTTTCAGGTCCGACGTTTCAGCACCCGATGCCGCCCCGGGCCTCGTATGTCACAACGCCTGTGCACCAGCGCGACCGCCACCGTGGGCAAAGAGATCGCACGCGCCCATACTAACGAATTCGCCTATGTCGCAAGGTAACCGGCGCACACGGGATTCTCCCCCCCGACATCGGCGCGTAACCTGCCCGCGAGCCGATGCAGGTTACGGTTGCGTACGCTTTCCCGCGTCCGACAGACTGAGGCGGATGATCCGCCGACGGAGGGAATCGCGTTGGGCCACTACATCGCTAACGTCCGTGACCTGGAGTTCAACATCTTCGAGGTCCTCGATGTAGGCGCTGTCCTGGGCACCGGAGACTACAGCGACCTCGACGAGGACACCGTTCGAACCATTCTGGCGGAGGCCGCCCGCCTGGCAGAGGGCCCGGTGGCCGAAACCTTTGCTTTCGCCGATCGAAACCCGCCGGTCTTCGACCCCGCCGAGCACTCGATCAGCGTCCCCGACGAACTGGCGAAAACGGTCCAGTCGATCAAGGAAGCCGGCTGGTGGCGGCTCGGCCTCGCCGAGGAGATCGGTGGCATGCCGGCACCTCCCCCGCTCGCGTGGGGCGTCAACGAACTGATCTTCTGCGCCAATCCCTCGGCGAGCTTTTACTGCCTGGGACCGTTTATGGCGCAAGCGCTTTACGTCGAGGGCGACGAGCAACAGCAGCGGTGGGCGGCGGAAGGCGTCGAGCGTGGCTGGGCGGCCACCATGGTGCTCACCGAGCCCGACGCGGGTTCCGACGTCGGCGCCGGCCGCAGCAAGGCGATCGAACAACCCGACGGCACCTGGCATATCGAAGGCGTCAAACGGTTCATCTCCGGCGGCGACGTGGGCTCCACCGCCGAAAACATCTTCCATCTGGTGTTGGCCAGGCCGGAGGGGGCGGGCCCGGGCACCAAAGGGCTGAGCCTGTTCTACGTGCCGAACTACCTTTTCGATCCCGACACGTTCGAACTCGGGCCACGGAACGGGGTTTTCGTCACCGGGGTGGAACACAAGATGGGGATCAAGTCCTCCCCGACATGCGAATTGACTTTCGGCGCAACGGATGTGCCCGCTGTCGGCTACCTCGTCGGCGGCGTGCACAACGGGATCAAGCAAATGTTCACGGTGATCGAGAACGCGCGCATGACGATCGGCGTGAAGGCCGCAGGCACGCTGTCCACGGGCTACCTCAACGCGCTGGCATATGCCAAGGAGCGGGTACAGGGCGCCGATCTCACCCAGATGACCGACAAGACCGCGCCGCGGGTCACGATCATGCACCACCCCGATGTGCGCCGCAGCCTGATGACCCAGAAGGCCTACGCCGAGGGGCTGCGGGCGCTCTACATGTATGCCGCCGCGCATCAGGATGATGCTCTCGCACAACGGGTTTCCGGTGCCGATCACGAGATGGCGCACCGCATCGACGACCTGCTGCTGCCGATCGTCAAAGGGGTCAGCTCGGAACGCGCCTACGAAGTCCTGACGGAGTCGCTGCAGACCCTGGGCGGCTCCGGGTTCCTGCAGGACTATCCCCTCGAGCAGTACATCCGCGACTCCAAGATCGACTCGCTCTACGAAGGCACCACGGCGATCCAGGCGATGGACTTCTTCTTCCGCAAGATCGTCCGCGACCACGGCCAGGCGCTGCAGTTTCTGACCGATCAGATCAGTCAGACCATCGACACCTGCGATCAGGCGCTGAAACCGCAAGCCGAACTGCTGCAGATCGCGCTCGACGAGGTAACGGCGATGACGGCCGCGCTGACAGGCTTCCTGATGTCCGCCGGGCAGCAACCGACGGAGATCTACAAGGTGGGCCTCGGGTCGGTCCAGTACCTGCTCGCCGTCGGGGACCTGCTGATCGGGTGGCGCTTGCTGGTGCAGGCCGGGGCGGCGCACGCGGCGTTGGCCGACGGCCCGTCGAAGGGTGACGAGACCTTCTATCAGGGCAAGATCGCGACCGCGACGTTCTTCGCGAGGAACATGCTGGTCAAGCTGACGTCGCTGCGCAAAGTCATCGAGGCCATCGATGGCGAGATCATGAAGGTGTCCGAACAGGCGTTCTGACAGCCTCGCGTTTCACACAGGTTACCGACAGCTTCAACGGGCTATACCCCATTCGTTGGGTCCAACCACGATTGGAGAAACCTTGATGTCCGCCAGCTGTCAAACGCCTCGGCTCACCCGGTTGGCGGTGGTCACCCTCGCGGGAGCCACCGCTTTGTCCATGGCCGCCTGCAGTTCGTCCAACAAAGCGAGCCCGACGTCCACGTCGACCGCAACCTCGACGGTGACCTCGACCGCCACCTCGTCGGCGCCGGCCACCGGCGAATCATGGGTCCGCGGCATGATCGCGTCGGTCGCGGGCAACTCCATTCAGGTCACCAAGGAAGACAACACCAATGCTGCCGTGAACTTCACGTCGACGACCAAGATCACCGAACTCACTCCGGCCACGCTGACCGACGTCACCACCGGCAGCTGCGTCAGCGTGCGACCGGCCCAGCCGCCGCAGAACGGGCAACCGGTCACCGCGGCGTCCGTCAAGGTCAGCCCGTCGGTCAACGGCGCCTGCCCCACCAAGCAGGGTGGACCCGGCTCAGCGCCGGGCGCGGGACCCAGTTCGGGCAGCCCGGCCCCGTCCGGCTCGCCGGCCCCGCCGCCGGGGAAACCCGCGCCGGTCCGCGGCTCGGTCGCCTCGGTATCGGGTAACACCATCAACGTGAGCGGCACCGACCCCAGCGGAAACACCACGCAGACGCCCGTGACGGTCGACGACAAGACGAAATACTCCAAGCAGAACTCCGCCACCACCGACGCGATTACGCAGGGCAAGTGCCTGAGCGCTCGCGGAACCACGGACAACGGGGGCACGCTGCAGGCCACCAGCATCAACGTGCGCCAGGCCACCGACGGTAAATGCGGCAAACCCGATCAGCACAAGCCCGATCAGCCGCACGGCCAGGGCGGGTGATCGCAGCCTCGCGGCTTGAGATTCACGTCACCCGGGGCAGGCGCGGTTGTGTAATCGCGCCTGCCCTGGGTATTCGCTTGCCTCGGGTAATTAGCGAATTTAAGAGGTGTCGGTGCCAGCCATTCGGACGAAATCTGGGGTGACGCGACTCGGGCTTGTGGCCGTAGTCGGACTGATCGCGATAGGTGTCGCCATGTGCGGCCCCTCGAACGACTCGAAGAACACTTCAAGCAGCGGCCCGCCGACCGTGTCGGCGGTCGCACCCAGCCCGGCGGCACCGAGTGCGGCGCCGCCGCCCGGACCTCCCCCGCCACCACCGGCCAAGGACTACGTCGAGGGAATGGTCCAACGGGTATCGGGCCAGACGATCGCGCTCAGGACGCGAACCGGCTCAGCCACCGTGGACTTCTCACCGCAGACGCGGGTCGTCGATGTCAGCCCGGCGCAGCTGACCGACGTCACGCCGGGCAGTTGCGTCAACGTCAAGGCCACCCCGCAGAGCGCGCCGAGCGGCGGCGCGATCACCGCGCAAATGGTGACCATCACCCCGTCCATGGACGGAAAATGCCCACCGCCGACCGGCTTCTACGGCACCGTCGCATCGGTCTCGGGCAACACCATCGCCATCAACGGGCTCGGTCCCAGCGGTCCGGGCGCACCAACGAACGTGACGGTCGCCAACGCGACCTCGTATCAGAAGCAGACGCCTTCGGACACCCAGGCGATCGTCAACGGCAAATGCATGGGGGCCCAGGGAACTCAGGACGGCGGCGTGCTGCACGCGGTGATGATCAGTCTGGAGACCTGTCCCCCGATGGGGCACCCGCACCACCACCTGCACCTGCCTCACCTCCCGTTCCACCTCTAGGGCGATCGCAAGCGCGGCGTAGCCGGGCGCAGCGGGTCGCCCCCATCCGACCGAGGGCGATCGCAAGCGCGGCGTAGCCGGGCGCAGCGGGTCGCCCCCATCCGACTAGGGGGATCGCAAGCGCGGCGTAGCCGGGCGCAGCGGGTCGCCCCCATCCGATTACGAACGATCAGATTCAGACGGTGAAGCCGAGCGCACGCAGTTGTTCGCGGCCGTCCTCGGTGATCTTGTCCGGGCCCCACGGCGGGTTCCACACCCAGTTGATCCGCAGGTCGCTCACCAGGCCGGCGCCGACGAGTGCGCTGCGCGACTGATCCTCGATGACGTCGGTCAGCGGGCAGGCCGCCGACGTCAACGTCATGTCGATCAGCGCGACGGTTCCGTCGTCGCCCTCCTCGACATTCAGGCCGTAGACCAATCCCAGATCGACGACGTTGATGCCCAGTTCGGGGTCGACGACGTCACGCATCGCCTCCTCGAGGTCGAAGAGCAACTCGTCGTTGGGTGCGCTGGTTTCGCTCATGAGCCGTCGCTTCCGTTGGTTGATTTTTCGGCACCGGCGCTGGCCTGGGCCAGTGCGTCTTTGCACGCCATCCACCCCAGCAGGGCGCATTTCACCCGTGCGGGGTATTTGGCCACTCCGGCGAACGCGATCCCGTCGCCAAGCACATCCTCGTCCCCGTCGATATTGCCGCGCGAGGAAACCATTTCGGTGAACGCGGTGATGGTCTTCAGCGCGTCACCCACACTTTGACCGATCACCTGCTCGGTCAGCACCGATGTCGCCGCCTGGCTGATCGAACAGCCCTGCCCGTCATAGGAGACATCGGCGACGGTCTCGCCGTCGTCGGACAATGCCACCCGCAGGGTCACCTCGTCACCGCAGATGGGATTGACGTGATAGACCTCGGCACCGAACGGCTCCCGCAGCCCGCGGTGCTGCGGATGCTTGTAGTGATCCAGGATCACGTCCTGATACATCTGTTCGAGGCGCAATGTCATTCTCTCCCAAAGAATTCGATCGCCCGTCGGACGCCGGCGACCAGCCGCTCCACCTCGTCGGAGGTGTTGTACAACGCGAACGAAGCGCGCGCGGTCGCGGCCAAACCGAACCGCCGGTGCAGGGGCAGCGCGCAGTGGTGACCGACCCGCACCGCGACACCGTCGTCGTCGAGCACCTGCCCCACGTCGTGGGCGTGCACGCCATCGACGATGAAAGCCACTGGCGAGCCGCGGTTTTCCATCGAGGTCGGCCCGACGATGCGGACCCCGTCGATGCCGGACAGGCCCTCGATGGCGGCGGCAACCAGCTCTCGCTCGTGGGCTTCGACGGCGTCCATGCCGATGGCCCCGAGATACCGTGCTGCCGCGCCCAATCCCACCACCTGGGAGGTCATCGGCGTGCCGGCCTCGAATCGCTGCGGCGGCGCGGCGTAGGTGGTGGCTTCCATGGTCACCGTCTCGATCATCGATCCGCCGGTGAGGAAGGGCGGCATGGCCGACAGCAGCTCCCGGCGCGCGTAGAGCACCCCGATGCCGTTGGGGCCCAACATCTTATGGCCGGAAAAGGCGGCGTAGTCAACGTCGAGGGCGTGCAGGTCGACGGGCTGGTGTGGTACCGACTGGCAGGCATCCAGCACGGTCAGCGCCCCGACCGCTTTCGCCCGCGCGACGAGTTCGGCCACCGGCGCCACCGCACCGGTGACATTGGAGTGATGGCTGAAGGCAACGACTTTCACCCGCTCGTCGAGCTGCAGTGAGTCCAGGTCGATCCGGCCGTCCTCGGTCACGCCGTACCAGCGCAACGTGGCGCCGGTGCGGCGCGCGAGTTCTTGCCACGGAACCAGGTTGGCGTGGTGTTCGAGCTCGGTGGTGACGATGACGTCACCCTCGCCGACAGCCCGGTCGAACCGGTTGTCGCCCAGCACATACGACGCCAGGTTGAGCGACTCGGTGGCGTTCTTGGTGAACACCAACTCGTCGGCGTCGGCGCCCACGAACGCGGCGACGTCGGCGCGGCCCTGCTCGTAGGCGTCGGTGGCCTCTTCCATCAGCTGGTGTGCACCGCGGTGCACACCGCCGTTGGACGTCAGCAGGAATTCCCGTTCAGCGTCGAGCACCTGCAGCGGGCGTTGCGACGTGGCACCGGAATCCAGGTACGCCAACTGGTTTCCGCCCCGCATGATCCGCTTCAGAATGGGAAAATCCGCACGGATCGCGGCCAGGTCCAGCTGTGTCGCCGTCATGTCTACGACCCCCCGGACGCCGCCGCCGCTTGGGTGAAACGCACGTAGCCGTTCTCCTCGAGTTCGTCGGCCAGTTCCGGGCCGCCGGACTCGATGATGCGGCCCCCGACGAACACGTGCACGAACTGCGGCTGGATGTAGCGCAGGATGCGGGTGTAGTGGGTAATGAGCAGAACGCCGCCGTCTTCGGCCTGCGCGTACCGGTTGACGCCCTCGCTGACCACGCGCAGCGCGTCCACGTCCAGACCGGAGTCGGTCTCGTCGAGGATCGCGATCTTCGGCTTGAGCAACTCCAGCTGCAGGATCTCGTGGCGCTTCTTCTCACCCCCGGAGAATCCCTCGTTGACGCTGCGTTCGGCGAATGACGCGTCGATGTCGAGGCCCCCCATGGCGGCCTTGACCTCTTTGACCCAGTGCCGCAGTTTCGGCGGCTCGCCACGCACCGCGGTGGCGGCGCTGCGCAGGAAGTTCGACATCGACACACCGGGCACCTCGACGGGGTACTGCATCGCCAGGAACAAGCCGGCCCGGGCGCGCTCGTCGACGCTCATGTCAAGGACGCTCTGGCCGTCCAGCGTGATCGACCCCGACGTCACCTGATACTTCGGATGACCGGCGATCGCGTAGGACAACGTTGACTTGCCGGAACCGTTGGGCCCCATCACGGCATGCGTCTCACCGGATCGGACGGTCAGGTTCACGCCGGTGAGGATCGGGATCTCGCGATTCCCCTCGGGGGCGTTCGGGTCTTCGACGCTGACGT
>NZ_JAFAUS010000357.1 GCF_019243155.1 Mycobacterium sp.
CGCCGACGGGACCGCCGGGTCGATCGCGAGGTACGCAGCCCCGGTCTTGAGGACGGCCAGGATCGACACGATCGCCTCGGCCGAGCGCGAAAAGAGCAGCGCCACACGGTGACCCGGGCCCACACCGCGGCCTGCCAACAGATGCGCCAACCGGTTGGCGGCCTGATCGAGTTCGCGGTAGGTCATCGACCGGCCGTCGACGGTGACCGCGACCGCCTGCGGTGTGCGCTCGACGTGTTCGGCGAGCAACGCCGGGATCGACACCGCCGCAACGGTTTTGGTCAGCCCCGCACTGTTACCCAGCTCTGCCAGGCGGGCGTGCTCCGGCTCGTCGAGCAGATCGATCGATGACAGAGCGCGGGTGGGGTCGGCGGTCATCGCCGTCAGCAGCCGCTGCCACCGGGCGACGAGCGCCTCGATGGTGTCGGGGTCGAAGACATCGGTGCGGAACTCGACTGCCCCGCTGATGCCGGCGGGCGCGCCCGCTTCGGTCCAGCGTTCGGCCAGCGAGAGAGTCAGGTCCATGCGGGCGGTCTGGGTGTTCACCGGTAGCGAGCTCACCTGCAGATCGCCCAGGCTCAGCCCGGCGGGCTCGCTGTTCTGCCAGGCCAACGCCACCTGAACCAGCGGATGATGGGCCATGTTGCGGGTCGGGTTGAGCCGCTCCACGAGGACTTCGAAGGGCACGTCTTGGTGCTCGTAGGCGGCCAGGCTGCGGGCTCGCACCTGAGCCAGCACCTCGGCCACGGTGGGATCACCGCCCACATTGACGCGCAGCACCAGGGTGTTGACGAAGAATCCCACCAACTCGTCGAGGGCGGGATCACGCCGTCCCGCGATCGGGAACCCCACCGCCACATCGGTATTGGCGCTGAGCTTGGCGAGCAGCACGGCCAACGCGGCCTGCACCACCATGAAACTGGTGGCGTTGTGCTCGGCGGCCACCGCGGCCACCCGCTGCTGCAACTCCGCCGGCCAGTGAAGCGTCACACTGGCGCCGCGCTGGTCGGCCACCATGGGATAGGGCCGATCGGTGGGCAACTGCAGCCGCTCGGGCAGCCCGGCCAGTTCCCGTTCCCAATGGGCCAGTTGTGCGCCGATGCGGCTCTGAGCGTCGGCCAGATCACCGAATTGGGCGCGCTGCCATAGCGTGTAGTCGACGTACTGCACCGGCAACGGCGCCCACTGTGGGGCCTGTCCGTCGCGCCGGGCCGCGTAGGCCACGCCCAGATCTCGCGCCAGCGGGGTGATCGACCAGCCGTCGGCGGCGATGTGGTGTGCCACCGCGACCAGCACGTGTTCGTCTGCGGCGAGGCGGAAAAGCGTTGCTCGCAAGGGGATTTCGGTTCCCAGATTGAAGGGATGGCGCGCGGCCTCCTGCAGGGCCTCGGTCAGTCGGTCGGGTGCCCAGTTGCCGGCCTCGACAACCTGCCAGCGCAGATCGGCTCGATCGGCCGGGATCACCCGTTGCTGAGGAATTCCATCGGGCGCCACAAATAGGGTGCGCAGGCTCTCATGGCGATTCACCACGTCGCCGAGCGCCGTGCCCATCGCCGCGGCATCAAGCGGTCCACCCAACCGCAACGCCACCGCGATGTTGTAGACCGGGGACGGCCCTTGCAACTGGTCCAGGAACCACAACCGCGACTGGGCGAACGACAGCGGCACCGCCGCCGGGCGCGCACCGGCCACCAACGGCTCCAGCCCGCCTCCACCGGCCCCGATCCGCGGGGCGAGCTGGGCCACCGTGGGCGCGTCGAACACGGTCCGGACCCCTAGGGTGGCGTCCAGGCCGGCGTTGACCGCCGCGATCAGGCGCATAGCCGACAGCGAATCCCCGCCCAAATCGAAGAACGAGTCATCCACGCCGACCCGCTCGACCCCGAGCACCTGGGCGTAGATGCCGGCCAGGATTTCCTCGACCGGATCGCCCGGAGCGCGATACCCGGCGCCGGTGTATTCGGGTGCCGGGAGGGCGCGGGTGTCGAGTTTGCCGTTGGCCGTGAGCGGCAGCGCCTCGAGCGCCACCACCGCCGCCGGGACCATGTAGGCCGGCAGCCGCTCGGCCAGCTGCGTGCGTAGCACCGCGGGGTTCGCGGTCCCGATGATGTAGCCGACGAGGCGATTGTCGCCCGGACGGTCTTCGCGGGCGATCACCGCCGCCTGCTCGACGCCGTCCAAAGCCGTTAGGGCGAACTGGATTTCGCCGAGCTCGATGCGATAGCCGCGAATCTTGACCTGCTCGTCGGCGCGCCCCAGATAGTGCAGCTGCGCGTCGGCACCCCAGCGCACCAGATCGCCGGTGCGATACATCCGCGTGCCCGGACCACCGAAGGGAGACGCCAAAAATCGTGAAGCCGTCAATCCGGCCCGACCGAGGTACCCGACCCCTAACCCGGCGCCGGCCACATACAACTCACCGACCACGCCGACCGGCACTGGACGCAACCACGCGTCCAACACGAACAGCGCCGCGGTCGGCACCGGCGCACCGATCGGCGGCGCCCCGGAGCCCGCCGTCAACGGCGCAGTCCTGGCCGCGCACACGGTGGTCTCGGTGGGACCGTAGGCGTTGACGAGCACCCGCCCCGGCGCCCATCGGTCGACAAGCTCGGCCGGACACGCCTCACCGGCCACCAGCATCGTCACCGAATCCAGCCCCTCGGCCGACAGCGTCGCCACCGCGGACGGGGTTTGACTCAGGAAGCTGACCCGCTCGGCAATTAGCAAGGTGTGCAGGTCATCCGGTGAACCGGCCACCGATTCCGGCACCACCACCAGCCGCCCACCATTGAGCAGCGCACCCCAGATCTCTTCGACCGAGGCGTCGAACGCCAACGAATGCCAGTGCGCCCAAACCTGTTTCGGTGTCAGCCAGGTGTCCAGTGATGTCAGCAGCTGGGTCACGTTGTGGTGTGTGATGGCCACGCCTTTGGGCACTCCGGTGGTGCCCGAGGTGTAGATCAGGTAAGCGATGTCGTCGGGTCTGGGCCCCGGCAGCGCAGTGCTGGGTTGAGTGTCGATGTCGGGATCGTCGACATCGATGACCTTGACGTCGTAGCCGTCCAGCAGCGGGCGCAGTCCGGCGGTGGTGATCGCGGCAATCGGCGCGGCATCGCCAACCATGAACCCGATCCGCGCCTTCGGCAGCGCGGGGTCTATCGGCAGGTAGGCCGCCCCCGCCTTCAGCACCGCCAGCATCGCCACGATCGCCTCGGCGGATCGCGAAAGCAGCAGCGCCACACACTGTCCTGGGCCGGCGCCACGATGGGCCAGCAGATGCGCCAGCCGGTTGGCGGCCTCGTCGAGTTCGCGGTAGGTCATCGAACGTTCGCCGCAGCTGATCGCGACCGCATCGGGGGTGCGGCTCACATGTTCGGCGAACGACTCTGGGATCGACACCGCGGCGGACGTGGGTCGGGTCAGCACCGCGCGGTTACCGATCTCGTCCAGGCGGGCGCGCTCGTCGTCGTCGAGCAGATCCAACGAGGACAGCCGCCGCCCCGGTTCGGCGGTCATCGCCACCAACATCCGCAGCAACCGCTCGATCAGCGCGTCGATGCGGTCCCACTCGAACACGTCGGTGTCGAACTCGACGCGAAGCTGAAGTTCGTTGCCCGGCCGGGCGGCCATCGTTAGCGGATAGTGGGTGGATTCACGACCGTGAACATCGGTGATGGCCAACCCGTCGATGCCGGACAGGGCGGCGGCGTCGACCGGGTAGTTCTCGTACACGAACAGGGTGTCGAACAGCTGATCGTGGCCGGTGGCGCGGTGGATCTCGGGGAGCGCCAGGTGCTGGTGATCGAGGGTGTCGTTGTTAGCGCGCTGCAGCTGGTCGATCAGGTCGGCGGTGGTAGTGGCCGCCGCGACCGTCGCCCGCACCGGCACGGTGTTGATCAACAGCCCCACCATCGTGTCCGCACCGGCCACGTCAATCGGCCTGCCGGAGACCACGGCGCCGAAGACGACGTCGTGCTGGCCGGTCAGCCAGGTCAACAGCTGCGACCATGCGGCCTGCAGCACGGTGTTGACGGTGGTGTGACACGAGCGTGCCAGCTCGCTGACGGCCCGCGTGGTGTCGGCGGACACCCGGAACGATTCGACGCCCCGACGCCCCTGCCCCACCCGATCCGGCTTGCCGACCAGGGTGGGGGTATCGAATCCGGCGAGCACCCTTCGCCAGGCGGCCTCGGCGGCGGCGAGGTCTCGATCGGCCAGCCAGGTGACGAAGCTGCGGTACGGCGTGGGAGCGGGCAGGTGCTGCCCGTAGTAGCCGGCGAAGACCTCGCTCAGCAGGATCGGCAGCGACCAGCCGTCCATCACGATGTGGTGGAAGGTCAGCACGAATCGGTGCCGGTCCTCGCCGGTACGGATCAACGCGGCCCGGAACACCGGCTCGCCGGACAGCTCGCACACCGCCGCGCGTTCGGCCGCGCAGATCCGCTGGACCTGTTCGTCGACATCGCCGGTGGCTAGTTCGAGATACCGCCAGTGCGGCGCGGGATTGGCCGGGATGATCTGCACCGGCGGGTCGAACTGCACGAGGAAACGGGCCGCCAGGTTCGGATGACGCTCGATCACCGTGTGCACCGCGTCGCGCAGCCGCTGAAGGTCGAGGGCACCGCTGAACGCGGTGTCCAGCTGCACCGCATACACGTCGTCACTCGCCTGTGCGGTGGCCGCGAGGAACAGCAGCCCCTCCTGCAAAGGTGTCAACGGCAGGAGGTCCGCGATGTCGTACTGCTGGGCAAGCTCGTCGATGTGGTGCTGGGTCAGCCGGGCCGGGGCGATGTCCGACGGGGTCAGTCCGCCTCCACCGCCGCGCACATGCGCGCAGATCCCGGCCAGGGCGTCGAACCACAACCGGCTCAGGCGGCTGACCTGGGTGTGGTCCAGCGCTGAGGGCGCCCACGTCCAGGTGGCGTGCAGCAGCGGTCCGGCGTCGGTGTCCTCGGTGGCGGCGTTGAGCTCGACGGTGTGCGGGAGCGGCAGCGGCACCGCCGCGGTGACGCCGGTCAACGACACCCCGTCATCGCTGATCCGCCATACCTCACCGGACACCCCGGCACCCGCGGCACCGAGCCGCCCCAGATAGTTGAAACCGATCGGCGGGTCGGACTCGGGAAGGTCGACGTCGGGGTTCAGGAAGCGCAGCAGACCGTAGGACAGGGGGTCGGGCAGCGCGCGCAGTTGTTCTTTGGCGTTCTTGATCACCGCGCCCAGCGCCGCCGAACCGGTTACCACCTGTGCCCAGGACAGACCCGAAAAAGCAAGCGACACCGGGTATTTGCTGGTGAACCAGCCCACCGTGCGCGACAGGTCGACCTCGGTGGCCAGCTCCTCGTGACGGCCGTGGCCCTCGACGTCGATACCGATCGGCGCTGCGCCGGTGCCCAAGAACTCCGCCACCGCCAGCCCGAACGCGATCAGCAAGATGTCTTGGACTCCGGCGTGAAACGCCGCGGGCACCTCGCCCAGCAGCATGCGCGTCAACTCGGTGTCCAGCTGCACCGACAACTGCCCGGCGCTGGCATAGGTATCCACTTCGGGTCGCACCGCGGGCAGTCCCGGCGGGGCCGCGGCCACCTGCTTCCAGGTGTCGGCCTGGGCCACGACATGGGGGTCGCGGGCGTGCTCGTCGAGCAGCGACGCCCACCGGGCGAACGAGGTGCCGCCGGCCGGCAAGGCTATCGCTTGGCCGCCGTGGTGTTGCGCCCAGGCAATGTTCAAGTCCTCCAACAGGATTCGCCAGGACACGCCGTCGACGGCCAGGTGGTGAATGATCACCGCCAGCTCACCGGTCTCGGCCACCCACAGCGCGCGCAGCATGGTTCCGGTGGCCGGATTCA
>NZ_JAFAUS010000445.1 GCF_019243155.1 Mycobacterium sp.
ACGACCGTGGTGGTCGACGAGCACCGGCCGGTGCCGTTGTGGCAACACGTCCTGGTGGGCAAGCGCCTCCTCGACCTCTTCGACTACCGGAGTTCGGCGACCCAGGAGCAGCCGGCCGCAATCCGCGAGCCGCGCGTCAACCCGGACCTGCTGCGGCACATCGCGCATCGGCGCGAAGCCGACCGGATGTCGGACTGGCAGCCACGGCGGGGCCGTGGACGCGGTGGCCCGCACCGGCCACGCTTTTACCGGCCGCCCGCGCGGCCGGACGTGATCGCGAGCCTGGACTCCGAAGGGCTGTTGCCGGCGATCACCTTCGTGTTCTCGCGAGCGGGCTGTGACGCCGCGGTTCAACAGTGCCTGCGCTCGCCTCTGCAGCTGACCACCCCCGAAGAGCGCGCGCAGATCGCCGAGGTGATCGAGCATCGTTGCGGCGATCTCGACGACGCCGATCTGGGTGTGCTCGGCTACTACGAGTGGCGCGAGGGGTTGCTGCGCGGGCTGGCGGCCCACCACGCCGGAATGTTGCCCGCCTTCCGGCACACGGTCGAAGAGCTGTTCACCGCCGGACTGGTGAAGGCGATATTCGCCACCGAAACCCTCGCGCTCGGAATCAACATGCCCGCGCGCACGGTGGTGCTCGAGCGGCTGGTGAAATTCAACGGCGAGCAGCACGTGCCGCTGACGCCGGGGGAGTACACACAGCTGACCGGGCGCGCCGGAAGGCGCGGAATCGACGTTGAGGGCCACGCCGTGGTGCTGTGGAATCCCACCGAGGAAACCACCGAACCGTCGGCGGTCGCCGGCCTGGCCTCCACCCGCACCTTCCCGCTACGCAGTTCGTTTGCGCCGTCGTACAACATGACGATCAACCTGGTGCAGCAGATGGGTCCCGAGCAGGCGCATCGGTTGCTCGAGCAGTCCTTCGCGCAGTATCAGGCCGACCGCTCAGTGGTCGGGCTGGTCCGTGGCATCGAGCGGGGCAACGAGATGCTCGAAGAGATCGCCACCGAGCTGGGTGGGCCGCAGGCCCCGATCCTGGAATACGCGCGGCTGCGCGCGCGGATTTCGGAGATGGAGCGTGCGCAGTCGCGCGCGTCGCGGTTGCAGCGGCGGCAGGCGACCACCGATGCGCTGGCCGCGCTGCGCCGCGGCGACATCATCAACATCACCCACGGCCGTCGCGGCGGACTGGCCGTGGTGCTGGAATCGGCTCGCGACAGTTCCGATCCACGCCCCCTGGTGCTCACCGAAAACCGTTGGGCGGGAAGGATTTCGTCGGCCGATTATTCGGGTGCGAACGCGCCGGTCGGATCGATGTCGTTGCCCAAGCGGGTGGAGCATCGTCAGCCGCGCGTCCGGCGTGATCTGGCGTCGGCGCTACTCTCGGCCGCCGAGGGCCTGCCCATTCCGGCCGCGCGCCGCAGCGCGCGCGGCGATCAGGATGGCGCGTTTCACGATCCGGAGCTGGCGAAGTTGCGCGAGGAGTTGCGGAGGCATCCGTCGCACAACAGCCCCGGCGTCGAGGACGCGGTCCGGCAGGCCGAGCGCTATCTGCGGATCGAGCGCGACAACGCGCAGCTGGAGAAAAAGGTTGCGGCCGCGACCAATTCGCTGGCCCGGACCTTCGACCGGATCGTCGGCCTGCTCACCGAGCGCGGCTTCATCGAAGACCGCGACGGTGATCCCCGCGTCACCGACGACGGCCGGTTGCTGGCCCGTATCTACAGCGAGAGCGACCTCTTGGTCGCCGAGTGCCTGCGCACCGACGCGTGGGCGGGCATGAAGCCGGCCGAGTTGGCGGCGGTCGTCTCGGCGGTGCTGTACGAGACGCGGGGCGGTGACGGCCCCGGGGGCGCGTTCGCCGCCGAGGCGCCCACCCCGCGTCTGCGGCAGGCACTGGTACAGACGTCGAGGCTGTCGGGTGCGCTGCGCGCCGACGAGCAGACGCACCGGATCGCGCCGAGCCGGGAGCCTGACGACGGATTCGTCAACGTCATCTACCGCTGGGCCCGGACCGGAGATCTGGCCGCAGCGCTGGCGGCGGCCGACCCGTCCGGCACCGGGTCACCACTGCTCGCGGGGGACTTCGTGCGCTGGTGTCGCCAGGTGCTCGACCTGCTGGACCAGGTCCGCAACGCGGCGCCCGATGCCGAGCTGCGGGCCACCGCCAAGCGCGCGATCAACGACATTCGGCGCGGCGTCGTTGCAGTTGACGCCGGGTAGGCTGGGCCGCAGCTACCGTAGGAGCCGAAACGAGACGGCGATCAATCATGCTGAGACACAAGGGGCTGAGGAGAGACGATGAGCGGACCGCAGGGATCGGACCAGCAGTGGCAACCGCCCGGCCAAGGTAGCGACCCGTCCTCCGAGCCGACTCAGGCAGGATCGCCCTGGCAGCAGCCGGGCCATGAGCATCCCGGCCACGAGCAGACGTGGCAGGCCCCGGCGTACACGCCGCCCGCCGAGTACCCGCAGTACCAGCAGCCGGGCGAGCAGGCATACCCACAGCAGTACCCCCAGCAGCCGGGTTACGAGCAGCACGGGCAATACGGCCAGCCGGGCCAGTATGCGCAGCCCGGCCAGTACGCGCAGCCCGGCCAGTACGGTCAGCCGGGCCAGTATGCGCAGCCCGGCCAGTATGGGCAGCCGGGGCAGTACGGCCCGCCTGGCCAATACCCGCAGCAGTACCCGGGCTACGAGCAGCCCGCCAAGAAGCGACCCGTCGGCCTGCTCGCCGGTGTGGGTGGTGCGATCGCCTTCCTGCTCATCGCGGTGGTGCTGGTCCTCGGTTTCTGGGAGCCCGGGTTCTTCGTCACCACCAAGCTCGACGTCAATAAGGCCCAGACCGGTGTGCAGCAGGTCCTCAGCGACGAAACCAACGGCTACGGCGCCAAGAACGTCAAGGACGTCAAGTGCAACCACGGCCAGAACCCCACCGTGAAAAAGGGCGCGACCTTTGACTGCGACGTGAGCATCGACGGTGCGGCCAAGCACGTGACGGTGACGTTCCAGGACAACAAGGGCACCTACGAGGTCGGCCGGCCGCAATAGCCGCTGTCTCAGCCTCCGGGCAGCCCGTCGAGCGCCTTCTGCAGGCGGCTGATCGACGACCCGATGCCGAGCTTGGTTGCCAGCTTGGCGACGCGTTGCGGATCCGCTGCAACCAGCGGTAGCTCGTCGGTGTCCGTCGACAGGTCGACGGGCGCGTCGGTGGCCACGCGGACGACCTGTTCGGCGGCGTCGATGTAGTCGGCGGCGCACAGCAGTTTGGTCCGCACGCCTTTGGCCATCTTCGATTTGGGGTCGCGGGCGGCCGCCAGGATCTGGTCCAGCGAACCATGTTGGGCCAGCAGCGTCCCCGCCGTCTTCTCGCCGACCCCGGGTACACCCGGCAGACCATCGGACGGGTCACCACGCAACAGCGCGAGCTCGGCGTAAGCCGCTCCGGCGCGATGCTCCGGGACGCCATACTGCTCTGCCACCTCGACGGGCCCGAACAACGTGGCCTTGGTCAGCCCGCGGCCCAGGTACAGCACCCGAACCGAGACGGGGTCGTCGGACACCACCTGCAGCAGGTCGCGGTCGCCGCTGACCACGACGACAGGGTCGTGGCGTTCCTGCGCCGCGAGCGTTCCCAGTACGTCGTCGGCCTCGAAACCTTCTGCGCCCGCGGTCGGGATCCCGAATGCGTCGAGCAGTTCCATGATCATGTCGACCTGCGGTGTCAGGTCGTCGGGCACTTCCTCGATGTCGGGCTCGCCCGCCGGTTCCGGTTCGGCCACCCGGTGGGCCTTGTACGACGGGATCAGGTCGACACGAAATTGCGGTCGCCAATCCAGGTCGAGGCAGACCGCCAGGCGGTGCGGCCGCTGCTGGGTGATGACAACGGCCACCGAGTCGATGAAGCCGCGTACGGCGTTGACGGGCCGGCCGTCGGGAGAGGTGATGGACGACGGGACCCCGAAGTACGAGCGGAACCACATGCTGGCGCCATCGAGGAGTACCAGTGGCGATCGCTTTGCGGGCATGCGGTTTATCCTGCCAGCAGCCGCCGCCGGGAAGGTTAGCCAGGCGATCGGGCACTAGCCTGGCTGCCATGGAATCTCACCGCTTCGATACCCCGGTGTACGCGCGCCGACTGGCCGCGGCGGCCGCCGCGGCCGCAGAAGCGGGTCTGGCCGGGCTGGTGATCACCCCGGGTTACGACCTGCGTTACCTCGTCGGATCGCGCGCCGAGACGTTCGAGCGCCTCACCGCGCTGGTGTTGCCGGCGTCGTGTGACCCGACCATGGTGGTGCCGCGCCTCGAGCTGGCCTCGCTGAAGGAGTCGGCCATCGCGGAACTCGGCCTCGCGGTGCGGGATTGGGTCGACGGCGACGATCCCTACCAACTCGTGAGTGCGGCATTGGGCGGCGCGCCCGCTGCGACCGCGGTGACCGATTCCATGCCGGCACTGCACCTGGTGCCGCTGGCCGGTGCGCTCGGGGTGCAGCCCGTCTTGGCCACCGACGTGTTGCGCAGGCTGCGGATGGTCAAGGAGGAGTGCGAATTCGACGCGCTGCGCAAAGCCGGTGCGGCCATCGACCGGGTGCATGCCCAGGTTCCGGAATTTCTGGTTGCGGGACGAACCGAGGCCGACGTTGCCGCCGACATCGCGAAAGCGATTGTCGCCGAAGGTCATTCGGATGTGTCCTTTATCATCGTCGGCTCCGGTCCGCACAGCGCCGACCCGCACCACGGATATTCGGATCGTGAGTTGCAAGCCGGTGACATCGTCGTCGTTGACATCGGCGGCGCATACGAACCCGGCTATCACTCCGACTCGACGCGGACCTACAGCATCGGTGAGCCAGAACCCGATGTGCTGCAGGAGTATTCGGTACTACAGCGCGCCCAGCGTGCGGCCCATGCGGCGGTCCGACCGGGCGTAACCGCCGCTCAGGTCGACGCAGCGGCCCGCGACGTGCTGGCGCAGGAAGGGCTCGCCGAGTTCTTCGTGCATCGCACCGGGCACGGTATCGGGCTCTCGGTTCACGAAGAGCCCTACATCGTCGCCGGAAACGACTTGCCGCTGACCGCGGGCATGGCCTTTTCCATCGAACCGGGCATCTACTTCCCGGGCCGGTGGGGTGCCCGGATCGAGGACATCGTCGTCGTCACCGCAGACGGCGCCGCATCCGTCAACAGCCGGCCGCACGAGCTGATAGTGGTCCCCGGGCCGTAACCGCCGGGACACCCGTGCCGCGTAGGTTGGGGATGGTGTCAATCCTGGATCTCCCACTGCTGCCGATTCGCATTGCACGTCATATCGCCGAGGCGATAGTTCACCCCGCCGCACCAGCGCCCGCTCCGCCTGCCGAGCTTGTCGTGGTCGATGGGATGCCCGAGGGCGTGCCACCGGCCGCGCGCCGGCCCGAGCCGGAACTTCCCGCACCGTCGGAATGGCCGTTCGGTGAGCACTTTCCGCGCACGTGCGGGGCCGGCCGGATCGCGGGCGGTGCCCTGTTCTGGACCGACTTTCTCTACGACGACCACGGCGCGACGGGCTTGCCGATCGGCGATCTGAAGATTCAGGCGCCGCCGCGCGGAACCTACGTGTATCCCGACGGTGCCGCGGCGGGCAACGGCGCCGACAT
>NZ_JAFAUS010000190.1 GCF_019243155.1 Mycobacterium sp.
CCGTGCGGCAACCCAGATGGCCAGAGTCCGCGCGGCCCGCGGCATGAAGGTGGCGCAGCCTAGCAAGCACATGATCTTCACCGGGCCGCCCGGCACCGGAAAGACGACGATCGCCCGGGTGGTCGCCAATATCCTTGCGGGACTAGGTGTCATCCCTGAGCCGAAGCTCGTGGAGACATCCCGCAAGGATTTCGTCGCGGAGTTCGAAGGACAATCGGCGGTCAAGAGCACCAAGACCATCGATCGTGCCCTCGGCGGCGTGCTGTTCATCGACGAGGCCTACGCCCTGGTGCAGGAAAGAAACGGGCGCACCGACCCGTTCGGGCAAGAGGCGCTGGACACCCTGTTGGCCCGGATGGAAAACGATCGCGACCGGTTGGTGGTGATCATCGCGGGTTACAGCGCCGACATCGATCGCCTGCTGGAAACCAATGAGGGCTTGCGGTCGCGGTTCGCCACTCGCATCGAATTCGACACATATTCGCCGGACGAGATTCTGGCGATCGCCAAAGTCATTGCGGCGAGCAACGACTCGGCGCTGAGCTTGGGGGCCGCCGACAACCTCCTGCAGGCCGCGAAGCTGCTGGACCAGCAGCGGGTGCGCGGCAAGCCTGCTTTGGACATCGCGGGCAACGGTCGCTACGCGCGCCAACTCGTGGAAGCCGGCGAACAGTATCGCGACATCCGCCTGACCCGGGCCGTCGACTTCGAGAGTCTCGACGAGGACCGCCTGCGGGAGATCAACGACGAGGACATGACCGAGGCGATCGCGGCTGTCCACGGACGCCTCAACATCACCGAGTGACGTATGGCAAGTTTTCGTCTCACCACCAAGGTCCAGGTAAGCGGCTGGCGTTTCCTGCTTCGTCGGCTGGAACACGCCATCGTGCGGCGCGACACCAGGATGTTCGACGACCCAATGCAGTTCTACAGCCGATCGGTGGCACTCGGCGTCGTCGTCTCGGTGTTGATCGTCGTGGGCGCCTTGGCGATGGCGTACTTCAAACCGCAGGGAAAGCTCGGCGGCGGCAATCTGTTCGTCGACCGCACGACGAACCAGCTCTATCTGAAGGTGGCGGGGCAACTGCACTCCGTCTACAACTTGACCTCGGCTCGTCTGGTCCTGGGCAACCCGGCCGACCCGACGACCGTCAAGTCGGCCGAGCTGAACAAGTTGCCGAGGGGCCAGTCCGTCGGCATCCCCGGTGCGCCTTATGCGACGCCCGTTTCGTCGGACTCCTCGTCTGTCTGGACGCTGTGCGACACCGTCACAAGAGCCGAAAGCATCAACCCCACAGTGCAAACCGCGGTCATAGCGATGCCCGTGGTCATCGACTCCTCGGTCGATCCGATCCTCCCGAACGAGGCGTTGCTCGCGTCGTATCAGGGCAAGGACTGGGTGATCACCGCCAAGGGCCGACATGCCACCGACCTGAGCGATCGCCCGATGACGTTCGCCGTGGGCATCCGCGGGACCGCCAAGCCGAGTCCGCTCTCCACGGCCATGTTCAACGCGCTGCCCGACGCCGGCTCCTGGCAGCTGCCTCCGATCCCCGGCGCGGGGTCGCCTAACACCCTGGGCCTGCCGGAAGGGCTGGTGATCGGATCGGTCCTGCAGATCCATTCGACATCGGGCACCAAGTATTTCGTGGTGCTGCCCGACGGTGTCGCCGCCGTCAACGCAAACACCGCGGCGGCGCTGCGCGCCCTCGACTCCTATGGCCTGGTCGATCCCCCGGCCGTGGTCCCGAATCTGATCGTCAAAATTCCCGAAGTGCTCTACGGCTCACCGCTGCCCGACGAGCCGGTCAAGATCGTGTCCCGACCGCACGACCCCACGCTGTGCTGGACCTGGGAACGCAAGACCGGGGACCACAACCCGAAGACCGCGGTGCTGACCGGAAGGCATCTGCCGATACCGGCCTCGGCGATGAGCGACGGCATCAAGCAAATCCAAGGGGCCGCAACGGTTTACCTCGACGGTGGAAAGTTCGTGCAACTTCAGTCCCCCGACCCCCGGTACGGGGAGGCCCTGTATTACGTGGACCCGCAGGGTGTGCGCTACGGGCTGCCCGATCAACAGACCGCGTCGGCGCTGGGCCTGCCATCCCCGAAAACCGCTCCGTGGGAGATCATTCGGCTGCTCGTGGACGGTCCGGTGTTGTCCAAGGAGGCGGCGCTGCTGGAGCACGACACGCTGCCGACCGACCCTAGTCCCCGAAAGCTGCCTGGGGGCACACCCTCGTGACGACCAAGAAGTTCACCCCGTCGATCGCCCGCGGCCCCCGGCTGACCCCGGGAGAGATCAGCGTGACGGCGCCCGAGGATCTCGGCGTGGACATACCGCCGTCGGGTTTGCAAAAGGCGCTTCCCTACGTGATGGGCGTCTGCATGCTGGGCATGATCGCGATCATGGTGTTGACGGGCACCAGGCAGCTGTCGCCCTACATGCTGATGATGCCGCTGATGATGATCATGATGTCGCTGAGCATGATGGCCGGTGGTGGCGGCGGCGGGAAGAAAGTTCCCGAAATCAACGCCGACCGAAAGGAATACCTGCGCTACCTGGCCGGACTGCGTCCACGGGTGACTGCTTCGGCCAACGCGCAGGTGTCGTTCTTCAGCTTCCACGCCCCGCATCCCGACGACCTGTTGTCGCTCATCGGCACGCCCCGTCAATGGTCTCGGCCCGCCAGCGCCGATTTCTACGCCGCGACCCGCATCGGAATCGGCGACCAGCCGGCGGTGGACCGGCTGATGAAGCCGTCCGCTGGCGGCGAGCTTGCCGGCCCCAGTGCGGCCCCGCAGCCGTACCTCGAACCCGTTGCCAACATGTGGGTGGTCAAGTTTCTGCGCACCCATGGCCTCATCCATGACTGCCCGAAACTGCTGCAGCTGCGCACCTTTCCCACGATCGCGGTGGGCGGCGACCCGGCAGAGTCCGCCGCACTGCTGAGGGCGATGATCTGCCATCTCGCCGTTTTCCATCCACCGGATCTCCTACAACTACGGGTGGTCACCGAAAACCCCGACGATCCGGACTGGTCGTGGCTCAAATGGCTTCCGCACCTTGCGCATCCGACCGAAACCGACGCTGCCGGCCCCGTCCGGATGATCTACGCCCGCCCCGAGCTGCTGGCCGATCTTGCCGGTCGCGGTCCGCACTCACCCGACTCGCTGCCCGGAGGGCCGTATGTCGTGGTGATCGATCTGACCGGCGGCAAGGCGGGGTTTCCGCCTGACGGCCGGGCCGGCGTCACGGTGATCACGCTGGGCAATCACCGCGGCTCGAACTATCGCATCCGCGTAGCCGAGGACGGGACTGCTGACGACCGGCTGCCGGGCCAGTCGTTTCGTGAAGTGACGGCGAGAGCCGACCGCCTGTCCCCGCCGCAGGCCGCCCGGATCGCGCGGAAGCTCGCCGGCTGGTCCATCACCGGCACCATCATCGACAAGAAGAGCACCGGCGTTCAGAAAAAGGTTGCGACGGAGTGGTATCAGCTCGTCAACGCGCAGAGCGTCGAGGAGGTGACGCCGGCCCGTTGGCGGATGTATACCGACAAGGACCGGGACCGGCTGAAGATTCCGTTCGGTCACGAACTCAAGACCGGCAACATCATGTACCTCGATATCAAGGAGGGCGCCGAATTCGGCGGGGGCCCGCACGGCATGCTCATCGGAACCACCGGCTCCGGAAAGTCCGAATTCCTGCGCACCCTGATCTTGTCGCTCGTCGCGATGCACCATCCGGATCAGGTGAATCTGCTGCTCACCGACTTCAAAGGCGGGTCGACGTTCCTCGGCATGGAGAAGCTCCCCCACACGGCCGCGGTCATCACCAACATGGCCGAGGAGGCCGAGCTCGTCAGCCGGATGGGCGAGGTGCTGACCGGTGAGCTCGACCGCCGCCAGACGCTGCTGCGCCAGGCCGGAATCAAAGTCGGCGCGACCGGCGCGCTGTCCGGCGTGGCCGAATACGAGAAGTACCGCGAACGCGGCGCCGAACTTCCGCCGTTGCCAACGCTTTTCGTTGTTGTCGACGAGTTTGCAGAGCTGCTGCAGAGTCACCCCGACTTCATCAACCTGTTCGACCGGATCTGCCGCGTGGGCCGGTCATTGCGCGTGCACCTCCTGCTCGCAACGCAGTCGCTGCAAACGGGCGGTGCCCGCATCGACAAGCTGGAGCCCAACCTCACCTATCGCATTGCGTTGCGCACCACCAGTTCTCACGAATCAAAAATGGTGATCGGAACCCCGGAGGCCCAATACATCACTAACAAAGAAAGCGGTGTCGGGTTCCTGCGGGTGGGCATGGAGGACCCGGTCAAGTTCAGCACGCTCTACACCGGCGCCGCATACGTTCCGCCGGTCCGGGGCGACGCCGATGGTGACGGTAACGGGGCCGGGCCGCACGCCGGCCCGAAGCCGATGCGGATTCAGCAATTCACGGCGGCTCCGGTTCTCGACGAGGTGGCGTTATGACTGTCGAACCCAAGGCGCGGGCGCTCAGCGAGGTGGTGCTGGACCAACTCAGCACCACCGAGTCACGGGCGTACAAGATGTGGCTGCCGCCGTTGAAGGACCCGACACCGCTCAACGAACTCGTCGAGCGTGATGACCGGCAGCCGTTGCGGTTTGCGCTGGGCATCATGGACGAGCCGCGCCGGCACCTGCAGGGCGTATGGGGGGTCGACGTGTCCGGCGCGGGCGGCAACATCGCCATCGGTGGCGCACCGCAGACGGGGAAATCCACGCTGCTGCAAACCATGATGTTGTCGGCGGCCGCTACGCACACACCGCGCCAGGTCCAGTTCTATTGCATCGACCTCGGCGGCGGCGGGCTGATCTATCTCGACAACCTGCCCCATGTCGGCGGGGTGGCGACCCGCTCGGAGCCCGACCGGGTCATGCGCGTGATCGCCGAGGTGCAAGCCGTTCTGCGCCAACGCGAAGCCACCTTCAAGGAGCACCGGGTGGGGTCCATCGCGATGTACCGGCAGCTGCGCGCCGACCCCAACCAACCCGTGGCGGCCGATCCGTTCGGCGATGTCTTCCTGGTCATCGACGGGTGGCCGGCATTCGTCAGCGAGTTTCCCGACCTCGAAACCCCCGTGCAGGAACTGGCCTCGCAGGGCCTGTCGTTCGGGGTCCACACGGTGATCACCACTCCACGTTGGACGGAGCTGAAGTCGCGCGTCCGTGACTACCTCGGCACCAAGATCGAATTCCGGCTCGGCGATGTCAATGACACCCAGATCGACCGCGCCACCCGGGACATCCCGGCCAACCGTCCCGGCCGCGCCATGTCGGTGGAGAAGCACCACCTGATGATCGGCGTTCCCAGGTTCGATGGCGTGCACAGCGCGAACGACTTGGTCGAGGCAATCACGGCGGCACTCAATCAGGTTGCGGCCCAACATATCGACCGGGCGCCGCGGGTCAGGGTCCTGCCGGAACGGA
>NZ_JAFAUS010000478.1 GCF_019243155.1 Mycobacterium sp.
CACTGCGGTCACAATTGTGCCGTCGGTTACCCGAACGGCGACGGCATAAAACGCTACGGCCCGACCCGGGTAGAGCAAGCGCCAAGGTGCCGCATCCCACCACCCGATGCGGTTCGCGATGAAGGGGAAATTGGGGTATGCGTTGCGCGCAAGCGCGTGCCGGTGAGGATCTGGTCAGGAAGAACCCGCGGGCGCTCACAGATCCAATACACACTCCACACATGTGGGAAGTCGCCTCAACTAATCCGGCTAGTATCTGCCTTCCCGCGTAGTTCAGCGGATTCGTACGCGTACTGAAGCCGTACCGCCGCCATACCGGCAACGCCGAAAATACTGTCTTGCAGGCGATTTGGCTTGTCGTCAGCTACGTGATTCCGCTGGTCACAGAAACCCGCACTGCCGGACTTAAAATCCGTCCAGTGTCGGTTCGAGTCCGACTGGGGGCACCCCGATAAGCAGGGGTTAGGGAAGCTTGCTGCGGAACTCCGGGCAGTACGCGGCCGTCGCCGCGCCGATGATGGTGCCGCTGCCGTTATTGCTCAATCCGAGCGTCTTCGACACATCGCCGACGGTTTGGGCCAGCGTGTCCCCGCCGGCCCAGTCCTGGCAAACGGCATGCCCCACGTTGATCATCATTTGCTCCTGGCCTCCCGGCCAGCCGATCCCGTGTTGCTGCAACGTGTGCAGATACTGGTCATCCGCACCGTCGGCACTCGCAATCGGCGCGGTCGTGACGCCGACGAAACCGGCCACAAGTACTGCGACCATGCCGGCCCAACGTGCCGCGTACTTCATTCGTGACTCCTTCTGGCGAAATGCCTGCATGCAGGAACCGAATACTAATTGCGCCCTGCCATCCTGTCTCGACAAGCTAATCCGCGGGACCGCGAGAATGGAGGTCCGTCGGTCCCGCCGAGAATTTGCCAGGCACAGTAAGTTGGTCGCCACCGTTCCCGATCCGCCATAGGAAGGAGCCGACGCTGAAGTGACCGACGACCCGCGGGCCGACAGTGTCTCGGGCCAATACGATCGGTGGGAGTATCCGCCGCCGGTCGGCGACCTGGAGGCGTGGACCAAAAACCACTGGGATTGGTTCGACCCCTACTGGGCGCATCGCGTCCTTTGGCCGAACCGGGCATACAAAGAGGATCTCGACATCCTGATCGCCGGTTGCGGCACCTTCCAGGCGTCGGTCTTCGCGTTCATGAACCCCGGGGCGAAAGTCGTCGGCATCGATGTCAGCCGGACTGCGCTCGATCACCAGCAGTATCTGAAAGACAAGCACGCGCTGAAGAACCTGGAATTGCACCTGCTGCCGATCGAAGAGGTCGCCGCGCTCGGGAGGGACTTCGACCTCATCGTCTGCAGCGGCGTCCTGCACCACATGGCGGATCCGCTGTCGGGGCTCAGCGCGCTTGGTGAATGCCTGCGCACCGATGGTGCGCTCGCCGTCATGCTCTATGCGAAATATGGCCGGATCGGCGTCGAGATCCTCGAATCGGTGTTTCGTGACCTCGGCCTCGGACAGGACGAAGCGTCGGTCCAACTGGTCAAAGAAGCATTTCCGGTACTACCGGACGACCACCCGGTTCGCGGTTATCTGACAAGGGCCAGCGATTTGCTGTCCGACGGCGCCCTGGTCGACACTTTCTTGCACAGTCGGCAACGGAGTTACACGGTTCCGGAATGCCTTGACCTCGTCAGTGCGGCCGGACTCGCATTCCAGGGCTGGTTTCTCAATGCGCCGTATTACCCGCACGACCTTCTCACGCAGGCGAGCGGATTTCAGTCAATTCTGAGCCGATTGCCCGACTCCGAACTCTGGTCGGTGATGGAACGGCTGCAGACGCCCAATGCCACACATTTCTTCCTGGCCTGCCGCCACGAGCGCCCAAAAGAGACCTACACCGTCGACTTCTCGACGTCCCGGTCATTCGACTACGTACCGCTGTTGCGTACGGCGTGCTTGCTGCGCGGCGACGAGATTTGCATGCCGGGTTCGAAGTTAAAGCTCAACCCAGCTCAGCTTCCACTCGTTCAGCATGTCGACGGTCGTCGCCCGATCGGCGAGATCATCGAGTGCGTGGCACGGCAGGGCAATGTCGCCCAGGAACACAAAGCCATCCTGAAAGGCTTCGCGCACACGCTGTTCCGCGGGCTGTGGCGGCTGGATTTCCTGGCGATGGCGCTGAACGCCGCGGAGTCGAATTAGCTTGTGCCCAAGCACGTTCAAGCCGGTTGCCTGCCCCAATCGCTGTGGGGGTCTGCCGCTTGGTCGCGCCCGCCACGCTGGGAAAGCACCGTGAGGAGGTCGCCGACCTTCTTCGCGTCCGCCGCATAGTCGGCAACGCCGGCGTTGACAGCGTTCTGGGGCAGGTCGGGAAACAGTGCGTCCGACGGGTCCTGAATCACGGTCACCCCTCCCGCGGCCTTGATGGCGCGCAGGCCGGCCACGCCGTCGTCGAGCAGCCCCGACATCAGCACACCTATCGCGTGTGGGCCGTAGCCCAGTGCTACGGAACGGAATAGCGCATCGATCGAAGGTCGAAGACCGCTCCCGCACGGATTATCCGACAGCGCCACCCGGTGATCGGATGCCAGCAGATCGTGGTCGGGTACGGCGGCATAGATGCGGCCCGCCTCCAAAACGGCACCGTCGACCGCGGCGACCGCCTGAAGGGGGCCGTTGCGATCGATAATCTGCGCCAGCAGGGAAGGTGCGTGACGATTCATGTGAATGACCACCAAGACGGCGAACGGTAGATCCGTCGGCATGCCCGCCGCCAGCTCGGTGAGCGCCTCGATGCCGCCGGCGGACGCGCCGATCGCCACCACGCCGGTCGCCGGTGCCGCTAGAAGTCCCATCGCCCAACCTGGCCCGTCTGTGCTGGCCGACAGCTCGGGGATCCCGCCACCGTCTGCGAACGTGTGGCTTCAATACTCGTCGCATTCCCGCCCGACGCCAAGGGTCATAAGCCCTCTACATAAATCGGTTCGTCCGCGAGGGCGCACCTCACACAAACTTTTGTTCCGCCAACCGCCTGCCGCTGACGGCCGCGCGAACCCGCACTCATACACTGACCCACCGTGGGCATGTTGTTCGGCCTTGCGCCGTGGATCGTTTATTGGGTTCTGGTCGGTAACGTCCCGTTCGCCATCGCCGCACTGGTGGCGCTGACGATCGCCGTCGCCGCGGTGGCCACGGAAATCGTTTACGGCAAGCCGGTAGGAACGCTCGAAACCGGTTCTACCGCAGTGCTTTTGGTGTTGACAGTGCTGACTTTCATACTCACCGTGCCGGTGCAGCAGCAGTGGCTATTGACCCTCGGCAATGCCGGGATCTTCCTGGTGGCACTTGTCGGCACGCTGCTCGGCAAGCCGTTCGTGCGGGAGTCGCTGGCCGGGGGACAACCCGCCGACGCCCTCAAGACCGAACTGTTCGCCAACGTGGTCAAAGTGCTGAGCTGGACGTGGGTCGCGACCTTCCTCGCCATGGCGGTGTCGTCGGCGATCCCGCCCATCGCGGACAGGGGCGCCTCGATCCTGGACACCAAGACGCCGTTGTCGTTCGTTTTCTACTGGGTCATCCCGTTCGCGCTCTTCGGCGCAGCGGCGCTGACCTCGCGGCTCCTACCCGACCGGATGCTGGCCGGGATCGACGACGTGGCGCGCGAGACTTCGTTCGTCGCCTACGACGAGGCCACCATCGACGAGCTCTACTTCCTCGCCACCGAACACGCCAACCGCGAGGTGGGCCCGGGCAAGGAGGCGTACAACGTCAAGGTCGGGGGGATGGGCACTCCCCTGACCGGCGATGAGTCCCGCAAGTCGTGGCCGTCGACCTACAAGGTGCGCGACAAGCGCCGCTGAACTGGGCCAGAGGCCGCGACACCGCCGTTCGGATACCTTGGTTTTCGGCGGAGCGACCCGGTACCTGCCGCACGTGCTCCGCGCCCCGTTGCGGCCGATTAGGGAGCAGGCGTGAACGCAATCAGTCCCGATGCCATCCGTGCGGAGACGATCACCATCAGCGGCCACGGTGGCGACCAGATCGAGGCCTACCGTGCCATGCCCCTCGCCGAGGGGTCACGCGGCGGGATCGTCTGGATCCACCACATGCCCGGGTATGACCGCGAGACCAAGGAGTTCGTCCGGCGGTTGGCCGTCAGCGGCTACCACGCCGTGGCGCCCAACCTCTATTCACGCGAAGCCCCGGGGGCCGCACCCGACGACGCCGCCGCGGCGGTGCGGGCGGCCGGCGGAGTACCCGACGAGCGACTGGTCGGGGACGTCGCGGGCGCGGTCGAGCATCTGCGCACGCTGCCCGGCGCCAACGGCAAGTTCGGCGTCATCGGGCACTGCTCGGGCGGACGGCACGCCTATCTCGCGGCGTGCTCGCTGCCGTTCGATGCGGCGGTGGACTGCTATGGCGCCTTCATCGTCGAGGACCCGCCCGAGGGCATTCCGAAAGCCCTGAAGCCGATCCTGGACCTGGCCCCGAACCTGAGTTGCCCGCTGCTGGGCCTTTTCGGTCTCGACGACCGGTTCCCGGCACCGCCCGCGGTGGCGACGCTGGACGCCGAGTTGAACAAGCACGACAAGCCGCACGAGTTCCAGTCCTACGAGGGCGCGGGCCATTCGTTCTTCTCCGTCGACCGGCCGGCCTACCGGGCGGAGGCGGCGGTCGACGGGTGGCGGCGCATCGACGAGTTCTTCGCCACCCACCTGAAAGGCTGAACCCATGTGCACCTATTTGACCGAACACGTCGAGATCGAAGGCAGCGGTAAGGGCGCAACGGGGTGGTTCGGCGCCAATCGCGCGACGGTGTACGTGGACCATCCCGTGCACGCGCCCTACGGACACACGGTCAACATTGACGTGATCAATCCGGGCCTGGGCCCGTCGGCGCGTGTCGCCCTCGAACTGACCGAGGAGAGCGCCCTGGCGCTGGCCGGCGCCATCCACAAAGCCATCGGCCACGCCCCGGTCGGACTCGCGTCGAAGCACCAGTAGGTAAGAGATGACCGCCCATCCTGACTATCCCCAAATGGCCGTTGCGCGTGGACGAATCGAGCCCGCGCCGCGTCGAGTTCGTGGCTATCTCGGCGACGCACTGGTCTTCGACACCACGGCCGCGCGCTATGTGTGGGAAGTCCCGTACTACCCGCAGTACTACATCCCGCTGGCGGACGTCCGGACGGAATTCCTGCACGACGAGGACCATCCGCAGAAAGTGCAGTTCGGTCCGTCGCGGCTGCACTCCCTGGTCGGCGGCGGCCGCACTTACCAGAAAGCCGCTCGAGTGTTCGACCCAGGCAGTGACAGCCCGGTGGCCGGCACCGTGCGCTTCGAGTGGAATCCGTTGCGCTGGTTCGAAGAAGACGAGCCGATCTACGGCCACCCCCGCAACCCGTACACCCGGGTCGACGCCCTGCGCTCGCACCGCAACATCCGGGTCGAGCTTGACGGTATTGTGCTGGCCGACAGCGGTTCTCCCGTGCTGCTATTCGAAACCGGTTTACCTACAAGGTATTACATCGACCCGACCGACATATCATTCGAGCATCTGGAACCCAGTCCGACACAAACGCTGTGCCCCTACAAAGGTGTGACGTCGGGCTACTGGTCGGTGCGCCTCGGTGATGCGGTGCACCAGGATCTGGCGTGGACCTACCACTATCCGCTGCCGGCGATAGGCCAGATCGCCGGGCTGGTGGCGTTTTACAACGAGAAGCTCGATATCATCGTCGACGGCACCGCCCTACCCCGGCCGCAGACTCAGTTCAGCTAGCCGCAACACGAAATCAATTCTTAAACTCAAGCACACGCATTCGAAACATTGCCATTCGACGCTTCACCCGTCTACGGCGTCACTTCGCACCGCAGCTGATTCTAGAAGGCCTGCGGGCCTGAATTGGGGTGTGCTTGAACCATGTTGCCCTATCCCGATTGGTTGAATCCCGGAGACAACGCCTGGCAGTTGGTGGCGGCGACTCTGGTCGGCCTGATGAGCATTCCAGGCATCGCCGTTCTCTACGGCGGAATCGTGCAGAAGAAGTGGGCCGTCAACACGATGCTGATGGCCTTCTCCGCATTCTCTCTGGTGCTGGTGGTGTGGGTGCTCTGGGGCTTCAAGATGGGTTTCGGCGAGCCGCTGAAACTCGGGCCGGGCATCCTGGCGTCCGCGGTCGGAAAACCGCGAACGATCTTGAGCAGTAACAACCAGCAGATCGCCTTCATCCCGTTGCTCGACGGCACCATGCCCTCGTTCCGCTTCTCGGAGAGCACGCTGGCCTACTTCCAGTTCGTGTTCGCCGGCATCACCCCGCTGCTGTTTCTGGGCAGCGTGATCGGCCGGATGAGCTTCAAGGTGTGGTTGATCTTCGTGCCGCTGTGGTCGACATTCGCCTACTCGGTCAACGCATTTCTGTTGTGGGGTGGCGGCTGGTGGGGGCACGCGGGCGCCCTGGACTACAGCGGTGGATACGTGATCCACCTGGCCGCGGGGACATCGGGCTTCGTCGCGGCGGCGGTGATCGGCCCGAGGCTGGCGCGCGACCGGGAACGCGCGGTGCCGAACAACCTTCCGCTGGCCGCGGTCGGCGCCGGCGTCCTGTGGCTGGGCTGGAACGGGTTCAACGGCGGCGACCCCTACTTCTCGGGTGCCGACGCGTCGCTTGCGGTGCTCAACACCAACCTCGCCACCGCGGTCGCGTTGCTCACCTGGGTGATCTGGGACATCTTCGCCAGCAAGCAGCGCAAGCCGACGTTCCTGGGCGCCATCAACGGAATGATCACCGGGCTGGTCGCGATCACCCCGGCGGCGGGCTTCGTCAACAGCTTCGGCGCGATGATCATCGGTGCGGTCGCCTCGTCGCTGGTGTGGATGTCGTGGAACTGGCTCGGCAAGACCCGGCCGTTCAAGAAGGTCGACGACACGCTGGGTGTATTCCACACCCACGGTGTGGCGGGCCTGGCGGGCGGCTTGCTCGTCGGAGTGCTCGCGGACCCGCACATCGTCGAATACCTCGGCGGTAGCACCGGGCAGGACGTGACCACCGCCGGTTGGCTGTACGGACACCATCCCAAGCAGCTATTGATACAGGCCGGCGCCGCGGGCACGGTGATCGTCTGGGATGCCCTCGTCACGTTCGTCATCCTGAAAGTGCTTGGCCTGTTTATGAATTTGCGGCTGCCCGACGAGGTGCTGGAGACCGGCGACCTTGGCGTGCACGACGAGGAGGCCTACCCCGACGAAGCGCTCGTCACCGGCCGGCGGGTCGAACCCGTGTCGGCGACGCGGGCGGCGCCATTGGAATCCGAACCCGCTGAGCCGGTGGATGATTGAGAATGCGAAGACGTCATGAAGCTGATCACCGCGATCGTCCAGCCCTTCACCCTCGATAGCGTCAGGCATGCCGTCGAATCGGCGGGAGTGCTGGGTTTGACGGTCACCGAAGTCCAGGGGTACGGCAGGCAGCGTGGGCACACCGAGGTGTACCGGGGAGCCGAGTACGCGGTCGCGTTCGTCCCCAAAGTCCGGGTCGAGGTTCTGGTCGACGACGAGTTCGCCGGCCGAATCTCGGACGCCGTCATCGGTGCGGCTCGCACCGGGAAGATCGGCGACGGAAAGGTGTGGGTTTCGCCGGTTGAAGCAGTGTTTCGCATTCGGACCGGTGAACGCGATCACGATGCGCTGTGATTGATGCGCTGTGATTGGTGTGAGATATGCCTCTTTCCGTTCCCATTTTGCGGA
>NZ_JAFAUS010000201.1 GCF_019243155.1 Mycobacterium sp.
CGCCGACGCGTTGCGCCGGCAGCCGGTTCAGGCGCTGGACACCCGGACGCTGTTCGAGTCGGTGGACGGGCTGGGGGACGGGCCCTATGTCCAGCTGTGGCCGCATCGGCACGGCACCGACGCCATGTTCGCGGCCGCGCTGCGCCGTGCAGCGGCGTAGCGCGGAAGGCGAACCAATCGGCCCAGCCGCGGCCGCGCTGCGCCGTGCAGCGGCGTAGCGCGGAAGGCGAACCAATCGGCCCAGCCGCGGCTGCGCTGCGCCGTGCAGCGGCGTAGCGCGGGAGGCGAACCAATCGGCCAGCCGCGGCTGCGCTGCGGCGTCAGACGTGAACCGAGCCGCCGGGCTCAGTAGTGTGGCGCACATGCCTAACAACACCGGTAGGCCGCTGATCGCGCCGTCGATTCTCGCCGCTGACTTCGCGCGACTGGCCGATGAGGCGACCGCGGTCGTCGGCGCCGACTGGTTGCACGTCGACGTGATGGACAACCACTTCGTGCCCAACCTGACGATCGGCCTGCCGGTGGTCGAGAGCCTGTTGGCCGTCACGGACATCCCGATGGATTGCCACTTGATGATCGACAATCCGGACCGGTGGGCGCCCGGATACGCCGAAGCGGGCGCCTACAACGTCACCTTCCACGCCGAGGCCACGGAGAACCCGATCGGGGTGGGCCGCGACATTCGCGCCGCCGGAGCCAAAGCGGGCATCAGCGTCAAGCCCGGAACCCCGCTCGAGCCGTACCTGGAGATCCTGTCGAACTTCGACACGCTGCTCATCATGTCGGTCGAGCCCGGCTTCGGCGGCCAGAGTTTCATCCCGGAGGTGCTGAGCAAGGTTCGCGCCGCGCGCAAGCTCATCGACGCGGGGGAGCTGACGATCCTCGTCGAGATCGACGGCGGCATCAACGGCGACACCATCGAGCAGGCAGCCGAGGCCGGCGTCGACTGCTTCGTCGCCGGCTCGGCCGTCTACGGCGCGCAGGACCCGGAGGCCGCGGTGGAAGCGTTGCGGCAGCAGGCCGCCGCCGCGTCGCCGCACCTGCGTCCATGAACTCAGGCCCCGGCGTCGACGCCGCGATGCGGTTGGCCATCGAACAGTCCAATCACGTCAAGGGGACGACGTATCCGAATCCGCCTGTCGGAGCGGTGATCCTGGACCCCGACGGCGAGGTCGTCGGTGTCGGGGGCACATTACCGGCGGGCGGCGACCACGCCGAGGTGTTGGCGCTGCGGCGGGCCGGCGATCTGGCGGTCGGCGGGACGGCGGTGGTCACGCTCGAGCCGTGCAATCACTACGGCAAGACGCCGCCGTGTGTGAACGCCCTGCTGGAAGCGAAGCTCGCGTCCGTCGTCTACGGCGTCGCCGACCCGAACCCGGAGGCCGCCGGCGGTGCGGACCGGTTGATGGCGGAGGGGGTGCGGGTGGAGTCCGGGGTGCTGGCCGATGAGGTGGCCGGCGGGCCGCTGCGGGAGTGGTTGCACAAGCAGCGGACCGGGATGCCGCACGTGACTTGGAAATACGCCAGCAGCGTCGACGGTCGCAGCGCGGCCGCCGATGGCACCAGCCAATGGATTTCCAGCGAGGCCTCGCGCCTGGACCTGCATCGCCGCCGCGCGGCCGCCGACGCGATCGTCGTCGGCACCGGCACCGTGCTGGCCGACGATCCGGCGCTGACCGCCCGGTTGCCCGACGGCTCGCTGGCCGACCGGCAACCGCTGCGAGTGGTGGTGGGGATGCGCGAAATCTATTCGGAGTCAAGGGTTCTCAACGACGATTCGCGGACCATGGTGATTCGCACGCACGACCCCATGGAGGTGCTCAGGGCGGTCGCGGACCGCACCGATGTCCTGCTGGAGGGTGGCCCGACGCTCGCCGGCGCCTTCGTGCGCGCCGGAGTGGTCGACCGCATCCTGGTCTACGTCGCGCCGATGCTGTTGGGTGGGCCCGGTGTGGCCGTCCACGACGTCGGGGTGCCGACCATCGCACGGGCGTTGCGCTGGCAGTTCGACCAAATCGACCGGGTGGGACCGGATTTGGTGCTCAGCCTGGTGCCACGCGGCGGCTAGCGGCTCACCGGGCGCTCTCGCCGAGCACCACGGTCTGCGGCTCGGCGAGTTCCGGCTCCTCGGCGTGTTCCTTGCGGCTGCCGATCAACAGACCCAGCAGCGCTCCGACCACGCAGATGCCGACGGTGGCAAGGAATATGTCGCCGTACATCATCGCGAAGGCCTTGAGATACATCGTCGCCTGGGCGGCGACGCGCTCGAGCAGCGAGGCGTTGGCGGGTATCGCGGCGTTCAACCCCGCGACGATCTGGTTGAACCGGTAGAGGCCCCACGCGCTCAGCGCGGCAACGCCGATCAGCTTGCCCGTCATCCGGGCCACCACGACGGCCGCCGAGGCGATGCCGTGCTGAGCCGACGGAACGACCCGAAGCGCGGCGGAGGTCAGCGGCCCGATCACCAGACCGAGGCCCAGGCCGGCCACCAGCAGGTCGGCGTGCAGCACGGGCACGGTGAACACGCCGAAGATGTCATGCTTTTGCTCGAGCACGTCTTGGCGCCAGTAATGAATCAGCCAGTAGCCGTAGGCCGCGATCAGCAGCCCGATGAAGGCCATCACGCGGTCGCCGATTCGGGTGGCGATCCACCCGCCCAGCACCGCCCCGATCGGCAGCGCGATCAGGAACCACAGCAGCAGGCCCGCGGCCTGCGTCTGGCTCATCTGCAGCACGCCCTGCCCGAACAACTCCACGTCGACCAGGGTCACCATCAGTGCCGCACCCGCGGCCAGTGACGCGCCCAGCGCGGCGAGGAAGGGACGGAAGTGCACCCCGGCCGGTTCGATCAGCCGGGTGCGGGAAAAGCGTTCCCACAGTAGGAAAAGCACCGCGACCACGATCGCGCCAATCACCAGCGGCGGGCCGTAGCTCGGCAGGATCTGCTTGCCGTCGGGCTGGGGGTTGTAGAGCCCGATCACGGCCAGACCCAGCGCGACGGCCAACAGTACACCACCGACCAGGTCGACCTTCTCGGGGTTCTCCACCTTCTGGTGCGACGGCAGGCTGAACTGAATCATCACCATCGCGATCAGGGTCAGCGGCACGTTGATCCAGAACACGTAGCGCCAGTCGTGGAACAAGAAGACGATGAAGATCCCGTACAGCGGACCGAGCACACTGCCGAGTTCCTGCGCGGCGCCGATGCCGCCCAGCACACCGGCGCGATTGCGCTGTGCCCACAGGTCGGCGCCGAGGGCGAGCGTGACCGGCAGCAGCGCACCGCTGGCCACACCCTGGATGGTGCGGCCCGCGACCAGCATGTGGAAGTCGCCCCAGTGTCCGGCGAGCGCGGTCACCACCGAGCCGACGATGAACAGGGCCAGGCTGACCTGCAGCACCAGTTTGCGGCCGAACCGGTCGGAAGCCCGCCCCAGCAGCGGCATCGCGGCGATGTATCCCAGCAGGTACATCGTGATGATCCAGGTGATGCGCTGCAATTGGTTGATCGGGATGTGAACGTCGCTCATGATGTCGCGCATGATCGTCACGACGACGTAGGCGTCCAGCGCGCCGAGCAGTACCGCCAGACTGCCGGCGCTGATCGCGACGCGGCGTCCGGTTTGTGCGGTCATGAGGTCACCGGGGGCTTGCTGACCTGAACCTGCTCGCCCCAGTTGGACAGGGTGATCTGGACGGAGTTGCCCGAACTCTTCTCCACGCTGACCTGGACCAGTTGGTGATCACCGGTCTCCTGGATCCACACCGTGCTCGGCACCCGCTGGGTCGCGTTGAACTGCGGCGCGATCTTGTTCACCGCATCCGCCGAAACGTTTCCGCTGATGCGAATCACGTTCTGGCCGTTGATGTTCTCACGGCCCTCGGCCTTGGCGTCGCTGAAGTTCGCCAGCGCGTTGCCCAGGCCGTTATCCGGGTTCAGCAGTGTCGAGACGTCGTAGATGTCGGACGCCTTGCCGAAGTCGCTCCACTTGTTCGGTGTGAGGGTGGCGTACAGGTCGCCGTCGAGGACGACGAAGTTGGCGTCGATGTCGGAGCCGCCGAGCGTGATCGTGGCGTTGCCCTTCGCCGCGGTGGCCGGTGCGGTGGTGAGGTCACCGGTCAGCGTTTTGATGGGCAGCCCTTGGATCTTGCCTTGAACGCTCAGCACGAGGTGGGCGCTCTTGACGGCCTTGGTGGCGTCGGCCGACTGCTTGACCAGGGTCGTAGCGTCGGGAAGCGGTGCGCCGCTTTGCTTCGAGCCCGACGAACAGCCGGCGATCAAGGCGGTGATGAGGGTCAGGGATGCGAGGACGGCCGATAAACGGTGGCGGGTCTGCATACTGTGCATCGTAGAGGGTGCCGATGACTCGCCTGGTGGACGCCGGGCCGCGACGGCGCCGGGGGACGGTCGTTTGGCCAGCTCCCCTGCGGGAGATCGGCCCACTAACCTGGTGGAATGTTCACCGGAATTGTCGAGGAACTCGGAGAGATCACCGGCCGCGATGTGCTGGCGGACGCGGCACGACTGACGATTCGGGGGCCCGTCGTGACGTCAGACGCCGGTCACGGCGATTCGATCGCCGTCAACGGCGTGTGCTTGACCGTCGCCGAGCTGTTGCCTGAGGGCCAATTCACCGCCGACGTGATGGCCGAGAGCCTGAACCGGTCGAACCTGGGCGAATTGCAGGTGGGCAGCCGGGTGAACCTGGAACGCGCCGCGGCCGTCAACAGCCGCCTGGGCGGCCACATCATGCAGGGGCACGTCGACGGAACCGGAATGGTGGTCGCGCGGGAACCGTCGGAGAACTGGGAAGTGGTGCGGATCGAGATCCCCGCCGCGGTGGCCCGCTACGTCGTCGAAAAGGGATCGATCACCGTCGACGGCATCTCGCTGACGGTCTCCGGCCTCGGCCACGGGCCGCGCGACTGGTTCGAGGTCTCGCTGATCCCAACGACCCGGGAGCTGACGACGTTGGGGAGCGCTCCGGTGGGAACGCTGGTCAACCTCGAGGTCGACGTGATCGCGAAATACGTTGAGCGATTACTTTCCCCGAATATTGCGACTGCCAGCGGTTTCGCTGACACGACCGAGAACAACCCGTGAGAGTTAGATCGCGCAGCCGCCGAAGGACTGGACGAAGACGTACCCGTCCTGGCCGGCTGGCGCACCGCTGATGGGAACACCTCGAAGCACCGCGATCCCGGACTCGCGGTAAGCGGGATTCAAGATGTTGGCTCGGTGACCCGGGCTGTTCATCCACCCGTTCACCGCCGCTTCTGGAGACGTCGTTTTGGCCATGACGGCGGGAGGCGGCGTGCCCGAGTATTGCCCCGCGTATACGTTCTCGCCGCGCGGAACATTGTCGCGATTCATCGGGCAGTACCCCGCCTCGCGGATCCTCGCTGCTGCGTCCATCCCGGTCTGCGGGTTGATGTGAACGGAGTGGCCTCCGCTGGGCGGCCACCACTTCAGCGTCACCGACGCGGTTGCATGGGCGGCCGCAACCTGGCCCAATATCGGGTTCGCGGTCAGCGCATTCAGACCGTGGTTCGCACGTTGTTTGTTGATCAGACAGAGCACTTCATTTTCGGCCTCGGCCGGGGAAAGAGTTGCTGCTGCGCGGTCCGCATCCATGTCGTTTATGCAGACTGGCGCTTGTACTGGGGACGTCGCCGTGGCCAGTGTCTGGCTCGGTCGCCCACAGCCCGCGACGACAATCACCGAGGCGGCGAAAACAGCGATTTTCGTCGCGCGCATAGGAAGGCAGCGTACTCACCGGAGGTCAGAACCGCCCCGTGTGCAACTGCCCGGTTCCTTACAGCGGCATCCAGATCGGGCCGTTCCAGTAGCCCCAGCCGTTGGCCTGCGGGTTCCACTGGACCTGTGCCCACGGAGCCCAGGGCGGCGGCCCAGGCGGCGGGGGAGCCCACGGCGGCGCGCCGCCATAGCCCACCGGGCCGTTGCCGTAGTTGTCGTCCCAGTCATTGCAGTTGTTCCAGTTCGGGTTTGGCCCCCAACCCGGCTCCCACTGCTCGCCCGGGCACCAGTGGTGGTGGTACAGGGGTGCGGGAGCGGGCGCCGCCGCAGCGGTGCCCGACGCCAGTCCGAGAGCGGATAAGGCCAAACCGCCGACCGTCAGTGCGCCGGTGCAGAGGCGAACCCACGGCCGTGTTTGCGTGTTGGTATTCATGCTGGGGTTTTACCCCTGTCGGCCTCAGGCCAAACGCCACTTTAGGTTTGCTAACTTCAAAGAAAACTCCTAGCTGACGCTCACGTGGCGCTCACGTTTGCCCCGCGTGCGGTGCTTTGACGACAGGGTTTGCCGCAGCCGCCAGACGGCGTCCTCAAGTTTGCGGGCGGAGTCGGACGCGGCACCGGCTGCGGGTGGCCGGCCGGCGCCGAGGACCGGTTGACTAAGCGGCGGCCGCCGGAGCCCGCCCGCCGACCACGCCGTGGCAATAATCGCGGCGGCGCTGTGGTTCATACTGGATGCAACACGTGGGCTTCTCGTGTGAGCCGTTCTGACTGTGTTCCCGCCCGCGAGCGGGGACGGCGAGGTAGCAAAGATGACGAGGTTGGACTCCGTCGAGCGGGCGGTTGCCGACATTGCGGCCGGCAAGGCCGTCGTCGTCATCGACGACGAGGAACGCGAGAACGAGGGCGACCTGATCTTCGCCGCCGAGAAGGCGACGCCGGAGATGGTGGCGTTCATGGTCCGCTACACCTCTGGATACCTGTGCGTGCCGCTGGACGGCGCGATCTGCGACCGGCTTGGCCTGCTGCCGATGTACGCGGTCAACCAGGACAAACACGGAACTGCATACACCGTCACCGTCGACGCCAAAAATGGTGTGGGCACTGGTATTTCGGCATCCGACCGGGCCACCACGATGCGGCTGCTGGCCGATCCCACCAGCGCCGCCGACGATTTCACCCGCCCCGGTCACGTGGTCCCGCTGCGCGCTAAGGACGGCGGCGTGCTGCGTCGTCCCGGCCACACCGAGGCCGCCGTCGACCTGGCCCGGCTGGCCGGTCTGCAGCCCGCGGGCGCGATCTGTGAGATCGTCAGCCAGAAGGACGAAGGCTCGATGGCCCAGACCGACGAATTGCGGGTCTTCGCCGACGAACACGATCTCGCGCTGATCACCATCGCCGACCTGATCGAATGGCGGCGCAAACACGAGAAGCACATCGAGCGGATCGCCGAAGCGCGAATCCCGACTCGTCATGGGGAGTTTCGCGCGATCGGCTACGCCAGCATCTACGAGGACATCGAACATGTGGCCCTGGTCCGCGGCGAGATCGCCGGACC
>NZ_JAFAUS010000214.1 GCF_019243155.1 Mycobacterium sp.
GACCTGGAGTCGCTGCCGCTGGATGACGAGGCGACGTACGAGCTGCTGGGCCGCGGCGACACGCTGGGGGTGTTCCAGCTCGACGGCGGGCCGATGCGCGACCTGCTGCGCCGCATGCAACCGACGGAGTTCAACGACATCGTCGCCGTGCTGGCGCTGTACCGGCCCGGCCCGATGGGCATGAACGCCCACAACGACTACGCCGACCGCAAGAACGGGCGCCAGGCCGTCAAGCCGATTCACCCAGAACTCGAGGAACCGCTGCGCGAGATCCTCGCCGAGACGCACGGCCTGATCGTCTACCAAGAACAGATCATGTTCATCGCCCAGAAGGTCGCCTCCTACACGATGGGTAAGGCCGACGCGCTGCGCAAGGCGATGGGCAAGAAGAAACTCGAGGTGCTCGAGGCCGAGTACAAGGGCTTCTACGAAGGCATGACCGCCAACGGCTTCTCCGAAAAAGCGGTGAAGGCCCTGTGGGACACCATTCTTCCGTTCGCCGGGTACGCGTTCAACAAGTCGCACGCGGCCGGCTACGGGCTGGTCTCCTACTGGACCGCCTACCTGAAGGCCAACTACCCGGCCGAGTACATGGCGGGCCTGTTGACGTCGGTGGGCGACGATAAGGACAAGGCCGCGGTCTACCTGGCCGACTGCCGCAAGCTCGGTATCACCGTGTTGCCGCCGGACGTCAACGAGTCGCTGGTGAACTTCGCGTCGGTCGGCAAAGACATCCGGTTCGGCCTGGGCGCGGTGCGCAACGTCGGCGCCAATGTCGTCGGTTCGCTGATCGGAACCCGCAGTGGCAAGGGCAAATTCACCGACTTCTCCGACTACCTGAACAAGATCGACATCGCGGCGTGCAACAAGAAGGTGACGGAGTCGCTGATCAAGGCGGGCGCCTTCGACTCGCTGGGGCACGCCCGCAAGGGCCTGTTCCTGGTGCACACCGACGCGGTCGACTCGGTGCTGGGCACCAAGAAGGCCGAGGCGATGGGCCAGTTCGACCTGTTCGGCGGCGACGACGGTTGCACCGAAGCGGTGTTCACCATCAAGGTCCCCGATGACGAGTGGGAGGACAAGCACAAGCTCGCCCTGGAGCGGGAGATGCTGGGCCTGTATGTGTCGGGGCACCCGCTCAACGGGGTTGCCCATCTGCTGGCCGCCCAGGTCGACACCCAGATCCCGGCCATCCTGGACGGCGACGTCGCCAACGAGACCCAGGTGCGGGTCGGCGGCATCCTGGCCGCGGTGAACCGGCGCGTCAACAAGAACGGGATGCCTTGGGCATCAGCGCAATTGGAAGACCTCACGGGTGGTATCGAGGTGATGTTCTTCCCGCACGCGTACTCGACTTTCGGCGCTGACATCGCCGATGACGCGGTGGTGCTGATCAACGCCAAAGTCGCCATCCGCGACGACCGGATCTCGCTGATCGCCAACGAGCTTGTCGTTCCGGACTTTTCGAGCGCCCAGGTGAACCGGCCGCTGGCCGTCAGCCTGCCCACGCGTCAGTGCACCATCGACAAGGTGAGTGCGCTCAAACAGGTGCTGGCCCGGCATCCGGGCACCTCGCAGGTGCATCTGCGGCTGATCAGCGGGGACCGGATCACCACCCTCGAGCTGGATTCCTCATTGCGGGTCACCATGTCGCCGGCACTGATGGGTGACCTCAAGGAGTTGCTCGGCCCGGGGTGTCTAGGGGGCTAAGCGGCTCGAGTGTGAAGCTGACTTCACACTCGACGCCGAGTGTGCGGCCAGCTTCACGCTCGTCGAGCACTACGGGGGTTGCGGCGGAGCAGCATTGGCGAAGGCTGGGCGAGCGGTCGGGGTCGGGCGCGGGTCTCGTCCGGGTCATGGCAGGTCCACCCGCACGATCACGCTGTCGGCCCAGACCCCGCGATCACGCGCGCGTCGCACCTTCTCGCGAACGCACAGGTCCCGGTGGACGTTGGTGACACCCGGAACCTTGATCAGCGGCACGATGTTCCACTGCCAGCCGTAGCGTTCGTGCAGCAGGCGATTCGCCCGTTCGGCGGCGGCGCCGGACAGGATGGTCGCCCGGCCCGCCACCGTCGTCGCGCCGGGCCGCAGCCGGCCGCGGTGGTCGCACGCGGCGAGTTCCACGTCGCTGCGCGCCGACAGCCGCCTGGTTTTCGGGCCGATCTTCGTGCGGAACAGCAGGCCGTCGCCGTCCAGCGCGAACCAGACCGGGGTGTCGACGGACGCGCCATCCCGGCGGAACGATCGGAGCCGCGCGTAGCGGGCGGGGCTCAATTCTGCGAACGATTTCTGATGCATGGCGACAGTGAACAACTTAGAGTTGGCTCTAAGTCAAATACCGGAGAGGCGAGATGACCGCGAGCCTGACGATCGGAGAGGTGGCGCGCCGAGCCGGGATCGCCGCGACCACGTTGCGCTACTACGAACAGATCGGGTTGGTGCCGCCCCCGGCCCGGCTCGGTGGCCAGCGCCGCTACGACGACGCGGTCCTCGCCCGGCTCGACGTCATCGCGCTGTGTAAATCCGCCGGCTTCTCGCTGGAGGAGATCCAGCTGCTGTTCGCTGACGACGCACCGGGACGGCCCGTCAGCCGCGCACTCGCCGAGGCCAAACTCGCCGAGATCGACGCGCGGATGGCGTCGCTGGCGCGCGCCCGGTCCGTCATCGAGTGGGGGATGCGCTGCACCTGCCCCTCGATTGACGCGTGCACGTGCGGCATTCACGCGGCCGTGCCCGCTTAGGTCTGGAATCCTGTAGACCTCACCGGCTTTCACGATGCAAAGGAGCATCCATGAGTCACCCCATCGTCGTGCAGAACTTCTCCCACGTCTGCGTCGGTGTCTCCGACATCGACGCGTCGCTGGCCTTCTACACCTCGGTGCTCGGAATGGACGTCGTGTTCGACGTCGAACTCGAAGGGGCCGGACTGGATTCCGTGACCGGTGGGGCCGCGCAGCAGGGCCGGATGATCGGCGGTCTGATCGGCGCGACCATGGTGGAGCTGCTGTCGTTGGGTGCGGTGCCGGAGTGCCCGAGCGGCCCGCACCTGGGCTACACCAACATCTCGTTCCGGGTCGACGATCTCGACGCGACGTACGACGCCGTGCGGCGCCACCACCCCGGCGTCCGGGCCGAACCGCCCGTCGACATCGGCGGGGTGCGGATGTTTTTCGTCTACGACCCCGACGGCGCCCCCATCGAGCTGCTCGAGCTGCCCGCCGGGATATCGCGCACCCTGCAACTGTGGCGCCCCTCGGCATGAACCGGCCCGAACCGTCCTCAGCGGACGTACGCTCACCGATGTGCGGACAGTGCTGATCCGGCGCCGAGGAGGACGCGAATGACGACAAGCGAGCGACCGGTCACCATGTGTGAGGCCTTCCAGCGCAGCGCATCGATCGACCCGGA
>NZ_JAFAUS010000471.1 GCF_019243155.1 Mycobacterium sp.
AGGAAACGGTAGCCCAATGCCGGAGTGAGTGTCCGCACGGCGGGCACTCACTCAACTGGTCGGATGATCCAACCAATCACGCAGGCGCCGGAGGCGCGGCCTTGCTGGCTTGATCCTTGATCTTGGGAATCAAGTCCGGCGCGTAGACGAAGATCGCCGACTCGACTTCCCACTCTGCCTGGGCCTGACTCATCGGTGTGGTTCGAGTGATCATGTTGATCAACTCCTGGCCCTCGCCATAAGGATTGGAGTTGGCCCGCACCTGGCTCGCGAACCAGCGCCCCTCGGCGGCCTCATTGCAGTCGTTGGTTTCGGTACTGTGCACCATCTTGTTCTGCGCCAGCAGTTTGATGTACTGATCGTCCGCAGGGCTCATGTCGCAGGACGCCGATGCGTGCGGTGCCGACAGCACCGAACCGCCGAACATCGCGGCCCCCAGCGCAACACCGGCGGCGCATCCCGATAGCACCCGACGGCGCAGGCGCGTCTGTGCCGTAGTCATTTCCAAGTCCCCCTTTGAGTGGAAAAGTTGCTGCTGTCCATTATCTCCAATGGAATGAGTACCCACGGACGGCGCGTGGGACTACGCGAAAACTGCAAACAAAAGGTGAACAGCAGTTGATCTAAAGATCAGTGCGAGAAGATCTTTGAAGCCGCGATTGATCCCGGCAGCGAGGTCGAAAAGAAGCGGCACCGACGGCGACGGATCGCCGTCGCTGTCAGTGCCGACAACTTGGTTTAAGTTTGCTGAACTCCTGACCGTTTAAGCCTCGGGCGGGGCGGCCGTCGCGGCCTGGTCCTTGATCTTGGGAAGCAAATCGGGCGCATAGACGAAGATCGCCGACTCGACCTCCCATTCGGCCTGGGCCTGGGACATTCCCGTCGTGCTGGTGATCATGTTGATCAACTCTTGGCCCTCGCCGTACGGGTTAGAGTTAGCCCGTACCTGGTCGGCGAACCAGCGGCCCTCCATGGCTTCGTGGCAGTCGCTGTATGAGGCGTCGTGAACCATCTTGTTCTGAGCCAACAGGTTGATGTACTGATCATCCTGCGCGCTCAGCTGGCAGTTCGCGGATGCCTGCGGCGCCGACAACAGCGAATTACCGATCAGCGCGGCTCCGAGCGCAGCACCGGCGGCCCACACCAGCGACACTCGCACGTGCGAGTGTGTACGGGTGGTTGTCATTTCCGAACCTCCCTCTGCGCGGAAACGCCTAGTGCTATCCGACGCAATCAAGCTACAAATCCTGCAAATATCAGCCAGAAGGCCGCTCGGGTCCGCGGGTACACGGTCACGCGGTCGAATGGTCTTCTAGGCCCGGGCCACGCTGCCATCTCGCCACCGTCACATATATGTTTCACATAAGTCTCGGTGCTCGCGCTAAAAGTAGCGAATTCGCCCAGAAGCAGCGGTAACGATTGCTTGCGCCAGAGTGTACGAATGGTTAACATTCGGTGTTTTCGGTGGGCCGGGGCGGGTCGCTTGGACACCCGGCAAACTACCCCGCAAACGCGGCAAACAGCCCTCGGCGCGACGTCACCGCAGCAACAACCGACGGGCCGGCGGCCAGACGCATCCGCGGCCCGTTTTGCTAGCTAAAAATCGTCTGCCCGTCGGCGCCGAGGAGGTAGCGTTCGGTCCCCTGCTCGACCCGGGGAGCGTCGCCTCCCAGCGATACGGCGACCTTATTGCTGGCATTCCGCATGACGTCGAAGGTGAGCTCTATGGCCTCTACCTCGGAGAACCGGGAGCGCACCTCGGCGGCGTCGTCGGCGACGAGGTGCGCAGGGGTCCAAATTAACGCATCGGTGTAGCGCAGTGCGGCTTTTGCGCGGTCGTCGAGCAAAGCCGACGAATCGAAGTGCTCGATCTCGTCGTACAGCGTTTCCGAACCCCCGGCGTCGAGCGCGTTGCCCTCGCGCAACGACTTGCACAGCCGGCAGTTGTGTTGGGCCGCGCCGCGCAACCGAACCAGCTCCGAGGTGACCGGATCGAGGGTCCGCATTCGAGCCACCGAGAGTAAAAAGTCGTTGAACACCGGATCCGACGGGTCGGTCGTGTGATCCCACGCGATCGGGCCGTTCACCCAACCCAGATACTCCGAGCCGACGCCGAGCGCTTCCAATCCCGCCCGCACTCGCGGAACGAAGTCGGCGATGTACATCTGCACTACGACGCTGAAGGTGCGGTCCCCCAATTGCTTCCACAATCGGGAGCGTTGCTCGCCGGTGATCGCCGAGACGTCGGTGCTGAACTGCTCGGCGAATTCGGCGACGACGGTCTCGGCTTCCGACTGCGGCTCGCCGACTTCGACGGCAGCGGGCAGCGGCGGCAGTGACAACGTCTGCGCGCACACCCGGCGAATCAGCGCCGCAAGGCGTCCATCGCCCGGAGACAGGGCAACGAGGCACGCGAGCAGGTCTTCTCGAACCGAAACCGGTGCCGCCATTCGTCTCACGCTAGAACGCACCCGCCGCGGCGGCAATCGGCTATTGCGCCTGGCTGACCGACGACATGTAGAAGTCCGGTATGCGCAGCGACGGCATCACCGCGCGCGTGGCCCAATCGCCCCATTCTCGCGGCAGCGTCTTCTCGCTTACGCCGGCCTCGGTGGCCCGTCGCAGCAGATCGAGGGGACTCTCGTTGAACCGGAAGTTGTTGACGGCGGCGGTCACTTCGCCGTCTTCGATGAGGTAGACGCCGTCGCGGGTCAGGCCCGTGAACAACAGCGTGGTGGGGTCGACGACGCGGATGTACCACAGCGTGGTCAGCAGCAGCCCGCGCTCGGTGGACGCGATCATGTCGGCCTGGCTGGCGCTCCCGCCGGTCATCAAGAGGTTGTCGGCGGCAACGGCGACGTCGGTCTCGTATTTGGCGGCGGTGGCCCGTGGATAGGCCAACGCGTTGATCACCCCGTCGTGGATCCAGTCGACCTGGGTGATCGCCATGCCGTTGTCGAACACCGACACCTCTTCCGAGGAGTTGCTCACGGCGACGAACGGCGTGCACGCCAGGCCCGGCGCCATCGGATCGGAGAACAAGGTGAGCGGCAGATCGGTGAGCTTCTCCCCCACCCGGGTTTCGCCGCCGGGCGCCGAGAACGCGGTGCGACCCTCTCGCGCCCCGCGGCCGGCCATCGACCACGCCATGTAGATCATCATGTCGGCCACCGTCGACGGCGGCATGATCGTCTCGTAGCGGCCCGCGGGCAATTCGATACTGCGTTTGGCCCAGCCGAGTCGCGTCGACAGCTGCTCGAGCAGCAGATCGGTTGGCACATCGACGAAATCGGGGGTTCCGACGCCGGCCCAGGCACTGGCGTCACCGCGCTTGGCGTTGATCTCGACTGTACCCGTGGGCTGCGTGAAGCGGCGTCGCAATCCCGTCGACGACGCCAGGAACGTCGTCGAAACACCATGCTGCGCAAAGCCGTACAGCCGATCGGTGCCGCCGAAGCCGCGACTCAGGGAATCAGCGACGTCGGCGAAGATCGTGGGGCCGGTCCCGGGAACCGGTGCGTCCCAATCGGCAGGCACCCCGGTGTCTTCCAGCAGCGGCGCGGCATCGCCCGCCTCGGGTGCGGTGCGGGCCGCCTGCTGGGAGGCCGCCACCAGGCCGGGGATCACCCGCGGATCCACCTCGCCGGACACCATTGTGCCGATGCGTGCGCTCGACCCCTGGCGCACCACGGAGATCACCGTGATGCTGCGACTGACCGAAACACCGTTGGTGGTCATTGAATTGCCGGCCCATCGCAGCGTCGCGTCGACTTTGTCGGTGACCAGCACCATGGTCTCGTCGGCGTGCCCGAGCTTGGCCGCCTCATTCAGAACGATGTTGACGACGTGTTGAGGAGTGATCATCGGCCGCCCTCGGTACGGGTGTTGAGCACGTTAACTCCGCGGAACATCGCCGACGGGCAGCCGTGGCTGACGGCCGCGATCTGTCCGGGTTGCGCCTTGCCGCAGTTGAACGCACCGCCCAGCCGCCAAGTCGACGGGCCGCCCACGGCCTCCATCGAGTTCCAGAAATCGGTTGTGGTGGCCTGATAAGCGACGTCGCGCAACTGTCCGTCCAGACGGCCGTCGCGAATCCTGAAGAATCGCTGACCGGTGAACTGAAAGTTGTAGCGCTGCATGTCGATCGACCAGGACTTGTCGCCGAGGATGTAGATGCCGTCCTCGACCCGGCCGATCAGGTCGGCGGTGCTGATGTCCTCGGGAGCCGGCTGCAGCGACACGTTGGCCATCCGCTGAATCGGCACGTGGTGCGGCGAATCCGCGTACGAGCACCCGTTGGAGCGCGGCTGACCCAGCCGCGGGGCGAACACCCGGTCTAGCTGGTAGCCGACGAATATCCCGTCGCGCACCAGATCCCAGCTCTGCGCCGCAACTCCTTCGTCGTCGTAACCGATAGAGGCCAAACCGAATTCGACGGTGCGGTCCGCGGTCACGTTCAGCAGCGGCGAACCGTACCGCATGGTGTTGAGTTTGTCGGGCGTGGCGAACGACGTTCCCGCGTAGGCGGCCTCGTAGCCGATCGCGCGGTCGTATTCGGTTGCGTGCCCGATGGATTCATGAATCGTCAGCCACAGGTTCGTCGGGTCGATCACCAGATCTGTGGGGCCCGCGATGACGCTGGGCGCCTTGACCTTCTCGGCCAGCAGCGAGGGCAGCTCCGCGAGCTCATCTGACCAGTTCCACACCTCGTCGCCGACCAGGACTTCCCAGCCGCGCCCCATCGGGGGTATCAGCGTCCGCATCGAGTCGAAGCTGCCCGCCGCGGCGTCGATGGTCACCGCCTCCAACGTCGGCTGGATCCGGACCCGTTGCTGGGTGATCGACGATCCGAAGGTGTCGGCGTAGAACGTCTGCTCCTTGGCAGCCGTGAGAACAGCCGACACGTGATCGACGCCGTCGGCGCTCAACAGCCGTCCCGAGTAGTCCTCCAAGACCGCGATCTTGTCGGTGGCCGAAACGCCGAACGGGTCGATCCGATAGTTCGAAACCCAGGTCGCATCGGAATACACCGGCTCGGGGGCCAGCTCCACCCGCTCGGTGTTCAGCGCCGCCAGCGTGGTCGCGACGTGCACGGCGCGACGCGCGGTCTCGGCGGCAACCGCGGGTGCCAATTCGGCGTGGGATGCGAACCCCCACGTGCCGTCGACGATCACTCGCACCGCCAGGCCGATCTCGCGATTGACGACCGCGGTCTCCAGCTCGCCGTCCCGCAATTGAATGATCTCGGTGTTGATGCAATGAACTCGCAGGTCGGCGTAGCTGGCTCCGGCCGCTGTGGCCGCCGAAAGCGCGGCTTCGGCGAGCTCGTGACGCGGCAGGGCCAGGAAGTCGGCGTCGATACCCTGGTTCAATGTCACGGCTCCACCGTAACGGCCAGTCGTCACAAACCGCGCCGCCGCCCGCTTTAATACCTTCATGGCCAGCGCCGTACTGAGGAAAGAACCTCGATCCACCGCGCTCGGCTACGCCCTGCTCGCCCCCAGCATGTTCGGTGTTCTCGCCTTTCTACTGCTGCCCATCCTCGTCGTCATCTGGCTGAGCCTTTGCCGCTGGGACCTGCTCGGCCCGTTGCACTATGTGGGCCTGGCCAACTGGCGCTCGGTGTTGACCGACGCCAGCTTCGGCAACTCGCTGATCGTCACGGCGATCTTCGTGGCGATCGTCGTGCCGGCCCAGACGGCACTGGGACTGCTGGCCGCCTCCATGCTGGCCCGTCAGCTTCCCGGTACCGGTTTGTTTCGCACCCTGTACGTGCTGCCCTGGATCTGCGCGCCGCTGGCCATCGCGGTGTTGTGGCGCTGGATCCTTGCTCCCACTGACGGGGCGGTGAGCGCGGTGCTGGGCCACAGCATCGAATGGTTGTCGGATCCCGGCTTCGCGCTGCCGCTCGTCTCGGCGGTCGTCGTCTGGACGAACGTCGGATATGTCTCGCTCTCGTTCCTGGCGGGCCTGCTCGCCATTCCCGAGGACATTCACGCCGCCGCGCGCACCGACGGCGCCACCTCGTGGCAGCGTTTCCGGCGGATCACCCTGCCCATGCTGCGGCCGACGACGTTCTTTGTGCTGGTGACCGGAATCGTCAGCGCCGCACAGGTTTTCGACACCGTCTACGCACTGACCGACGGCGGACCTGCCCGCAGCACCGATCTGGTGGCACACCGCATCTACGCCGAGGCTTTCGGGTCGGCGGCCATCGGGCGCGCGTCGGTCATGGCGGTGGTGCTGTTCGTCATCCTGATCGGCGTCACCATGGTTCAACAGATGTATTTCCGGCGGCGGATCAGCTATGACCTCACCTAGCCGCGTCTCGAACGTGGTGATCTACGCCGGACTCACCGTCGGCGCACTGATCACCCTGGTGCCGTTCGCGCTTGGCCTGTTGACCGCATTCACCTCGGCGCACCAGTTCGCCACCGGAACACCGCTGCAACTGCCGCGACCGCCCACGCTGCGCAATTTCGCCGATCTGGCCGGAGCGGGGTTCGGCCGCGCGGCGGCCGTGACCGCCTTGATGACGGCGGTGATTCTGGTGGGCCAGTTGACCTTTTCGGTGTTGGCCGCATACGCGTTCGCGCGCTTGCACTTTCCCGGCCGCGATGCGTTATTCTGGGTGTACATCGCGACGTTGATGGTGCCGGGGACGGTCACCGTGGTGCCGATGTATCTGATGATGGCCCAGCTGGGCCTGCGGAACACGTTCTGGGCGTTGGTGTTGCCGTTCATGTTCGGCTCGCCGTACGCGATCTTCCTGCTGCGCGAGCACTTCCGGATGATTCCGAACGAGCTGGTCAACGCCGCCCGCCTGGACGGGGCCAACACGCTGGACGTGATCTTCCACGTCGTCATCCCGTCCAGCCGGCCGGTCCTGGCCGCCTTGACGCTGATCACTGTGGTCTCGCAGTGGAATAACTTCATGTGGCCGTTGGTGATCACCAGCGGCCACCGGTGGCGGGTGCTCACGGTGGCGACTGCCGACCTGCAGTCGCGGTTCAACTCGCAGTGGACGTTGGTGATGGCGGCGACGACGGTGGCGATCGTTCCGTTGATCGCCCTCTTCGTCGCTTTCCAGCGTCACATCGTGGCCTCGATCGTCGTCTCGGGGATCAAGTGAGCCGGCCCCGCTTTTCGACGCTGGCGGCCGCAGCGGTGGCTCTGGTCGCGGTGTTGTTGGCCGTGATGGCGGTGCTGCTGGACTACTCCGGCGCACCGGCCGGCGGCAAAATCGTTGTGACCGTGCGGGTGTGGGGCGACCAGATCGCCGCGGCGTATCGGCAGTCGTTCGACGCGTTTACGCGCGCGCATCCCGACATCGAAGTGCACACCAATGTGGTGGCGTACTCGACGTACTTCAACACCCTGCGCACCGATGTCGCCGGCGGCAGCGCCGATGACATCTACTGGCTGTCGAACGCCTACCTGGCCGCCTACGCCGACAGCGGCCGGCTGCTGAACATCGGCTCGGCGCTGGGGCCCGGCGCCGCCTCGGCGTGGGACTCGGCGGTCGTCGACCAGTTCACTCGCGGCGGCGCGTTGTGGGGTGTGCCGCAACTGACCGACGCCGGAATTGCG
>NZ_JAFAUS010000267.1 GCF_019243155.1 Mycobacterium sp.
AGCGTTATCAGAGCTGGATCCAGGCCGACTTCGTCTTGAGGTACGTCTCGATGCCCTCTTTGCCGAATTCGTGACCCCACCCGGACTGCTTGTAGCCACCGAACGGCACATCGTGGTCGAAGACCAACTGGCAGTTGACCTGAACGCTGCCGGCGTGCAGCCGCTTGAGGATCCGGTGGGCCCGGCCGACGTTCTCCGTCCATGCGGTGGCGGCCAGGCCGTAGGTGGTGTCGTTCGCCAGGGCCACGGCCTCGTCCTCGTCGTCGAACGGCAGAATGGTCACCACCGGGCCGAAGATCTCCTGCTGGTAGAGCCGCATGCTCGGGTCGACATTGGTGAGCACCGTCGGGTGGACGAAGTAGCCCTTCCGGTCGAGGCGGTGACCGCCGGTCACGACCTCGACGCCGTCGCGCTTGCCCTCGTCGATGAAGCCCATCACGCGGGTCAGCTGCTTCTGGCTGATCAGCGGGCCGCTGACGCAACCCTCCTCGCTCGGGGCGCCAAGCTTGAACGAATTCGCCATCATCGCAATGCCTTCCACGACCTGGTCGTACACGCCGCGCTGCGCGAAGATTCGCGACCCGCACACGCACCCCTGACCGGAGTGCACGAAGATGCCCAGCGACGCCATCATGATGGCCTTGTTCAGGTCGGCGTCGTCGAAGATCAGCACCGGCGACTTCCCGCCGAGCTCGAGCGTCACCTTCTTCAGGTTGCCGGCCGATGCCCGCACGATCTCCTTGCCGACCTCGGTGGATCCGGTGAAGGCGACCTTCTCGACGTCGGGATGCGCGCTGATCGCCGCGCCCGCGGTGTGGCCGTAGCCGGTGAGCAGGTTGACGACTCCCTCGGGAACGCCGGCCTCGTGCACCAGCTGGTCGAGCAGGATCGCCGAAAGCGGAGTCTCCTCAGCGGGTTTGACGAGCAGGCTGCCGCCGGCGGCCAACGCCGGGGCGAGCTTGGCGCTCGCGTTGAAGATCGGGCCGTTCCACGGGAAGATCAGCCCGACCACCCCGAACGGCTCCTTCAGGGAGTAGGCGTGCATGTTGACGTAGGCGTCGGTCGCAATGCCGTCGGTCTTCACGTCGTACGCGGTGCCGTTGATCTTGGAACACCAGCCGGCGTAGTAGCGGAAGAACTCGGACACGGTCGACATCTGCAACTGCGCTTGCAGCAAGGGCATGCCGGTGTTGAGCGAGTCGAGTTGAGCGAATTCCTCGGAGTGCTGGTCGATCAGGTCGCCGATCTTCCACAGGACCTTGGCCCTCTCGCGACCCGGCAGCTCCGACCAGACACCTGACTCGAAGGAGGACTTCGCCCGCGCGGCGGCCTCGTCGACGGCCTCGGCCCCGCAATCGGTGAACTCGGTGATCGGCTCTTCGGTCGTGGGGTCGATGACCTGGATGACGTCACCCGAACCGGGTCGCTTACGGATGTCCTCCAAAACCGTCTGCAGCGTCATCTGATCCCTTCCGTGTAGCCAGCCGTCATCGTCAGCGTCGGATGCGCTGCAATGCTGAGCACCTGCTTAGCATTGTGCGCACGGCGCGGTCAAGGGCGGTACGACGGATCGGCCGCACGGGTCAGCCCGGATCTATCGCAGCTCCTGGATGCGAATGAGGTTGCCTGCAGGATCACGGACGGCGCAGTCGCGGAGTCCGTACGGCTGGTCCGTGGGCTCCTGGACGATCTCGACGGCGTCGGACTGAAGTCGCTCGAAGGTGCGGTCCAGGTCCTTGGTTGCCAACAGCAGGGTGGCGTAGCTGCCCTTGGCCATCATCTCGGCGATGGTGCGGCGCTCGTCGTCGGTGATGCCCGGGTTGGCGGCCGGCGGGTTCAGCACGATCGACGTGTCGGGCTGATTCGGCGGCCCGACGGTGATCCAGCGCATCTTGCCTTTGCCGACGTCGAGTCGGACTTCAAAGCCGAGGGTGTCGCGATAGAAGGCGAGCGAGGCTTCCGGGTCCTCGTGTGGAAGGAAGCTCGAGTGAATCGTGATGTCCATGCGGTCAGGCTAGGTGCGGGCCGGTGACGGATGCTTCTCGATTCCTGATCGGTCGCGTCACTTGTTTGGCCACACAGGGCGGCATTCCCGCCAGCGCGCCCGCCGACCGGCGCCGGTAGACGCTGGGCGGCACGCCGACCAATTCGGTGAAGCGCGTGCTGAAGGTGCCCAGCGACGAGCAGCCCACCGCGTAACAGACGTCGGTGACGCTCATGTCGCCGCGGCGCAGCAGCGCCATCGCGCGCTCGATGCGGCGGGTCATGAGATAGGAGTACGGCGATTCGCCGTACGCGCGCCGGAATTCGCGGCTGAGGTGCCCGCCGGACATGTGGACGTCGCGGGCCAGCGCCTCGACGTCCAGCGGCTGGGTGTAGTCCCGGTCGATCCGGTCGCGGACGCGGCGTAGCAGCGTCAGGGTGCGCAGTCGCTGCGCCTCGTCCGGTCCGCTGGTCATGTGGTGATGGTGACACGTTCGGCGCGAGTTGCCCAGCGACGCCGTATGCCCTTGTGCTACCCGGGCCAAAGCGTAGTGTCCCCACATCATGGGCGATGAAATCCATTTCATCGAAGCGAACGGGCTGAGATTCGCCTACCTCGAACAGGGCTCCGGGCCGCTGGTTCTCATGCTGCACGGGTTCCCCGATACGGCCCACACGTGGGACGATCTTCGCCCGCGCATCGCGGCCAACGGCTACCGCGTCGTCACCCCGTACCTGCGCGGATACCGCCCCAGCGCGATCCCGCCTGCCGATCCCGACCAGGAAACCCTGGCGCGTGACCCGCTGGCGCTGATCGAAGCGTTCGGCGCCCCAGACGCCGCCGTGATCGGACACGACTTCGGCGCCGCGGCCGCATACGGCGCGGCCGCGATCGGCGCGGATCGGGTGAGAAAGCTTGTCGTCATTGCCATTCCGCACCCCGCCACGCTCAAACCCTCGCCGCGCAAGCTCTGGGGCGCCCGCCACTTTGCGGCGTACAAGTTACCTGGGGCGGCGGAACGCTTCGCGCGCAACGACTTCGCGGCTCTGCCCGCCATCTACCGGCGATGGTCTCCCACGTGGAACCCCGATCCGCGGGAGTTCGACGCCATCCGCGAGACCTTTACCGACCGGGCTAGTCTGAACGCCGCCTTCGGCTACTACCGAAAGCTCTCCCCCCTTCCCAGCGCGTCATTGAAGGCACGAATCACGGTGCCGGCGGTCGCTTTTGCGGGCCTGGACGATCCGATGGCCGAGCCGTCGGATTATCGGCGCGCGGCGCGGATGTTCGACAACGAGTACATCGTCGAGGAGGTCCCGGGCGGCCATTTCATGCATCGCGAACATCCTGACGTCTTCGCCGAGCGCCTCTTGGCCCACCTGTGAGGAACGCCTAGACGGCGACCAGCTCCGGGTGGAACTTGGCCGCCATCCGCCGAATACCGTCACGCCAGTCCACCGTGGTGCCCCCCACGAGCTCGTGCATCCGGTCGACGCCGGTCGGATTACCGCGCAGCGCTTGCTCGCTCGCCTCGAAAACCGGCACCTTGCCGACGAGCGAGCCGAGGTAACCGCACCACTCCTGCAGGCTGACGGTCTGGTCGCCGCACCAGTTCACGGTGGTCGCCGGGACGGACGCCGCTTCCAACAACTTCGGGATGGTGGCGATGATGTCGTCCTCGTGGATCGGGTTGTAGCGTGCCGGGTCGCCCAGCGGGACGGGAATCGGGATGCCGGCCAGCATCATCTCCATGTGGTAGAACGGCCAGCCGCCGTTGTCGCCATAGGGGACGTTGAGCCGGGCGATCGTGGTGGGCACCTCGAAGACTCGCGCCATCGACCGGGCGACGACTTCCCCGGCGATCTTGGAGATGGAATAGGTGGGAAACAAGGATTTGTGGTTGTCGCCCAGTGCGGTGCGCTCGGTGCGAGGGTCGTCGCCGGGCGGGTCGTAGACGGCGGCGGAGGAACAGTGCAGAAACGCCTTTGCGCCGCGACAGTGGGCCATCAGCAGCCCGACGGATTCCGCGTTGGCCGCCAGGTCCTTATCCCAGTTCCCGCTCTTGGCCACCGCAAGGTTGAGGACGTAGTCGAAATCGGTTGGCAGCTTGGTGAAGTCACCGGTCGCCAAGTTGACCGTACGGCATTGAACGCCGGCCGCCTCCAGGCCTTCGCGGGCCGCCGGATCGGTGAAGCGGGCGATTCCCCAGACATCGTTGTCGGCCGCGAGCGCCTCGGCGATGGGGGTGGCGAGTTGTCCGGTCGGACCGGTGATCAGGATCTTTGAGCCGCGCATGGGCTGATGGTAGCGACGTCGCGGCGAAGTCGGTCATGCTTTCGCGCATTCTGCTCACCAGCGCGGTACTGTCTTGCCATGGCTCCCCGGGGCCGCATCGACCTGCGGCTCGCCACGCAGATACTCGTGTTGCAGCTCATCATCGTGACGCTGACGCTGATCGTCGCTTTCGGACTCTTCGCCATGTTCAATCGTGCGCGCCTGGACAGCCAATACCACGTCCACGCCACGGATATCGCTCGTGTGGTCGCCTCATCCCCCACGGTGGTCACCAACATCGCGCGCTACGACAGCGGCCCGTTGACCCCGAGCCCGCAGCTGACCGACGAACTCGCCACGGGTCCGATCCAGGGCGTCGCGACCCGGGTTCAACAACGCACCCATGTGTTGTTCGTCGTCATCGCCAATGCCGAAGGCATCAGGGTCGCCGATCCCCAGCGCGACAGATTGGGTCGTCATATCAGCGCCGACATCGCGGCACCGTTGGCCGGGCAGGAGATGACATCGCACGACGACACTGTTCTCGGGCGGGCGATCGTCGCGAAGATCCCGGTGTTCGAGCCGGGTTCCAACCGGGTGTTGGGGGTCGTCATCGTCGGCCTGTCCACCAAGGCTTTCGATGAGCAGTTTTCGAAGAACCTGCGCGCGATGGCCGCGATATCCGCTGCACTGCTAGTAATCGCTGTTGTCGGCTCGGCGGCATTGGCCCGGCGCTGGCGAGGGCTGACACTGGGTCTGCGGCCGGGCGAGATCACCGAATTGGTGCGCACCCAGGCTGCGGTGCTGCAGGGCATCGGCGAGGGCGTGCTGGCGGCAGACACGTCCGGCTACACCACGTTCGTCAACGACGAGGCGTGCCGGCTGCTCGAGATCACCAACGAAACGGGGCGGCCGGTCGACCAGATCGGGCTGACCCCAAGGGTTCTCGACGTGTTCAACACGGCCGATTCGGCGCTGACGCTGGCCACCGTGGGCGAACGCATCGTCGTCGTCTCGGCGCGGCCGGTATCGCGCGAAGGACGAGCGCTGGGAACGGTTTTGGTGGTACGGGACCGAACCGACGTGGAATCGCTGACACGGCAACTCGACGCGGTGCAGGTGATGAGCACGGTGCTGCGCGCTCAGCGCCACGAATTCGCCAACCGGCTGCACCTGCTGAATGGGCTGCTCCAAGCCGGCCATGTGGACGAGGGTCTGCAATATCTGGAAGAAGTTCTCGGGTCGGGCCCACTGGGATCCGCGCTGCCGGGAATCGAGGCCATCCGCGATGCATACCTGCAGGCCTTCCTGGCCGCCAAGGGTGCGGCCGCCCGCGAAGCCGGGGTGACGTTGACGATCGGTGAAAACACTTGGGTGTCCGGCCGGCTTGTGCTGCCCGTCGATGTCACCACCGTGGTGGGCAACTTGCTCGACAACGCGATCGACGCGGCCCGAACCGGCCATAACGACGTGAAGGAAGTGGACGTCGAACTGCTGCAAGATGGTTCAACGCTGCACATCACCGTCGCCGACAGCGGCGACGGTGTGGCGCCCGACTTCGTCGATCACCTCTTCACCGAGGGCACCACGACCAAGCCGGACTCCGGCATACCGGGCGGCCGGGGTATCGGGCTCGCGTTGTCGCGACAGATCAGTCGTGCGCTCGGCGGTGACCTGTGGCTGGCCAGCGCCGGCGACACCGAATTGCGGCTGCGCGGTGCGGAATTCATTGCCCGGCTGCCGGGCGTAATGGTAGAGGAGGCGCAATGGGCGACGCAGACCTGACGGTGCTGGTGGTAGACGACGATTTCCGAGTCGCCAATATGCATGCCGAGATCGTCAAGACTCTGCCCGGTTTCACGGTGAGCGGGACGGCGAACACGATCGAGGGCGCGCGGAAGGCCGATCCTGTCGACCTGGCCCTGGTCGACGTCTATCTGCCCGACGGGTCCGGAGTCGACTTCGTCCGCGAACGTGACGGCGACAGCATGATGCTGAGCGCGGCCACCGAGGCGGCCACGGTCCGGGCCGCGATGTCCGCCGGGGCACTGAGTTACCTCGTCAAGCCGTTCGCACCCCCCGAGCTGGCCGCGCGGCTGGCCGGCTACGCGCGTTACCGCAAGATATTGGCCGCTCCCAATCTGACCGCCGCTGACGTGGACGCGGCTCTGGATGCGCTGCGTCCGCGGGTCGCTCCCCCGCCAGCCGCTACCATCGCGGCCTCGTCGACCAAACAGCTTGTGCTGCAAGCGTTGCGAACGGCCCAGCAGCCGATGTCGGCGGCCGAGGTTTCCGCCGCGATCGGGATATCGCGGGCGACCGCGCAGCGGTACCTGGCGGCGCTGGCCACGGCCCGCGACGTCACCGTCGGGTTGCGGTACGGGACGACCGGACGACCCGAACAGGAATTCGCAGCCGCCGCCAAGCGGCCGGCCGGGCCCCCGCGCTGACTCTCCTAGTGCCTGGGGCCCGCGACGGACACGCGACGAGGCCGTTTGCCGTGCCGAGTGACTGACCGCCGCCGCTGAGCGGCGGAACGACGGATGTTGTTGGTGGCCAACCGATGAGAGTAGTCGCCGCCAATGCCTTCGGTCACTGGCGCGACCGGAGGTGCCGCAACACTGCGCGCCGTGTCGGGAGCCGGAGTGGTGCCAGTCTTCTTGGACGGCCACCAGTTGGCCTTGCCGACCAGCGCCGCCATGGCCGGCACCGTGACCGTGCGAACAACGAAGGTGTCGATCAACAGGCCCATACCGATGATGAGTCCGGTCTGCACCATGGTCGCCAGGCTGCCGAACAACATGCCGAACATCGAGGCGGCGAAGATGATGCCGGCCGAGGTGATGACACCACCCGTGGAACGGACGGCACGGATGATGCCGGAACGGATGCCCGTGCGCGACTCTTCACGAATTCGCGTGATCAGCAGCAGGTTATAGTCTGCCCCGACGGCGACCAGCACGATAAAGGCCGTCGCCTGCACGTTCCACGACATCGCCTGATGTAACACGAACTGGAAGAAGACGACTCCCAGCCCTACCGCGGACAGATACGAGATCGCCACGGAGGCAATCAGATACAGTGGCGCAACGATCGCGCGGAGCAACATGACCAGGATGGCGAAAACGATGAGCAACGTCATGATGACGATCAAGTGGAAGTCGTTGTTGTAGTAGCTCCGCAGCGTGCTGTACATCGGGTTGAGTCCGACCATGGAGATCGACGCGTCGGCGAGTGCGGTGTTCGGTTGGGCGCCCCGTGCCGTGTTCAGGATCGATGAAACCTGGTCCATCGCGGCGGAACTGAAGGGGTCGAATTTCGTCTCGACCAGATAGCGGACCGAATGGCCGTCGGGCGAGAAGAACAGCTTGGCGGCGTTCTTGAATTCGTCCGAGGTGAGCACCTGGGACGGGATGTACATGCCCGCCATCGAGGGCTGCGTGGCGTCGTGCTTCATCGACAGCAACAGGTCGGCCGCCTGGTTCATGCCCAGACCCATCTGCTTGACCTTGTCGACGAGTGTCCGGACGCCGTCGGCGAGCCGGCGGCTGCCGTCGGCGAGCTGATCGGCCGCTGCCTGCATGCCCGCGATTTTCTGCTGCATGCCGGCGGCGCTGCCGCCCATGGCCCGCAGACCGCCACTCGCGGTTGCCAATTGCGCGGTCAGGCTCTGCACTGCTGCCTGCACGCCCTGCACGGCCGGCTGCTTGGTCAAGCCGTCGAACATCGGGCCCGCCGCCGCGGCGACACTGCTGGCGAGTGCGGAAACGGACCCGTTGGTGAGTCCACGGACGTTGTCCAGGACGTTCGCCGCAGTGGCGAGCTGCTGCTGCACCTGGTTCAGCGTCGCAGTGACGTGGGCCATCGGCCCACTGGCGCCACGGATCTGGTCGCGCACCTGGGCAAGGGCCGCCGCCAGTTGGTCTGCGCCGTTGGTCAGCGCGTCGAGGTCACTCGTCCTGTCGTTGATCTGTGTCGAGGCGTCTTGGAGCTTGCCGCCGACCTCTCCGGCTTGGAAGCTGATCTTGGCTTGATCCAGCGGCTGGCCGCTGGGCCGCGTGATGCCGCGCACCGCAGCGATATTGGGCAACTGGGACACCCGCTGAGCCATCTGGTCCAGGTCGGCCAGCGCGCGCGACGTCCGCAGGTCGTGCGGTGACCGAACGTAGATGTACTCCGGCAGCAACATACTCTTCGAGAAGTGGTCTGCCATCGTCGAGAAGCCGATGTTGCTCGGCGCCGACTGCGGCAGTTGCAGGCGGTCGTCGAAGGTGGGCCGCAGGAACGCCGCGCAACCGGCCAGCGTGAGCAACACCGCGAGACTCCCGAGCAGATGCGCTTTGGGCCGGCGAACCAACTGAACGGCTGAGCGCTGCCACAGGCGGCCGGTGAGGGCCGCTCGCGGCGTCACCCATCCGCGCCGGCCTGCGAGAACGAGGATGGCGGGCAACAGCGTTATCGCGGCAAGGAACGCGATCCCGATCGAAATCGCAAGCGCCGGACCGATACTCGTGAACGCGGGTAGCCGGGTGAAGATCATGCCGAAGAAGGTGACGGCAACGGTGGCCGCCGACGCCGCGATCACCTCACCGATGGAGCTCAGCGCCTTTTGTACGGCCAGGTCGGAGTCCATGCCGGACCGGAGGTACTCGTGGTAGCGACTGATCAGGAAGACGGCGTAGTCGGTGCCGGCACCGAAGATCATCGCCGTCATCAAGGCGATCGTCATCGAGGACACCCCGAGCCCGAGCTGAACCAACCCGGACACCAGGCCCTGGGTCGACGCGACCGAAATGCCGATGGTGATCAACGGCAGCAGCACGGTCACGGGCCGCCGGTAGATCACCAGCAGGATGATCAGCACGAACAATGCAGTGACCAGCTCGATCGTCTGCATGTCGCGAGCGGTGACGATCGCCAGGTCGCCGGCCATGGCACCCTGTCCCGTCACCTGTGCGGTCAGCGGCGTGCCCGTGGTCGAGCGCTTGGCGATGTCGGTGATCTGCTGGTAGGCCTGCGACGACTCGGGAGAGCCGACGGGAGCCCGCAGGATCACCGCCATGTAGAACGCTTTGTTGTCCGCGCTGACCATCAATGACCGCAGTGCGGGTGTGGCAACGATGTCCTGCACGGCGACCACGTCTTTGGTCTCGCCGCGAAACGTGGCGGCGAGCTTGCGGTAGGTGTCCTCGTCGGCCGGTTGCAGACCCCGGTTGTCGGTGAGCACGACAATGAGAATGTTTTGACCGGATTCACCGAAGTCCTTGGCCATCTGCTCGGTCGCTGCCATGGCTTTCGGTGGTAGCGGCTGTACCGTCTGGCCTTCGACCACCTTCGTCAACGGGGGGAAGGCCACGGTGAGCACGGCTACCGCAGCGACCCACGCGGCGATGATGAGCCAGGGAGCACGAGTGGCGAAGCGACCCAACACCGCGAACACGCCGCGAGGGGTCGAGATGCTAAGGGCGTCGGGCTTGTTGATCATGGTGAAACCCTTCATTGGTGATCCGCGTCGATACCGAATCTATGGTTGCGCGGCACCCGTGTCGTGCTTGTAGGCGATAGTCGGTGTTACCCACGATCTTGTGGTTCTGCGCATTGTGCTCGCATTGGCTCCGGGTGTGGCCAGCCGATCGTGGCGGCCAGCGAGAAGTCCCTGACAACACTCGAAATATGCTGCTGCAAAACGTCATTCGAATTGAGGCCGCCCAGCTCGTACGCAACGACCGAGACGAAGACCCGTCCGTGTGCTCTTCCCGAGAGCAGCCCCAGCAGTCCGCCGGTCTGGTGCACCGTCGCCTTGGTCACCCCCGGGACGAGCAATCTGACGGCGAAGTGATCGGCATCCGTGCCATCCGGCCGGTTGGCGGCCGGGCTTAGCGCACCGAGGTTGGACGATCCGCTGGTCGTCGCCCCGCCGAGGGCCACGCCGGCCATCCGCCTGACGAGCCACCGCGGCATGAGCGGAGCCAGCGGTAGCAGCGCCAGTCGCGCGTCGGGGACCTCTTCATGGCGGATCAGCGCTTGCTTGATCGCGGCCCGGATCTCGCGCAGATCCGCCGGCGCGCCCGCCGGGTCGACCGTGATGTCGACACTCGTGATGGCGTTGGCGCGGGTGTCGCCGTCGGTGCGCTCGTTGACCGGTATCGCCAAGGTGGCCAAGCCATTCCCCGCGACCCGTCCCACTCGCTGGGCCAGACGACCCGCCAATCCCGCGAGCAGCGCGTTGCTGGTTCCCCCGAGTGAGTGCGCGCGGGCATCCCATTCGTCGGCGTCAACGAAGAACGTCGCCTTTGGCGGATCGACGCGTTCGTCGGGTCCGGCGAACGGCGCACGCGGCGCGCTGGGCAGCTGTGCGCCGGCACCGCCGGGGTTGCCCGTGGCGAATCGTGTCCCGGCGACGACGGCGCGGCCCATGCCCGGGATGTCGCGCGCTGTTTGACGGGCGTCCTGGCGGAGCGCTTGCCACCGCCGGCGCGACCCGGCGGCGGGCCAGGTGATCGGGTCGCGGCGCCCGGTCGCCGCGTCCGCCAGCGCCTCGCACAACCCGACGCCGTCGATGAGGCTGTGCGAGATGACGAAGCTCACCCCCGCGCCGCCGTCGGTGAACGGCATCACCGCGAGGTGCCATCCGGGTCCGTGTTCGGCGTCGAGTTCAGTGTTGGCTTGCTCGCTTGCCCAGGTGTCGAATTCGGCACGCGGACGAGGAATTGCGACGATCTCCAGGTCGGACTGAGTGCCGGGTGACACCCAACGATGCCGGCCGAACGGCAACCGTGACCGTTCGATGCGGCGGGACAACCGTCCCCGCTGAAGATGGCGGTGGAACTGGCGCAGGCCGTCCATGTCGATCGCGCGGTCATAGATCCAGATGCACTGCAGCAGGTTGGTAGTTCCGGTCGCTCGCTCGCCGAGAAACGCGCTCTGGTCAATCAGGTCGATGACGTTGTCCATTTTCCTCGAGCTCCTTATTGTGTCGCTTGCTTACGCGGTTAGGTCGGCCACCGACACCGGGGCCGGCCAGCCGAGCGTGGCGGCGAGTGAGAAGTCGCGCAGCGTGTCCGAAAGGTCCTGCCCCAGCTTGTCATTCGAGTTGTCAGCGCCCGGCTGGTATGCGAGGACCGAGACGAAAACGCCCCCATCCGTTTTCCCCGACAGCAACACCAGCAAGCCGCCGAGCCGGTGCATGACCGCCTTGGTCACACCCGGGCCGAGGGGCTTCATGACGAAGTGGTCGGCGTCCGTGCCGTCCGGCCGGCGCGCGGCCGGATCGACCGCACCGAGGTTGGACGAGATGACGCTGGCCGCACCGTTGGCGGAGACGCCCACGCACCGCCTGACCAGCCACTGCGGCAGCAGAGGAGCAAGGTGCAGCAACTGGAACCGCTCGTTGGTCTCGTCGTGCGAGCGGACCAGCGCTTGCTTGATGGTGGTCCGGATCTCGCTCAGGTCCGTTGTCGTGGGTGCGGGGTCGACGGTGAAGTCGACATTCGTGATGGCGTTGGCGCGGGTGTCGCCGGCCGCTCGTTCGTTGACGGGCATGGTCACCGCGACCGAGCCGTCCGCCGCGATCCGTCCCACTCGCTGTGCGAGCTGAGCGGCCAGTGCCGCGAGCAGCGTGTTGCTGGTCCCGCCCAGTGACTGTGCGCGAGCGTCCCATTCGTCGGCGTCGACGAAGATCGTCGCCGTTGGCAGGGTGATGCGCTCGTCGGCGCGGCCGGAGCTGACGGGCGGTTCGACAGGGGCGGCCGCGGGCGATCCGGCACCGGCGCTGTCGCGTCGCGCCATGCGCGCCGCGGCCACGACGGCGCGGCCGATGCCGGGGATGTCGCGCGCGGTCTGGCGGGCGTCCTCACTCACGGCTCGCCACCACCCGCGCGACCCGGCGGCGGGCCAGGTGATCGGGTCGCGGCGCCCGGCTGCGGCGTCCGCCAAGGCCTCGCACAACCCGACGCCGTCGCTCAGGCAGTGCGAGATGACCAGGCTTACGGCCGTGCCGCCGTCGGTGAACGGCAGCACCGCAAGGTGCCATCCGGGTCCGTGCTCGGCGTCGAGTTCAGTGTTGGCTTGCTCGCCCAGCCAGGCGTCGAGTTCGTCGCGCGAGCGCGGCGCCGCGACGATCTCCAGGTCGGACTGACCCTCGGGCGCGACCCAGCGGTGGCGGCCGAACGGCGACGGCGACGGTTCGATGCGGCGGGACAACCGGCCCCGCTGCAGATGGCGGTGGAACTGTCGCAGACCGTCAATGTCGATGGCGCGGTTGTAAATCCACACGCACTGTAGAAGGTTGGTGGCTCCGGTCGCACGCTCGCCGAGAAACACCGTCTGGTCGAACAGGTCGAGTACGTTGTCCATTTTCCTCGAGCTCCTTGTCTTGTCGCTTGCTTACGCGGTCAGGTCGGCCACTGACACGGGGCCTGGCCAGCCGATTGCGGCGGTGAGCGAGAAGTCGCTCAGAACACTTGAGACGTCTTGCCGCAGTTGGTCATTCGAGTTAGGACGGTCCGGTTGATACGCGAGAACCGAGACGAAGATCTGTCGGTGCACCCTTCCCGACAGCAGCGCCAACACCCCGCCGGTGCGGTGCATTATCTCCGCCGTCACCCCCGGGTAGAGGGACTTCATGGCGAAGTAGTCGGCGTCGGTGCCGTCCGGCCGGATGGCGGCGCCGTCGAGGGCACCGAGGTTGGATGAGACGACGTTGGTCGTACCGCCGGTGGCCACGCCGACCAGTTGCTTGACCAGCCGCTGCGGCAGCAGGGGAACCAGCGGCAGCAGTGCCCACCGCTCGTCGGGCACATCCCGGTGGCGGATCAGAGCTTGCTTGGTTGCGGCCCGGATCTCACGCAGGTCCGTCGCCGCGAGTGTGGGGTCGACCGTGATGTCCACGTTGGTGATGGCGTTGGCGCGGGTGTCGCCGGCGGTGCGTTCGTTGACCGGTATCGACGGAGTGGCCCGGCCGTCCGCGGTGAGCCGGCCGACTTGCTGGGCGAGGCGGGCCGCCAGTCCGGCGAGCAGGGTGTTGCTGGTTCCGCCGAGCGCCCGTGCGCGGGCGTCCCACTGAGCGGTGTCGAGGAAGATCGTTGTCGTTGACAGAGTGACGTTTTCGCCGGGGGTCGGCGCAACCGGCGCGGCAACGGGCGCCGCGGCGTGGTCGCGCTGGCGTCGTGCGAACTGCGCCGCGGCGACGACGGCGCGGCCGATGCCGGGGATGTCGCGCGCGGTCTGGCGGGCGTCCTCGCGCAGCGCCTGCCACCGCGGGCGTGATGCGGCAGCGGGCCAGTCGTTCAGGTTGTGTTGTCCGGAGGACGCCTCCGCCAACGCCTCGCACAATCCGACGCCGTCGATGAGGCAGTGGGAGATGACCAGGCTCACCGCGGCGCCGCCGTCGGTGAACGGCAGCACCGCAAGGTGCCATCCGGGTCCGTGCTCGGCGTCCAGCGGGGTGTTGGCCTGTTCGGCCAACCAGGCGTCGAATTCTTCGCGCGCACGGGGCCTTTCGACGACCTCGAGGTCGGGCTGATTGCCGGCCGCGACCCAGCGATGCCGGGCGAAAGGCAGTGGCGAGCGTTCCATGCGCCTCGACAACCGTCCCCGCTGCAGGTGGTGGTGGAACCGCCGCAGACCGTCGATGTCGATGGTGCGGTCGTACACCCACACGCACTGCAATGCGCAGGTAGCTCCGGCCGCGCGCTCGAAGTCGAAGTAGGCCTGGTCGTACAGATCGAGTACGTTGCTCATTTTCTTCAGGTCCTTTTCGCTTGTCGCGCTGCCGGATTCGTTTTCGGTGAAGTGCTTTTGTCTCGCTTGAATTCACCGTATGGCCCCGCATGCCGCCCTGTCGCGCTTGTACTCGATAGTCGGACTTAGCCGCGATTCCACGGTTTCGCGCATTGTGCTCACCACGGAACCGGGGACCCGTCGTCCGGCTACCGCGTCCCGGCCGACTCGCTCATGGCGCTCCAGCCCGTGCCGGCGGTGAGCGAGAAGTCGTTCAGGGTACTGGAAACGTGCTGTCGCAGATCGTCGTTCGAGGTCAGTCGGCCCGGCTGATAGGCAAGAACCGAGATGAAGACCTGCCGGTGCACCGATGCGCAGTGCACCACCATGATCCCGCCGAGCTGGTCCATCATCGCTCGGGTCAGGCCCGGGTAGCGAGACAGCAGGGCGACGTAGTCGGCGTCTGTGCCGTCCGGCCGGTTGGCCGCCTCGGGGGCTGGACCGATGTTGGATGCGACCACGACGTTGGTCGCGCCGCCGGTGGCCACGCCGACCATCTGCTTGATCAGCCGCTCGGGCAGCAGGGGAACCAGCGGCAGGAGTGTGCGCCGTTCGTCGGGCACCTCCCGGTGATGGATCAGTGCCTGCTTGGTTGCGGCGCGGATCTCGCGCAGGTCCGTCGTCGCGGGCGCCGGGTCGACGGTGATGTCGACCATCGTGACCGCGTTGGCGCGGGTGTCGTCGACCGTTCGCTCGTTGACGGGCAGCGCCAAGGCCACCGACCCGTCCGCGCCGACTCGTCCCACTCGCTGGGCGAGCCGGGCCGCCACTCCCGAGAGCAGCGAGTTGCTGGTCCCGCCGAGTGATTGCGCGCGGGCATCCCACTCGTCCGCGTCGAGAAAGAACGCCGCCGTTGGGAGCGTGATGATTTCGTCGGCTCCGGCGATCGGCGCGGACGGCTTGGCAGCTGGAACCGCCGATCCGGCGCTGCGGCGGTCACGACGGGCCGATCGCGCAGTCGTGACCGCGGCGGTCAAGGCGCGGCGGATGGCGGGGATGTCGTGCGCGGTCTGGCGGACATCCTCGCGCAGGGCCCGCGCCCGCGGGCGTGATCCGGCGGGGGGCAAGTTGTTCGGGTGGTCGTAGCCGCAGGCTGCTTCCACGAGGGCAAGGCACCCTCCGATGCCGTCGGTGAGGCAATGCGTGATGACGAAGCTCACCCCGGCGCCGCCGTCGGTGAACGGGAGCACCGCGAGGTGCCATCCGGGGCCGTGCGCGGCGTCCAGGGGGATGTTGGCCTGCTCGCGCAGCCAGGCGTCGAATTCCTCGCGCGGCCGAGGTGCCGCGATCTCGAGCTCGTCGCCATCACTGGGCGCGACCCAGCGATGCCGGCCGAACCGCAGGGGCGAGCGTTCGATGCGACGGGCCAGCCGGCCCTGCTGGAGGTGCTGGTGGAACCGACGCAGACCGTCGATGTCGATGGCGCGGTTGTACACCCAGACGTTCTGACCGACGCCGGCCGCCTCCCCGAGGCGAAAGAAGGTCTGGTCGACCAAGTCGAGTACGTTGTCCATGTCACAGAGTCCTTTGCGGTCTGCCATTTGCCTTGGCGACGAATGACATTGGGTTATTCGCGGGGATTATTCGGTTGAGATTCAACGTAGGGCGGGACCTGCCGCCCTGTCGCGCTTGTGAGCGTTAGTCGGAATTAGCGGCGATCGGCGCGATTGTGCGCATTGTGCTCACCGCCCGAGGGCCGGCTCGTCGCAGGGCCAGCCCATCGTCGACGCGAGTGAGAATTCATCCAGCACACTCGAAAGGTGCTGCCGCAGAGCGCTGTTTGAGTTGACGCCGGTCGGCGCGTAGGCAACCACGGAGACGAAGACCCGTCCGTTCACTCTTCCCGACAGCAACGACAGCAGCCCGCCGAGTTGGTGCAGCATGCCGGTGGTCATCCGAGCGCTCAGCGACCTGATCGCGAAGTGGTCGGCGTCGGTGCCGTCCGGCCGATTCGTGGCGGGGTCGACCGCACCGATGTTGGACGAGCCGACGGTGGCCGCGCTGTTGGTGGCGGCGCCGAGCCATTGCTTGCCGAGGCGCTCGGGTACCAGGGGCACCAGCGGCAGCAGCGTCCATCGCGCGTCGGGCTCGTGCTGTGAACGGACCAGCGCCTGCTTGGTCGCGGCGCGGATTCCGCGCAGCTCCGTTGTCGCGGGCGTGGGATCGATGGTGAAGTCGACGTTCTTGATGGCGTTGGCGCGGGTGTCACCGTCCGTGCGCTCGTTGATGGCCATCGTCACGGCAACCGAGCCGTCCGCACCGACGCGGCCGACTCGCTGGGCGAGGCGGGCCGCCAGCGCGACGTACAAACCGTTGGCGGTCCCCCCGAGTGCCCGTGCGCGAGCGTCCCATTCGCCGGCGTCGACGAAGAAGGTCGCCGCCGGGAAGGTGATCTCCTCGTCGACCGTGACGGTCGGTGTCGGGGCCGGTCCGCCGGCGCCGCCGTTGTCCCGAAGGAATCGTGCGGCGTCGACGGCGGCGCGGCGGATCGCGGGGAGGTCGCGCACGGTCTGGCGGGTATCTTCGCGCAATGCCTGCCAGCGCCCGCGGGATCCGGCGGTCGGCCATTCGACGGCGTTGTCGTTGCCGGCTGCCGCGGCGGCCAGGGCTTGGCAGAGCCCGACGGCGTCGGTGAGGCAGTGCGAGGCGATCAGGCTGATCCCGGCGCCGCCTTCGGTGAAGGGCAACACCGCGAGGTGCCATCCCGGTCCGCGCTCGGCGTCCAGCCGGATGTTGGATTGTTCGTTGCACCAGGCATCGAATTCCGCACGCGGACGGGCGGTTTCGACGACCTCGATTTCCGGTTGGTCGCCCGGCGAGACCCAGCGGTACCGCCCGAACGGCAGCGGCGAACGTTCGATGCGACGGGCCAGCCGGCCCTGCTGCAGGTGGCGGTGGAACCGGCGCAGACCGTCGATGTCGGGCGTGCGGTCGTACACCCACATGCACTGGATCACATTGGTCACGCCGGCCGCCCGCTCCACGCGGAAGAAGGTGTGGTCGACCAGGTCGAGTACGTTGTCCATGATCCTCGATATCCCTTCGTTGTCACGCGTTGATGGCTGGTGTGCGGTGGCCGCAGTTCGCATGCGCGGCAACCGCATCCACCCAGTCGGAGGTGGTCTTGACGGCCCGGGCGAACGACCGGGTCAGCGCTTCGAGGTAGTGCTGCACCGCCGCGCGGGCATCGGCGTTGTCCGGGAAGGAGATGGTGGCCGTGGTCTTGTCGGCGTGGCGGTTGATCCACAGGTTGATCCCGCCGTGCGACAGGTTGTCGGCAAAGGTTCCGAAGTTGTTCTCGTCCAACAGGTCCGCGGCCGGTACGGCGCGAAAGTCGATGAACGACACCATCATTGCGCGGGCCGTGGGCGGCTCGATCCAGAGCCCACGCGGGTCGGCCAGCTCGATGACCCGATCGAGCGGCACGACGGCGAGATGCTTGGCGCCGTCGAACGATTCCTGTGCGGCCCGGGCCGCCTCCGGGAAGGACCCGGCGACCGTCGGCACGGTGACCGGAATCAGGTTGGCGAACCAGCCCACGGTCATCGAGTCCAGCGCCGGCGTCCGCGTGTCGTACGGCGTGAAGCCGTGAAACGTGTCGTTGCCCGTCAGCGCGTGCTCGGTCAACGCGGCGCACGCCAGGACTCCCCCGCTGAATCGCGCGCCGGCCGCGCGGCAGGCGGTGTCGAACGACTCCGTCTCAGCTGCGTCCAACAGGTCGACGGTCACGAAGTCGCCCGTGGTGTCGGTCTGGCTGGCGCGCAACGGAAGCGGAAAGCTCGGCCACTGGCCCCCGGTGTCACGGGCGAACTCGACCCACGCCTCGACCTCGGGGGACGCCAGGGTCAGGCCCGCAAGCTTCTCGTGCTGGCGCTGCGTGTAGCCGCGATAGCTTGCCGTCTGCGGGAAAATGTCAGGCCCCTCGGCGCCATTCGCGATGGCCTGGTACGTCAACTGGATGTCGAAGAAGATCAGGCCGGCTGACATGCCGTCGATCAGCAGATGGTCGACGCTGGCGTAGAACGAGAAGTGGTCGGTGTGCTGGACGATGCCGAAGGTGAAGCAATCCCACTCGAGGGTCTCCGGTGTCGTCGTCAAGGCGTGGGCGCGTATCTGGTCGGCGTCCATCCGCCCGAATTCCGACGGGACGAGGTCGATGGCTTGGGGGTTGTCGATGGTGCGGCGGACGATGACGTCGTCCTCGAAATCGAACCAGTCGTGGTAGGCGTCATTCCGGCGGACGTGCGTGTTGATCGTCGCCGTCATGGCCGCGATGTCGCACACCCCGGGGATGTCCCACGCCACCACCATCAGCCGGGGCAGTTGCCGGCCGACGGCTTTGCCCTCGTAGGCTGCGCGCAGGTGCCGGGCCTGCTGGTAAGTGGGCGGCAGGTCGCTTCGCCGCGCGTTCCGGGCCGCGTCGTGTGCCGCGGCGGACGCCATCCAGGTGGTGACTGGACCGTCCGACGGCTGCCATCCGGTGATTTTTCCCAGCGTGACCATTGATCAATCCTTTTCGGTTCGGTGCCCGCATGGGTCGCTTGTAGTGGCGAAAGCGCTGTCCGCGAACGATTTTCGCGTCGCGACCTGGCGGCTATTCGGTTGTTGTTGAAACTGAACCTACGGTGGGATTCCAGCGGTGTCGCTCTTGTGGGCGATAGTCGAATTAAGCGACGATTCCGTGGTTTTGCGCGTTGTGCTCACCCGTTCCGGGCCGTGCATCGGGGTAATAAAGCGCGCTGAGCATGCCAGTGGGGCACTAAAATTGGTGACTAAACGCCCGTACCGACAAACAGGAGCCGCACGCACATGGTGTCGATGTCACACGATCCGGCCGCCGGCGCTATCGGAGTGCAGTTGGTCGACATGGCCGCCCGCGGGTTGAGTTCCGGTGCGGCGGCATCGATGGCGGTGACGGCGCTGGTTCCCGCCGGGGCCGACGAGGTCTCGGCTCAGGCGGCGGCGGCGTTCGCCGCCGAGGGTGCCGCGATGCTCGCCCTGCACACCGCGGCGCAGGAGGAGGTCGCCCGCACGGGTGTGACCCTGACCGACATCGCCCGCATGTATTCGCAAGTCGACGGCGAGGCCGCCGGCGTCCTGGATTCCGCCGGTGGCCAATTCGTGGGCCAGCCTTTCGTCGGCGGATCGGGTGCGGGCGCGGCCGCTGGCCTGATGCGCTCCGAAACGCTACCGGGCGCAGGCGGATCGGCTTCGCGGACGCCGCTGCTGGCTAACTTGGTCGAGGGCGTTCCGGCGGCGAATCCGACGCCGACGGTGCCGGGTACCCCCTCGGCGACCATCCCTGCAGCGGTCAGCGCGGCATCGACGGTGCTGGGCGCGGGCGCCGCGCCATTGAGCACGATCGGCTCCATGGCTCAGGGTGCGTCCGCGGGCGGAGCCGCCGGCCCCGGCCTGGCCTCGTCGGTCGCCGAAGACCGGGACGAGGGTGCGGATCTCGGTAACGAAGCACCGGGCGAGCAACTGCTGTAATCAGCGGCGGCGCATCACAACCCGGGCTGGTCTTCGATGATGCCGAGCCATATCTGCGCGGCGTCGATGGCCACCTTCTCGCTGATGAAGGCGTGCTGCGTTCCGGTGTAGATGTCGCGGAAGGCGCGTTCCAGGCGGCTGCCCTCGCGGATCGAGGTGGTCCCGGCGACCAGATGGGCCCACTCGGCGCACTCGCGGGCCGTGTCCGTCGCGAAGATGGCCGCCACCCGCATGTCCGCGCGCAACGCCGGCGTCAGGTCCTCCCCCGCCGCGACCGCCGACTCGGCGGTGGTGAACGCGTCCAGCACCAGCAGGCGGGCGGCGCGCCAGGCCGCACGATGGTGCGCCAGCCCCTTCTGGAATGTCGGGCGGCTCGCCAGGGAGGCCATGTCACTCATCCGGTATTTGGTCGCCGCCAGTTCTTGGACGTCGTCGAGCATGCTCTTGGCCACGCCCAGCGCCCACGATGCGTGGCCCGCGGCGGTGACGGGCATTAACCCCATCCGGGTGGCCGGCGACGTGCCGCGGTACGGCTCGCGCACGAACAGCTCGAACGTGCGGCTTGCGGGCACGAACACGTCCTTGGCGGAGTAGTCGTAGGACCCGGTTCCCTTGAGACCTTGCACGAACCAGCCGTCGTTCAAGCTGATCTGGTCGCGCGGAACTACCGCGACCCGCATCTCGGGGAAGCCCTCGGCGATCCAGCGCATCTCGCCGTTGTCCATCGGGAAGAATCCGGCCGCGATGTACTCGGAGTGGCCGGTGCCCGAGCCGAAGTTCCACGCCCCGTTTACCAGGTAGCCGCCGTCGACGGCGGCCCCTTGTCCGTTGGGAAAGAATTGACCACCCAGCGTTACCCGGTTGTCGTGAGCCGTGAACACCTCGGCGAAACCCTCGTCCGGCAGATACGCCGCGGCCGCAAAGGACGATGGCAGGTTTGCGATCCCTATCCAGCCGAATGAGCCGTCCTGCCAAGCCATTTCGATCCAGGTTTCGATCATCTCGGTGAACGAAGGCTCGACACCCCCGGCGACGGCCGGGTTGAAGGCCGACATCAGCCCGCTCGACCACATCTCGTCGACGATCGCCGGGGTCAGGGTGCGCAGCTGCTCGGATTGCGCGGCCTCGGCCCGCACCAGATCCCGCATGCCGCGGGCCAGCGAGACAACGCGGTCGTCGGTGTCGGCTATCGATGTCATCTGGCGCGTCCCATCATCGACTACGGTGCGAGCACATCGGCTGGTGAAACTGATATCGGTGACCGTACCAACCGGTCAACGCTTCAAGAACGAATCGCGCCGGAAGAACGTCCAACGAGAGAGCCTCATGCTGAACACCGTTGCCACCGTCGTCGTCGTGGTACTAGGCCTGCACATCGTCGTCAAGTTCGCGTTTTTCGCGCTGCCGTACCGACGGCGTCGCGCCATGCTCGACAAGCAGTACGGCGACAAGCCCTCGGCTACCACCACGTCCGACCGCTACGTGATGGCCTTCACCGTGGGGATCGCCGTGCTGGTCCTCTGCCGGGGTATCGACTCCGTCAGCTTCCTTGGTGGGCTGTGGATCGGCGCGACGCTCATCCAGTTGTACTTCCACCAGTTCCACCGCCCGGTGCCGCCACAGCGCGCCGCGCCGCCGCAAACCTCGCCGCTCAAGGAGATGTCCTACGCCATCCAGGACGCGCCGTGGCGACCGTGGCCCCAAGTGCTCACGTTGAGCGTATTGGTGGTGCTGAGCCTCTTGCTGATGATCGTGAAATCCGCTGCGGTGCACTGACTTCAGGAAATACCCGGCATTCCGGCACCCGGCACGGGCACAACGTCGCGCGCGTCGAGGGTAGTGCCGCATGCGTCGCAGGCCAGGGTGACGTGCGCCTCGCCGGTGCAGTCCCGATGGTTGAAGTGCACGGGCGGGCCGTCGGGGGCCGTATACCGGTCACCCCAGTCGCGGACCGCCATCAATATCGGATAGATGTCGCGGCCCTTCTGCGTGAGTCGGTACTCCTCGTGGCTGCCGTCGCGGCACTTCGCTTTGGTGAGGATCTCGTGCTCGACGAGCCGATCCAGGCGATCCTGTAGCCGGCTGCGGGAGATTCCCAGCGCGGCCTGAAACGCGTTGAAGCGCCGGATGCCGTTGAACGCCGCCTTGAGCACCAGCATCGTCCACCGGTCCCCGAAGATCACCAGGGGGCGCGTGATCGAGCACGGGAAATCGGCAAGTTCCTGATAGCGCACGCCATCCATCGTACCGCGACCGGTTTCAAAATGAGACTACCCGTGTTAGCGTCTGGTCTTGAAATGAGACCGGAGGAGACGCGCGTGGGCTTGCAGGAGTGGCGTCAGGGCGGCGAAACGGCGATGTTGACGGTCGGCGGAGCGCGGCGGAAGGTGTTCGTGCGTCGCGCCGGCAGCGGCCCGACTGTGGTTCTGCTGCACGGCTTTCCGGCGTCGTCGTTCGAGTGGGCGGGCGTCGAATCCGAATTGGCGCGGCACCGCGAAGTCGTCACGTTCGACTTCCTCGGCTACGGGTCCAGCGACAAGCCGGCCGGTCACCGCTACAGCGTCTTCGAGCAGGCCGACCTCGCCGAGGCGGTGATCGCCGCGTACGCGCCGGCGCCGACCGCGGTGGTCGCTTACGACTACGGCGCGATCGTGGCGACCGAACTGCTCGCCCGCCGCGCAGAGCGTCCCACCGACATCGCACGGTGCATCTTCGGAAACGCCGGGCTGTTCGCGGACAAATATCGGCCGCGGCTTGCGCAGCGGGCGAGCCTGATGCCGGTGGTCGGGGAGCTGCTGGCCCGCCTCTTCACGGAGTCGCTGTTCTTCAAGACCTGGAGCGAAGTGTTTTCGACCGAGCACCCGCTGGACCGCGACCTTGCCGCGGAGCACTACCGCGCGCTGCGAGAGAACGATCCCGATGGTGACATCCAGCGAAAACTGTTGCGCTACATACCCGAACGCGCCGCGAATACGGTCCGTTTCGAGGGCGCCCTCACCCGCACCGACGTCCCGCTGTCGTTTCTGTGGGGCATGCGCGACCCGGTGTCGGGCGCCGCGATCGCCGGGGAACTGCGCACGCGGCTCCGCGACGCGGACCTCGTCGAGTACGCCGACGCCGGACACTGCCCCCACATCGAGATCCCCGACCGGGTGGCCGCCGATATCTTGCAGCGGACCGCGACCTAGCGCCTTAACGTAAGGGGTTGTGCGGTGGATTGTGGACGGCATGAATGTGATCGGGAGCCGCCCGGACGGATGGTGGAAGGATCGCGGCCGCGCGATGGTCGCGTTGGTCGAGAACCTCGACCGGTGGGCGTCGGGTCATGACGACGACGTGACAGTCGTGTTCGAGCAGCCGCCGGCAACCGCCATCACATCGTCGGTGATCGAGATCGCCTATGCGCCGAGGGCGGCCGCCAACTCGGCCGACGACGAGATCGTCAGGCGGATTGACGCCGATGCCCACCCGCACGAGATCTCGGTGGTGACGTCGGACAAAGCGCTGAGCGAGCGCGTGGCCCGACTGGGCGCGTCCGTGCGTCCCGCCGCAAGCTTTCGCGATGTCGTCGATCCGAGGCGCGCATGACCGCTGCGCCCAATCGGGTCTGCCAACTCGCGGCCTGAGGATCGGTCAGCCGACCGCCGCGAGCGCCGCGTCGTAGTTGGGCTCCTGCGCGATTTCCGGCACCAGCTCCGTGTACGCCACGTTGCCGTCGGCGCCGATGACCACCACGGCACGGGCGAGCAGTCCGGCCATCGGGCCGTCGGTGATGGTGACGCCGTAGTCCTCGCCGAAGCTGTCCCGGAACGCCGAACCGGTCTTGACGTTCTCGATGCCCTCCGCACCGCAGAACCGCGCCTGCGCGAACGGCAGATCCTTGGAAACGTTCACCACGGTGGCACCGCCGCCGGCGGCGCGCTCATTGAAGGTCCGCACGCTCGTCGCGCACACCGGCGTGTCAACGGACGGAAAGATGTTGAGCACCACGGGTTTTCCGCTGAATTGGTCGTTGCTGACCGCGCCCAAATCGGTGCCGGTCAAGCTGAACGCCGGGGCCGGAGATCCGACCGAGGGCAGCTCGCCGACAGTGTTGATCGGGTTTCCACGCAAGGTTATCTGTGCCATGGACACAGTCTGCCAAGCCCGGCCCGACCGCCGGGGGTCAGGTCCGTTATGTCCTAATCCGTGGGGTGCGTTATGTCCTAATCCGTGGGGTGCGTGACGTAGACGACATGACGGGTGTGGCGAACACTGAGTTCATGGCTCGCAAGGTGGTGATCGTCGGCTTCCCCGCCGTTCAGGCGCTCGATGTGGTGGGGCCCCACGACGTCTTCACCACCGCGTCCCTGCTGACCGGTGGCGGTTACGAGGTCGCCATGTCCTCCCCCGACGGCGAACCCGTGACCACGTCCACCGGTTTGAAGTTCGTGGCGGAACCGCTGCCGGATCCGTGCGATGCCATCGACACGGTCGTGCTGCCGGGCGGCGGCGGCGTCGACGCGGCGCGCTGCAATCCCGAACTGATGGACTGGATCAAGGCGGTCTCCGGAAACGCTCGACGCGTGGTCAGCGTCTGCACCGGCGCGTTTCTCGCGGCCGAGTCGGGCCTTCTCGACGGCTGCCGGGCGACCACCCACTGGGCCTTCGCCGAGCGGTTGGCCAGCGAGTTCCCCAACGTCGATGTGGATCCGGACCCGATCTTCGTCCGTAGCTCAGACCGGGTGTGGACGGCCGCGGGAGTCACCGCCGGCATCGATCTCGCGCTCTCGCTGGTCGAGGACGACCACGGCACCGAGATCGCGCAGACGGCGGCGCGCTGGCTCGTCCTGTACCTGCGCCGCCCCGGCGGACAGACGCAGTTCGCGGCCCCGGTGTGGATGCCGCGCGCCAAGCGGGCCCCGATCCGCGAGGTGCAGGAGGCCATCGAGGCCGAGCCCGGCCACCCGCACAGCATCGGCGACCTCGCCCGCCGGGCGGCAATGAGCCCCCGTCATTTCACCCGGGTGTTCACCGACGAGGTCGGCGAGGCGCCCGGACACTACGTCGAACGCATTCGCACCGAGGCCGCGCGCCGGCAGCTGGAACAGACCGACGACACCGTCGTCGCGATCGCTTCCCGCTGCGGCTTCGGCACGGCGGAAACGATGCGGCGCAATTTCCTTCGCCGCGTGGGCATTTCGCCCGACCAATACCGCAAGGCCTTCGCCTGATCCCGAAAGGAATACACCGATGACTCAAATCGCGATCGTGACCTATCCAGGATTCACCGCGCTGGACATGATCGGCCCGTACGAGATATTGCGAAATTTGCCCGACGCCGAGGTGCGATTTGTGTGGCACGAGGCCGGACCGATCACCGCCGACTCCGGTGTGCTGGTCATCGGCGCCACGCACTCGTTGGCGGAAACCCCTTCGCCCGACGTCATTCTCGTGCCGGGAGGCCAGTCGACTCCGGTGCACGCCCGTGACGAAGTGCTGCTCGACTGGCTGCGGCGGGCCCACCGGACCGCGAGCTGGACGACGTCCGTGTGTTCGGGCTCGGTGCTCCTGGCCGCCGCAGGCCTGCTCGAGGGCAAGCGGGCGACGTCGCACTGGCTCGCCGTCCCCGCTTTGAAGGCGTTCGGCGCGATCCCGGTCGCCGACGAGCGGATCGTGCAGCAAGGAAACATCGTCACGGGAGCGGGCGTGTCCGCCGGGCTCGACCTGGCGCTGTGGCTGGCCGGACAGATCGGCGGCGAAAACCGTGCCAAGACAATCCAGCTCGCGATCGAATACGACCCGCAGCCGCCGTTCGACTCGGGCCACATGTCGAAGGCGTCGGCGACCACGAAGGTGGCCGCGACCGCGCTGCTCTCCCGGGACAGCGTGAAGCCCGCCAACATGAAGGCCGTGACGATGCTGGCCTGGGACCAGGCGCTGGCGGCTGTCCGGTCGCGACGGCGGGGCCGCGCCGCTTCGGCCACATCAGTCGCGCCCGGGAAGTCATGATGCGACTCTGAAAAGCCCTAACGCTTCGGCGAGAGTTGTTGTCGCGCTGAGTGGTTAAGCGTTGGGCTGCAAGATCTCGCTGGATTCGAGTTGGCCGCCGGCCTGCAACCACGCCGCGACCACGCCCGGTGCGTCGCGGTTCGGGTTGTAGATGTCCTCCTCGCTGGAGAACAGGCCGTTGCCGGCGTAGACGAGCCGGGTCCAGTTCGGGAACCAGAACGGTTCACCGTCCGGATCGGTGGGATGGTCGAGCAAATTCTTGATCATCACGACGACGGCGTCGTTGTCCTCGTCGTACGCGACCCAGTCGTTGGGAAAGCGCATGTGCGGGAAGGGCGCCATCACCGCGACGATCCAGTCCCGAACCGCCTCACGCCCGCTGAAGGTGCCGTAGTGATGCTCGGTGTAGACGACGTCTTCGGTGAATAGATCCGCGAAAGGTCGCCAGTCACCTGACGCGCTGCACCCTTCGACGACCCGCGTGTAATTTTCGATGGCGCTATCGATTTCTGCCCTGGTGAAATTGCCCATAGCGGACACACTAGAACGTGTTCTGGTTCCGGGTCACTCGTGCGAATGGGGTTTTGGAATGAACGTGTTGGAGATGTTCGACTTGCGCGGCAAGCGGGCCTTGGTCACCGGGGCGTCCAGTGGAATCGGCAAGAAAGTGGCGCAGGCCTATCTCCAAGCCGGTGCCCACGTAGCCCTTGCGGCGCGACATTCCGACGTTCTGGAAAGCGTCGCCACCGAGATCTCGACGGACGGTGACGGCAAAGTCGTACCGATCCGTTGCGACGTCACCCAGCCCGACCAGGTGGACGAAATGCTGGACCGGGTGACGACGGAGCTGGGTGGCATCGACATTGCGGTCTGCAACGCTGGGATCATCACCGACACCCCGATGCTGGAGATGTCGCCGGAAGAATTCCAGCGCATCCAGAACACCAATGTGACGGGGGTTTTCCTCACCGCCCAGGCGGCGGCTCGCGCGATGGTCGCGCAAGGCGAGGGTGGCGCCATCATCACCACCGCCTCGATGTCGGGACACATCATCAACATCCCGCAGACTGTCGGTCACTACTGTGCCTCCAAGGCGGCGGTCATTCACCTGACCAAGGCCATGGCCGTCGAGCTTGCGCCGCACAACATCCGCGTCAACAGCGTGAGCCCGGGTTACATCCTCACCGAGCTCGTCGAACCCCTCGCGGAGTACCACCGGCTGTGGGAACCGAAGATCCCGCTGGGGCGCATCGGCCGTCCGGAAGAACTCACCGGGCTCTACCTGTATCTCGCCAGCGCCGCCTCCAGCTACATGACCGGCTCGGACGTCGTGATCGACGGCGGGTACACCTGCCCGTAGTCATCGGGCGCGGGGCTAGCTCTCCAGCTCGCCGGAGATTCCGCGCTCGATGCCGGCCTGTGCCGCGGCCGGCAACACGATGAGACCGTCCAGCTCTTGGCGCGCCAACTCATACGCGCGCTGGCGTTCCTGCGGCGCCGCCGCGGAGTCCGACGCGACCCGTAACAAGTTCTGCGCGCGGGCAATTCGCTGTTGGTCGGCCTGAGAAAAGTCGTTGCGGCGCCTGCGCGCCGCTTCAGCCTCCGCGGCATTGAACGCCGTCACATAGTCCTCGACGGCGGCCATGTACTGGGTGGCGGCGTCGCGGTCGTCGAGCAGATCTTCGGCCTTCCCCGGGCGCAGGAAGTCGGCTCGCAGCTTGGCTTTATGGAAGGCGATCGTCAGCGGGTCGCGCATGTCGGTCATCAGCGGAAAGTCCAGGAGCTTGGCGACGTCCAGTTCGTATTCGAGCCAGCGCGCATCCGTGCGGCCGTGCTCGTCGAGGACGCGCCGCAGCGAGCGCCACTGGGCGATGTGGTTATTGCCGGTGCCCGCCGAGTCCGCGGCATCGGGCATGGGTGCCCGATCGGCCGGCTGTTCGGGTCGCCTCCGGTTGCCGGTCAACGCTCTGACCGCGGCCACGATCACACCGGTGAGTGGCAGGAGAACAATCAGCAGTTCCACGAGCCGGATGAGCAAACCCACATGGCCAGGATGCCACCCGCGTGGCCGCCGCGGTGGTGCGGTTTGCCTGTTTAGCGGCCGCCCAGCGTGCCGCTCAGGTATTGGTCGCGGCACGCCCTGCGGGCGAGCTTGCCGCTGGTGGTTCGCGGGATGGCGCCGGCCGGCAGGAAGAGCACGTCGGCGGGTTGCAGTCCGTGTCGGTCCAGGACCGCCGAACGGATCGCCTCTGTCGCCGGTTCCGGATCCGCGCGGCTGGTGCGCGCTGCACGCTCGGCGACGACCACCAGGCGTTGGCTCGACGCGTCCGGGCCCTCGGCCGGCACCGCGAACGCCGTCACGTATCCCCGCCGGACGAGCGGCGAGGCCTCGGCAACCGTGGCTTCGATGTCCTGCGGGTAGTGGTTGCGACCGTCGACGGTGATCAGGTCCACGACCCGTCCCGTCACGTAGAGCTCACCATCGAGATACACGCCCAGGTCGCCGCTGCGCAGCCAGCGGCCCTCGGCGTCCGCGCCCTCGGTGTGGCTGCCGTCGGCCAGCCGGGATCGCAGCTTGGCGCCGAATGCCAGCCGCGTTTCGTCGGGCATCCGCCAGTAGCCACGGGCGACGTTGTTGCCCTGCACCCAGATCTCGCCGACCTCGCCGTCGGGCAGCTCGGATTCGGTATCGCGGTCGACGATCACCGCCCACTCGCTGCGGGCCACCTGGCCGCACGACACCTGCACCACGGCGTCGGGAGAATCCTCGGAGACGCGGACGGCGTGGCCGGCGCTCAGCTGCTCGCGGTCGAGGTACACCACCGATGCCTCGGCGCCGGTCGCGGTGGTCGCCACGAACAGGGTCGCCTCCGCGATGCCGTACGAAGGCTTGAACGCCGTGCGCGGCAACCCATATGGAGCGAACGCCTTGTTGAACGTCTGCATCGCGTCGGCGCTGACCGGTTCGGAACCGATGATCATCACCACGTTGCTCAGGTCGATGTCATCGCCGGGGCCGGGAAGGCCGCGCTGCGCGGTCCACTCGTAGGCGAAGTTGGGCGCGGCGGTGACGACGTTGCCCGTCTTCGACTCCGCCGACAGCGCCTGAATCCACCGCAACGGCCTGCGCACGAACGCGGCGGGGGCCATCAGTGTCGAATGGCCGCCGTAGACCGCGGGAAAGCCGATCATGGACAAACCCATGTCGTGATAGAGCGGCAACCAGCTGACGCCGTGGGTGTTTCGGTCGAGCAGGTCGATCGACAGGATCATCTGCACCAGATTGGTGCCCACCGCGCGGTGCGTGATCTCCACACCCACCGGTGGCCGTGTCGAGCCCGAGGTGTACTGCAGGTGCGAGACGCGGTCGACGTCGAGTTCGGCGTGCACGAACGACTCCCCGTCGGAGTCGGGTATCTCGTCGATGATCAGGACGTCCGGCTTGCGCACTCCGGAAAGGTTTCCCAGGAACCCTTCGACCGCGTCCTTGGCCGCCGCCGTGGTGAGCACGACGCGGGGTTCGGAATCGCGCAGGGCCGTGTCGAGGCGTTCCGCGTGGCCGGGCAGTTCGGGGGCGAACAGCGGCACCGCGATGGTGCCCGCCTGGACCGTCGCGTAGAAACCGGCGACGTAGTCGATGCCCTGCGGCGCGAGGATCGCGACCCGGTCGCCGTCGGCCGCAAGCTGCTGCACGCGCGCGCCGATGGCGTTCAGCCGAACGCCCAACTGCGACCAGGTCACCTCGCTCACGTCCCCTTCCGAGCGGGCGTGGTCGATGTAGCGATACGCCACCTGGTCGCCGACACTGGCGACGTTGCGCGCGATGAGCGAGATCAGCGTGGTGCCTGCCGGCGCCGCGATGTGACCGTCGGCGTCCAGGCAGTCCTCTATACGCAGCAAGCCGTTTGGCGCCCCAGCGTGCTGATGGGATCCGGAATCCATGAACGCAAGTCTAGGTGCGCGCGACTGCGTGCCTTCTCCTCCGGCCACCGCTGGCAGACGGCGATCCGGGTGGCAATAATCCTCTACATCGCCATCGAGTTCGCCGAAATTCACCTTTTCGCAACCTGCCAGGAGTTGGGTTTCGAGATGTCGACGAGACCGCAACGCTGGCGGAGAGATTAAGGAAACCCATGACCACGACGGAAGAACCGACCGAAGAACCGACGGAAGAACGGCGACCGGGCATCATCCAGCGGTTCACCGGGCTGTGCGTCCGGTACGTGGAACGCCTCATGCCCGACCCGTATCTCTTCGCGGTCATCCTGACCCTCATCGTCGTCGCGCTCGTGGCGCTGCTCGTCCACGGCGCGACGTTCACCGGCATCGTCAAGGCGTGGTACGGCGGCGTCTGGGGACCGCAGAACATCTTCACGTTCGCGTTCCAGATGGTGCTGGTCCTGGTGACGGGCTACACGCTGGCCGAGGCGCCGATCCTAAAACGCGCCATCGTCTACATCGCGGGTAAGCCCACCAACCAGGTTCAGGGGGCGCTGCTGTGCTTCGGCGTCAGCACCGTCTTCTCCCTGCTGAACTGGGGGCTCGGGCTGGTGTCGGGTGCGCTCGTCGCGCGCCAGGTCGCCAAGCGGCTCGATGGCGCGCATTTCGGTTATCTCATCGCGACCGGGTTCATGGGCTACCTCGTCTGGACGCAGGGCCTGTCGTCGTCGATCGCTCTCGCCAACACCGACACCTCGAGCCCGATCAACGTGATCCACAAGATCACCGGCATGACCGTTCCGTTGTCGTTGACCGTCTTCCAGCCCTACAACTGGGTCGCCGTGCTCGTCGTCGTGTTTCTGCTCGCCATCGCGATCTGGCGAATGGCGCCCGCGGATGGTCTCGAACCGGACCCGGCGGTCTTCGAGGAGGAGCCGGAACCCCAGGCGCCCACCGGCAAGCGGACGCCCGCGGAATGGCTGGAGAATCTCTGGATCCTCAACGTGCTGGTCTTTGCCGCGGGCATCACGTATTTCGTGCTGAGCGGTTTCGCGCTGAACATCTCCTCGATGATCATGCTGTTCACCATCACGAGCGCTCTGCTGCACGTCACGCCGATTCGCTTCATCAGGGCCTTCTCCAACGCGGCCCGGGTGTCCGGCCCGTTGCTGCTGCAATACCCCCTGTACGGCGGCATCGTGGGTCTCCTGGGATATCTGCCCTCGCATTCGAAGGCGTTGCAGACGGTGCTGGCCGAGGCGGTGGTGCACGGCGCCGACCAGTACACGCTGCCCTTCTTCACGTTCCTCGGCTCGGTGCTGATCTCGTTGTTCGTGCCGTCCGGCGGCGGGCACTGGGCGGTGCAGGGACCCATCGCGGTCGACTCGGCGCTGGCCGTCGGCCAGCACTCGCGGACCTACCTCGGGCTGATCTCGATGTCGGTCGCCGACGGCGAGGGCGTCGCGAACATGGTCCAGCCGTTCTGGCTGCTGCCGGTGCTCGCCATCGCCAAGCTCAATGTCCGCCAGGTGATGGGGTTTACGGTGATTGCCTTCCTGATCGGCTTCGCGGTATCCAGCGCCGCGATCCTGATCGCGCCGCATGTGATCTGAAAAGATGGCCGACTCCCCCACGGCCCGCGTCGCGGCCGCGTACCGCAGAATCGCCGAAGTCGACCGGCCCGAGGTGTGGATCACGCTGCGCGAGCAGGCCGACGTCCTCGCCGACGCCGCCGGGGTCGAACAGCGCGCCGCCGCGGGCGATGACGTGCCATTGGCGGGACTGATCGTCGCCGTCAAGGACAACATCGACGTCGCGGGCCTACCGACCACCGCGGCGTGCCCCGAGTTCGCCTACACGCCCACCAGCACCGCAGCGGCGGTCGAACGACTGCTCGCCGCGGGGGCGGTCGTGCTCGGCAAAGCCAACCTCGACCAGTTCGGCACGGGATTGGTCGGGACCCGCAGTCCCTATGGCGCCGTGCGCAATTCGCACCATCCGCAGCTGGTCTCCGGCGGCTCCAGCTCCGGTCCGGCCGTGGCCGTCGCGTTGGGCATCGCCGACATCGGTGTCGGCACCGACACCGCGGGATCCGTCCGCGTGCCGGCCGCGCTGAACGGCGTCGCCGGCATCAAGCCCACGCTCGGGATCGTCCCCACGCACGGGGTCGTCCCCGCCTGCGCCAGCTTCGACGCCGTCTCCGTGCTCGCGGCGGACGTCGGCCTGGCGGCCGCCGCGGTCGCCGTGATCGCGGGCCCGGACTCGCGGGACCCGCGCAGCCGCGGCTGGCCCGCCGACCTCAGGCTCGCGGCGCCCGCCGCGCCGCGACTGGCCGTCCCCGACGCCGCCAACCTGGCTGCGGTCAGCGACGCCTACCGGGATGCGTTCGAGCGCACCGTCGCACGCGCCGCGAGAGCGGGCCTGCGCATCGAACCGCTCGACATCTCGGTCCTGCTGGAGGCGGCGCTGCTGCTCTACGACGGCGCGTTCGTCGCCGAACGCTACGACGCGGTCGGCGAATTCCTCGACACCGCTCCCCCGGGCGCGGATCCGGTTGTCACACAGGTCATCACCGCGGCACGCTCCGTCACCGGCGTCGCATTCGCCGCCGACTTGAACGCGCTGATGCGCGCGCGGTCCGCCGCCGCGGATCTGCTGGCCGGATTCGACGGATTGCTGCTGCCGACCACCACCGAACACCCGTCCCTGGACGAGGTGCGTGCCGACCCCTACGCGATCAACCGGCGGATGGGGACGTACACCAACTTCTGCAACCTGCTCGATATGGCCGCGGTCGCCCTCCCGGGTGAGCCGACGATGAGCGGCACCCCGTTCGGGGTGACGATCGTGGTCCCGGCATTCCACGACCAGGTCGCCGTCGACATCGCCGCGCGCCTCAGCGGCTGCGCCTCAGCTCTTTTGACGGAAGCGAGCTGCGAACTAGCGGTATTCGACGCACATGTCGACGGGCTGCTCGAGCAACTCGGCGCCCGCCACGTCGGGGAAGTCGAGACGGCAAAGGGCCGCGGCGAGGTGTTCCGGATCTCCGAGGCGGGGCTGGGTCGCCTGGTGGCGACGTTGCCGGCGCAGGTGTCGATGGCCGGCGTCGAGCTGGCGGACGGGCGCCGCGTCGTCGGGTTGGCCGCCGAGCCCCACTGACCGGCCGCGCACCACGGGCGGTAGCGTTTGCGGGCATGTCGGGCCGCGCATTCTCCTTCGAAGTCAATCGCACGAGCACCGCGCCCGCCGCGACGCTGTTCCGGCTCGTGACGGACGGCGCCAACTGGTCGAAGTGGGCCAAGCCGATCGTCGTTCATTCCAGCTGGGCGCGCCAAGGTGACCCCGCGCCGGGTGGAGTCGGCGCCATCCGCAAGGTGGGAATGTGGCCGATGCTGGTGCAGGAGGAGACCGTCGAGTACGAGCAGGATCGGCGGCACGCCTACAAACTGGTCGGGCCCCCGACACCGGCCAAGGACTACGCCGGCGAGGTGGTCCTGACGCCGAATGCGGCGGGCGGCACCGACATCCGCTGGACCGGCGCGTTCACCGAGGGGGTTCGGGGAACGGGGCCGGTGATGCGCGCGGCCATGGGGGGTGCGGTCGCATTCTTCGCGAGCCGGCTGGTCAAGGCCGCCGAGCGCGAAACGAACGCCGGCCGCTAACTGTTCGCACAGCGCATGACGGCCGCACCGAGCGGCCGCCACGCATTGAAGCAAGCTCTACGGGTTGTTGAACTGGTTCTCGTACAGCTGTTGCTGCTGCATGTCCTGATTGAACTGCTGCTGAGCCTCGTCGTTTTGTTCTTGCGCCTGCTGCTCGGACTGCAGCATCTGCTGCAGGTTCTGTTGTTGCTGCAGTTGGGCTTGATCGTCGTCGGAGTCGGTGGCGAACCCGCCCGTGCCGGACAGCCCCGGTGGCGCCAGCGGAAATGCCGTGTCCGCCAGGCGCACTGATCCCGATCCGAGCGTGGCTGCCGCCGGGCCGGCCGCGTGGAAAAGGGTGAGCAGCGCGACGGTCGCGGCGCCCGCGAAAATGAGCTGCATCATTCGTAATCGCCGACGACGGGCGCCGGCCGCGGTGGTGTTCTCGTGAGGGGTGGTGGTGTTCATCCTTCATGTGTGCTCCCCGTCACTAGCTGCCAACTGAGACGTCGCTGTCGCTGGACTTTGAAAACTCTGGTGAATCGACGCCCGCGCGCTCTTCACTACTCTGGACGAAGTGACTGACGTCGTCATCGTGGGCGGGGGTCCCAACGGCCTGATGCTCGCCGGTGAGCTAGGGCTGGCAGGGATCAAACCCGTGGTGCTGGATCCGATGCCGGGCCCCAATTCGCAGCGACGGGCGAACGGTGTTATCGGGCAAGGGGTTCGGATCCTCGATCACCGCGGCCTGTACCGCCTGCTCGCGGACACCGATCAGCCGCCGCAACTCAACCCCCGGGCGATGTTCGCGGCCTTCCCCCTCGACGCGACGCTGGTGCCCGATTCGCAGATCTTTCTGCTGCCAGTTCAACAACCCAGGCTGGTTGAGGTGCTGGCGGAGCGGGCGAGCGCACACGACGCCGACATCCGTTGGGGCCATTCGCTTACCGGCTTCGATCAGCACGACGACGCGGTCACGGTGCGTGTCACCGGCCCTGACGGCGCCTACGAGCTGACGGCCGAGTACCTCGTCGGCGCCGACGGCGGCACCAGCACAACCCGCAAGCTGGCCGGCATCGACTTCCCCGGCATGTCCTCGTACGACGCGACTGTCCGAATGGGATTCGACGTGCTCCCACCACTTGAATGGATCGATCCGGTCAGCGGCGGGCTGGACATCCCCGGGTATGGCCGCCTGCCGCCCCTGCGGTTCTATCGGGCCGAGCGGGGTGTCTTCGCGTACGGCGCGCTCGGGGGCAGGGCGGCCGTGCTTATCTTCGAGTTGGACAGCTCGGCTCGCGAAGACCGGCGCGACGATGACGTCGACGGGTCGCCCATGAGCCTTGGGGAATTGGAGGCCACGGCCAAGCGTGTCCTCGGTATTGACGTGCCGTTGCGGCCCGCGGTCCCCGATGCGCCGCTCGACCTGCGTCGGTTCTGTGGCATCAATTCCCGGATCGCGTCGCGGTATCGGTTGGGTCGGGTGATTCTGGTCGGCGACGCCGCGCATGTGCACTCCCCGATGGGCGGGCCGGGACTCAACCTCGGTTTGCAGGACGCGGTGAACCTCGGCTGGAAGCTGGCGGCGGTGGTCAGCGGCCGGGTCGATGACGCGCTGCTCGACACCTACGAGACCGAACGCCGGCGCGCCGCCGAACGCGTCATCATGCACAGCCGCGCCCAGCTGGCGCTCGTCCGACCCGGACCCGAGGTGACGGCCCTGCGTGAACTGTTCTCCGAGTTGGTCACCGACTCCGACGTCGCCCGGCGCCTCAGCAACCTGATATCGGGGGCCGAAAACCGTTACATCACAGGCGCTTCGGCCCACCCGCTGGCCGGGTACTGGGTGCCCGACTTCGCGGTGGCGGACGCCGGCGGCACGCGTCGCATCGCCGAGTTCGCGCGGTCCGGCCGGCCACTGCTGGTCGACCTCACCGACGGGGGTGGCGTGGCGACCACGCTCGCGGACGTGACGGACCGGCTGACGGTCGCCGTCGGCACACCGGTCGGTGAGGTGGCCGCCACGGCGCTTCTGGTGCGTCCCGACGGCTATGTGGCGTGGGCATCGTCGGCGGCCGCACCCGATCCCGCGGAAGTCCGCGAGACGCTGGCGCGGTGGTTCGGCATCGCTACTTAGCGCCGATCTCGTCCTGATACTTCTTCGTCATGTGCGCGACGGCCTGGTTCTGCGATTCCGCGAGCCCCTCACGCACCTCGCTGGCGCGGGTGGCGGCATCCAGCGTCGGCTGCGCCTGGCCCTGGAAGTGCGGCACCACCTCGGCCGCGAACAATTCCGCCGACCGTTTGGTCGCCGCGGGATTGGCCCACTCGTGGCCCATCTGCAGCATGCAGCCGAATCCGCCGGACTGGTCCCACATCCGCTGCACCTGTTCGCGTGCCCGTTCCGGAGTGCCGATCACACCGGCGCCGTTCTCATTGATGACGTCGATCATCTCGTCGATCTGCTCCCCCGGCATCGTCATTTGCGGGAACGCGGCGACCTTCTGGAAATACCGAAACCACGGCTCGAGGCCGAATTTCACGTCCTCGCGCGCCTGCTTGTCGGTCTCGGCGATGTGGAACGGCCCGACCAGACTCCAGTTCTTGCGATCGACCTTGGTGCCGAACGCGGCCGCACGCTCCTCGACGATGTCCCAGTGATACTGCAGCGCGTTGAAGCCCTCCACGGTCAGCGTCGCACCAATCGACAGCAGGCCGATGCCATGCTTGCCCGCCAGCCGCGCGCCCGTCGGCGAGGCGACCGCGGCCACCGCCAGCGGCACCCCGGCTTCGGAGTAGGGGGCAAGCTGCAGCTTGGCGTTGTGCAACTCGTGCGTCGGGGTCTTCGCGCTCACGGTCTCTCCCGCCAGCAACCGGACCACGATGTCGAGATTTGTCTCCAGCAACTCGCGGGTGTCGGTCGGCGTCAGACCGATCATCGACGAGTCGCTGGGCAGCGAGCCGGGTCCCACCCCTCCGATCACGCGGCCGTGGGTGAGGTGGTCGAGCATCATCAGCCGGTCGGCGACCCAGAGCGGGTTGTGGTAGGCGAGCGAGATCACTCCGGTGCAAAGCTTGATCCACTTGGTCCGCTCGGCGGCCGCGGCGATGAAGATCTCCGGCGAGGCGATGAGTTCGCTTCCCGCGGAATGGTGTTCACCGATCCACGCCTCGTCGAAGCCCAGGGCATCCAGATGCTCGACGAATTCCAGGTCACGTTGCAGGGCCAGCGTCGGATTGGTGCCCGCCCGATGAAACGGGGCGATGAAGTATCCGAACCTGAGCTTCGACATTGAAGTCCCCTTGCATTCGAGTTGCGGAGAACCATAACTCGGAATGGGGGTTTGGCCCTAGGCCACAAGGGAAGTCGGTGGCACAGAAATGTTCCTGCTCAGCCGATGGGGCCGAGTAATCCCGGCCCCACCGGCTATAGGGAGCAAGTCTTTCGGATGGGTCAGCCGCCGCCGCAGATGTTGCCGACGCAACCGCCGCCGCCACCGGGTCCGCCGCCGCCACCGCCGACGCCCGGAATGCTGCCGCTACCGCCGCCGGGGCCGCCGCCACCGGTCGGTCCGCCCGGGATGCTGCCGCTGCCGCCATTCGGCCCGCCACCGCCGTTGGGTCCTCCGGGGGCGCCTCCGCCGCCGCCATCCGGTCCGCCTCCGCCGGTCGGTCCGCCCGTGGACGGCGCGGGCGCCACGCTGGACGTGGGACTGGTCGTTGTTGAGGTCGAGGTGCTCGGTCCTTTATGGCCGCCGCCACATGCAACCGTCAACACAAGCATTGCGGCGCCGCCGAAAAGTGCGACCGCAGTCCTGGCCCCCGACTTCATCTTCAATCCCCAATCCGCTTCCGCCACATCGCGTGCAGTCCACTTCGAGTTACCCCGGGGGGTCTCGCGGCAAACTCAGAACGGCGGTGGAATCCGAGCAAAAGAATCCGATGGCCCGCTACTGGTTAGTAGCTGGGCCATCGGCGAATTCGACCGGCCTGTCGCTAGCAGTTCGCCCCGGATATGCAGCCGGCGAGGGTTGTGCCGTGCACGCCGGGGTCGGCCGCGTCGCGCCGGGCGGGCGTGGCGCTGGACGACGCGTGCGCGGGCATCCGAAATCGCCGCAGCCGTTCGGACTTCGGTGGGGTGGCGGCGCCGCTGCCTACCCTTCCTTGGTGATCAGCTTGCGCAGCGCCACGCGGTCGGGCTTGAGCAGCTCGGCGATGCGCGGCTTGTTCACCTCGGCGACGATGATCTCGCCGACCTCCTGATAGACCTCGCTGAAGATCCCGTGGGACTTCATCTTCTCGGTCTGATACTGGTTGTCCTCGGTCGGCGTCACGTAGATCACCGCGTCGGCCTTGAAGCGGTTCACCAGCCAGAGGTGGATCAGCGTCATCAACCGCTTCTGGCGCAGCTTCTCGGCGAAGGTGTTCTGGTCGCGCACCTGCAGGATGCTGCGGCCGTGCCGGTCCTTGATCGGGTCGACAACGACGTTGGCCAGCTGCTCGCCGCCGTCGCCGACGATCCCGAGCTCGAGAACGTCCGAGCCCGCACGCCGCGGCCGCAGTGTGACCCGCAGGTTCTCGCCCAGCTGATAGTGCTCGCTCCACAGGGCCAGCCATTCCTCGAGCAGCTTCTTGGGCACCTCGGTCTGCACCAGATGCTGATGCTGGGTCGAGCCCTTCCCCATCGCCTTGGTGGTCGCGGTGCGTCCCGAGGAAGCGGTGAGCGCGGCGTCGCTGCGTGGGCCGCCGACCAGGGTCTGCGGAGTGCGGTACGGCGACTCGACCAGCCGCATCTTGCGCTGCAGCCGAGCCAGCGCCAGCATGCCGTCCTGCCTGAGGTTGGCGGCGAACTCCTCGGCGGCGACACCGTCGATCTGGTGTCCGCCGTAGGTGATGAAGTTGAAGACGAAGCCCATCTTGCCGAGCTCCTCAGGGAAGCGCTTCATCTCCTCGTCGCTCATGCCGGTGGTGTCCCAGTTGAACGACGGCGAGAGGTTGTACGCCAGCATCTGGTCGGGGAACTCGGCGTGGATCGCGTCGGCGAACTGCTTGGCATCGGCCAGGTCCGCGGTCTTCGTCTCCATCCAGAGAATGTCGGCGAATGGCGCCGCGGCCAGCGACTTGGCGATTGCGTACGGAATGCCGCCGCGCACCTGGTAGTAGCCCTCGGGGGTCCGTGCCAGCTCGGGGCTCCAGTTCGGCGCGGCGCCCAGCTCTCGCGCCTTCTCCCGGGCGGCGTAGTGCGACGTCCGCGCGGCGAACTGCCGCCACTGGTCGGCGCTCATGCTCGCCGGCTCGTCTCCTTCGCTCTCGCCGAAGGCGAGCACCTCCGCGACGGCATCGCTGTAGGTCATCAGCCCGGCGTCGTCCTCCCAGGCGGCCACGAACCGCGACTCGACCTGGTCGAAAAGGTCGTCGATCGAGTGTTGCCCGTTCTCCCGCCAGGTGTTGACGGCCTCGGAGACCTGGCCCAGGATGCCCTGCCGCTCGAGCCAGGCGTTGGCAATGCCGTACTCGCTGTCGGCAAGCGCGTAGAGCAGGTGGCCGTTCAGTTCCTTGACGCCCAGCTCGTAGAACCGCCGCATCAGAGCCAGGAAGCAGCCCTTGTAGGAGGGAATATCCAGGTTGGTCGCGCCCAGCAGGAACGGCTGGTCGCGCTCGTCGGAGTTGCTGTCGATCAGGTTGGCCGCCTCGGCGTCGGTGCGCGCCACGATGATGCCGGGCACCTTCATGACGTCGAGCTGGAAGCGAGCGGTGTTGAGGCGCTTGATCTGTTCGTCGGACGGCACGAGAACCTTGCCGCCCTGATGGCCGCACTTCTTCGTGCCCGGACGCTGGTCTTCGATGTGGTAGCCGGGCACGCCGACCTCGACGAAACGCCGGATCAGGTTGCGCACGTGCGGGTCACCGCCGTGACCGGTGTCGGCGTCGGCGATGATGAACGGCCGGTAGTCGTACTGCTTAGTGGTGGCGCGCTGCTGCTCGCTCATCTGCAGCCGCAGGTACTCCTGGTTGCGGTCCGCGGTCAGCAGGGCGCGCACCAGCACCGCGGCGTCCTCGGGCACCTGGCTCAGTGGGTAGCTGGCCAGGTCCGGCCCCGGGTCCTCGGTGGTGGATCCCTTGGCGGACGTCGCCCAACCGCCGAGGTAAATCCCCTCGATGCCCATCCGCTTCATGCTGACGGCCTGCCCGGGCGAGTACGGACCGAACGTGGTGATGCTCTTCTTCTGCGCGAACAGCTCGCGCAGGCGAGGGTAGAAAGCAGTCGCCGCCTCGCGTGCGACCGCGTAGTCGGTCGGGATCGTGCCGCGCTGCTCCGCTACCTGGCGGGCCGTGTAGAGACGGATGATCCCCTCAAAGCGTGGGTCGTCGAAGTATCGCTGCGTGGCAGCGACCTGGTCTTCGAACGATGGCCGGACTTCGGTGTCCCTATCGATGATCGCCATTGGCTTACGCTCCTCTTCGGCACGTTACTGCTGAGTAGGAGTCTATCCCCGGACGTCACGGTTGAATCAGCGGCCGAAGTACTCAATCCAAATCCCTTGAGACACGCGCTGTCCTGGCGACTCAACCAGGATCGACTGCCGCGCGCCGCCGCAACCAGTCGCGTTGACGACCGACGAACTCCGCGTCGACGACGTCGCCGTGCCCCGGCACGTATATCGCTTCGGGTCCGCCGATCGCGAGCAGTCGATCGAGCGTCGCAGGCCACGCGGCGATATCGGAGTCGGCGTCGATCGCCGGGTCGCCGGACTCCTCGACGAGATCACCAGTGAACACGACGGTCCGGTCGGCGTTGCTGCGCACGATCACCACCAAGTCCGAGTTCGTGTGCCCACCACCGAGGTGGGTGCTCGTCACCATGTGGTCGCCCAGATCGATGACGGCGTCGTAGATCCCGTGCTGCGGCGGGCGCAAGGCCGCGATCGCGCGATCTATCTCCGCGGCGTCGGCGCCATGCCGCAGCGCGTCCTCGCGAAGCTCATCGGTTGCCTTCGTCAGGTATTCGGCGACCTCGGGCGCACAGGTGATATCGGCGTCGGCGAACCACGAGGAACCCAGAACATGGTCGAAGTGCTTGTGCGTCAACACAATATGAGTGACCCCGCGGCCGGCAAGCTCGCGGAGATCGGCGTCGATCGCCGACGCCTCGCGCAACGTCGTGCCGGTGTCGACGAGCAACGCCCCGGTGCGCCCCGCAACCAGTCCGATCGTGACATCGCAGAACGGTAGCCGGCAGCGATGCACGCTGTCGGTCAATCGTTCCCAGCCGAAATGCACAGTAAGCAAGGTAGCGCGGGCGCGCATGTGTCGGAAATTGTTGACATGTCGGAAATGCCCGACATATATTGGCGCAGTGGCCAGCACTGACCGGGTCTTTCTCGCCCTCGCCAATCCGGTACGTCGCGAACTGCTGGAGATCCTGTGCCTGCAACCGTTGTCGGCGGGACAACTCAGCGAACGGTTCGAGCTCAGCCGGCCCGCCGTCGCCGAGCACCTCAAGGTGTTGCGCGATGCCGGGCTGGTCGCCGACGAGCCGCAAGGGCGTCATCGCATCTATCGCCTGACCGCCGAACCGCTGGCGGCGCTGGGCGACTGGCTACATCCGTTCGAGAAGTTCTGGCGTTCGCGACTGGCCAGACTCGCCGAAGCAGCAGAGGAGCTGGAATGACTCAGACGTCGAAGACTGCGACCATTCGGGTGGATCAATTCGTGGCGGCGCCGCCGGCCAAAGTGTGGCGGTTGCTGACCGAGCCCGACCTGATGCGACTGTGGTGGGCCGAGGGAGAGGTGGCCGCGGTGGTCGGTCACCAGTTCACTCTCGACATGCCCGGGTATGGCAAGCAGCCTTGCAAGGTGCTCGAGGTCGACCAGCCACACCGGTTCGTCTACACGTTCACCCCTGCCTGGAAGCTCGCGTGGCGCCTGGAGCCGGAAGGCACCGGAACCCGAGTGTTCCTGGAGCACAGCGGATTTGACATGGATAACAGGCGGATGACCCAGGCCTTCGAGCAGATGGGGCCCGGTTGGCGCGACACCGTTCTCCCCCGCCTCGCCGACGTGGCCGTGCAGACCGGTTCCTAACCCAGGAGGACAACAGTGCGCGCAGTCGTGATCACCAAGCGGGGCGATCCCAGCGTCCTGCGGGTGCAGCAGTTCCCGGATCCGCCCGCACCCGGGCCCGGTCAGCTACGGATCGCCGTGCGCGCGGCGGGCGTGAACTTCGCCGATCATCTCGCCCGTGTCGGTCTGTATCCCGACGCGCCCAAGCTTCCGGCGGTGGTCGGCTACGAGGTCGCCGGGACGGTCGAAGCCGTCGGTGAGGGGGTGAGCGCGAGCCGCGTCGGCGAACGGGTGCTGGCCGGAACTCGATTCGGCGGCTACGCCGAGATCGTCAACGTCGCGGCGAACGACTCGGTCGCGCTGCCCGATTCGCTGAGCTTCGAACAGGGCGCCGCGGTCCCCGTCAACTACGCCACCGCGTGGGCGGCGCTGCACGGCTACGGGTCACTGCGGGCCGGCGAGCGGGTGCTGGTGCACGCTGCTGCCGGTGGCGTGGGGATCGCAGCCATCCAGTTCGCCAAAGCGGCCGGGGCCGAAGTGCACGGCACCGCCTCCCCCGGCAAGCACCAGAAGCTGGCCGAATTGGGAGTGGACCGCGCGATCGACTACCGCCGCGACGGCTGGTGGCACGGCCTGGGCCCGTATGACGTGGTGCTCGACGCGCTCGGCGGAACGTCACTGCGGCGGTCCTACGCATTGCTGCGCCCCGGGGGAAGGCTTGTCGGCTACGGGGTTTCGGCGATGCAGCAGGGCGAGAAGCGCTCGCTTCGCACGGCGGCTCCACAGGCGCTGGCGATGGTGCGCGGTTTCAACCTGCTCGACCAACTCTCGGATTCGAAAGCCGTGATCGGACTCAACATGTTGCGGCTGTGGGACGACCGCGGGACGCTCGAACCCTGGATCACCCCGCTGGCCGAGGCGCTGCGCGACGGCACCGCCTCCCCGGTCGTCCACGCGGTCGTGCCGTTCGCCGACGCCCCCAGAGCGCACCAGATCTTGGCGGCACGGGAGAACATCGGCAAGGTCGTGCTGGTGCCCTGATCGACGCCGGCCCGGCAAAGGTGTTTCCGGCGTGGTCGCAGGGGTTATCTCTGTGCGGTGGCCATCACCGAAACCCGCGAGGTCGTCATCGACGCGACACCCGACGAGATCATGGACGTGCTGTTCGACCTCGAGTCGTTGCCCGAGTGGTCCTCGGTCCATCGAAAGATAGAGATCCTCGAACGGGACGACCAAGGGCACCCCAGCAGATCCAAGCAGGTGGTGAAACTCGTCGGCGTCAGCGACGAACAGGAGCTGGCATACACCGTCCACGACGACGGCGTGGGTTGGACCCTGGTCAGTGCCAAACAGCAACGCGCGCAAGAGGGTCGGTACACGCTGACGCCCGAAGGCGACTCCACCCGGGTCCGCTTCGAACTCACCGTCGACCTGGTGGCGCCCGTGCCCGGATTCCTGGTCAAGAGGGGGGCCAAGAGCCTGATGGACACGGCCACCGAGGGGCTGCGCAAGCGGGTGCTGGAAGTGGAGAAGCGCGGCAAGTAGCGCACCCTAATCGCGGTGAAAGTCCTTCCGACCGCGGGCGCGCGAGTCAAACTGTTATTCATGAAATCGACGTCGGCGGGCACGCTTCATCGAATCGCGGCGATCATCGGAGCGCTGGCGATCGTGTCGGGGCTGGCCGGCTGCGGCGGCCAAGGTAACAGCCACCCGACGACCTCGTCGACGCCGAAGGTCACCACGCTCGGCCGGACGGCGCCGAACGCGCCCCCGGACGGGCCGTTGACGATCAGCAGCCCGGCCTTCACCGACGGTGCGCCGATTCCGGTGCAGTACACCTGCAAAGGCGCCGGCATCTCACCGCCGTTGGCGTGGTCGGCGCCCTTGGGTGGCGCCCTCGTCGTCGACGACCCCGACGCCGTCAACGGCCTCTACATCCACTGGGTCGTCGTCGGAATCGCCCCCGGCTCCGGTAGCACCGCCGATGGTCAGACTCCGGCCGGGGCGACCGCCCTGCCGAACACGGCCGGCCAGGCCGCGTACAAGGGTCCCTGTCCCCCGGCGGGAAGCGGCATACACCATTACCGGTTCACCCTCTACCAGCTGCCCGATGGCTATCAGCTGCCCGGCGGTCTGGCCGGTGTTCAGGCGGCGCAGACGATCGCCGGCGCCGCGACCGCGCAAGCGCAGCTCACCGGAATGTTCGGTGGCTGAGCCCGAGCCCGCCATGCCCACACCATCGACGGTAAACGTCACGCAGGCAATACAATTCGCCCAGCTCGTCAATGCGACCTACGCGACGCTGCCCGGCGATTTGACGAACAGGGCGGGTCAGGCGCTGAGCGCCGGCGGCGTCGACTACACCGTGGTCACCACGATCTATGCCAACGATCTGGCGACCGACATGGATCCGAGCCGAGCCGACGACGAAGTATCCATCGGGCTGATCTGCCAGGAGGACAAAACGGGCGACGTCGCCATCGCGATCCGCGGCACCGAAGGATGGCTGGAATGGATACACGACGCCGACTTTCTCCAGGTGCCGTGTCCGTTCCTGGCCGGCGCCGGTCACACGGAAGACGGCTTCACC
>NZ_JAFAUS010000281.1 GCF_019243155.1 Mycobacterium sp.
ATCATGGCTCGTTACACCGGACCCATCACGCGCAAGTCGCGCCGTCTGCGCACCGACCTCGTCGGTGGCGACCAGGCCTTCGAGAAGCGTCCCTACCCGCCCGGCCAGCACGGTCGCGCGCGGATCAAGGAGAGCGAATACCTGCTGCAGCTGCAGGAGAAGCAGAAGGCCCGCTTCACCTACGGCGTGATGGAAAAGCAGTTCCGCCGCTACTACGAAGAGGCCGTCCGCCACACCGGCAAGACGGGTGAGAACCTGCTGCAGATTCTCGAAAGCCGCCTCGACAACGTGGTCTACCGCGCCGGGCTTGCCCGCACCCGACGGATGGCCCGCCAGTTGGTCAGCCACGGGCACTTCAGCGTCAACGGCGTGCACGTCAACGTCCCCAGCTACCGGGTGTCGCAGCACGACATCATCGACGTCCGGGACTCGTCGGTGAACACCGTGCCGTTCCAGATCGCGCGGGAGACGGCGGGCGACCGTCCGATCCCCAGCTGGTTGCAGGTCGTCGGCGAGCGCCAGCGCATCCTGATCCACCAGCTGCCCGAGCGGGCACAGATCGACGTTCCGCTCGCCGAGCAGCTCATCGTCGAGTTCTACTCGAAGTAAAAGACTTTCGAGCCGGCCGGCTCGAAAACCCCACCGGCATCAAATAGCGGGTGCCGAGAAGGAGAAGAAGAAACACCATGCTGATCTCTCAGCGACCCACATTGTCGGAGGAAGTCCTCAGCGACAGCCGGTCCCAGTTCGTCATCGAACCGCTGGAGCCGGGATTCGGTTACACCCTGGGCAACTCGCTCCGGCGGACGCTGCTGTCGTCGATTCCCGGCGCGGCCGTCACCAGCATTCGCATCGACGGCGTCCTGCACGAGTTCACCACCGTGCCCGGCGTCAAGGAAGACGTCACCGCCGTCATCCTGAACCTCAAGAGCCTGGTCGTGTCCTCCGAGGAGGACGAGCCGGTCACGATGTACCTGCGCAAGCAGGGTCCGGGTGCGGTCACCGCGGGCGACATCGTGCCGCCCGCCGGCGTCACGGTGCACAACCCGGAGATGCACATCGCGACGCTGAACGACAAGGGCAAGCTCGAGGTCGAGCTCGTCGTCGAGCGGGGCCGCGGCTACGTGCCCGCGGTGCAGAACCGCGCGTCGGGTGCCGAAATCGGCCGCATCCCAGTCGATTCCATCTACTCGCCGGTGCTCAAGGTCACCTACAAGGTGGAAGCCACCCGTGTCGAGCAGCGCACCGACTTCGACAAGCTGGTCCTGGACGTCGAGACCAAGAACTCGATCACCCCGCGTGACGCGCTGGCGTCGGCCGGTAAGACCCTGGTCGAGTTGTTCGGTCTGGCAAGGGAACTCAATGTCGAGGCCGAGGGCATCGAGATCGGGCCGTCGCCCGCCGAGGCCGACCACATCGCGTCCTTCGCACTGCCGATCGACGACCTGGACCTGACCGTGCGTTCCTACAACTGCCTCAAGCGTGAGGGTGTGCACACCGTCGGCGAGTTGGTGTCGCGGACCGAGTCCGACCTGCTGGACATTCGTAACTTCGGCCAGAAGTCCATTGATGAGGTGAAGGTCAAGCTGCACCAGCTTGGCCTGTCGCTCAAGGACAGCCCGCCGAGCTTCGACCCGTCGCAGGTCGCGGGCTACGACGTCGCCACCGGCACCTGGTCCACCGAGGCTGCCTACGACGACCAGGACTACGCCGAAACCGAACAGCTCTAATGGCCGTCCGGTGACGATGCGGCCGTGCAGTGGCCGCTGAGGAACCGGACACAACTGACGAAAGCCCGTCCCGGCCCTACCTGATACGGGGGCCGGCCCCAAATAGGAGATAGTCGCAATGCCCAAGCCCACCAAGGGCGCTCGTCTCGGCGGGTCGTCTTCGCACCAGAAAGCCCTTCTGGCCAACCTGGCCACGTCGCTGTTCGAGCACGGCCGGATCAAGACGACCGAGCCGAAGGCGCGGGCGCTGCGACCCTATGCGGAAAAGCTGATCACGCACGCGAAAAAGGGCTCGCTGCACAACCGTCGCGAGGTGATGAAGAAAATCCGCGACAAGGACGTGGTGCACGCCCTGTTCGCCGAGATCGGACCGTTCTTCGCCGACCGCAACGGCGGATACACCCGCATCATCAAGGTCGAGCCGCGTAAGGGCGACAACGCCCCGATGGCGGTTATCGAACTGGTGCAGGAGAAGACGGCAACCTCGGAGGCCGATCGGGCACGCCGGGTGAAGGCGTCCAAGAAGGCTCCCCAAACTGCAGACGCTCCGGTCGCGGCAGCGGCGGCACCTCAGGCGGCGGTCGAGCCCGAGGAAGCCGTCGGCCCGACGGTCGAGGAAGCAACGTCCGAGGTCGAGGAGACCACGACCGAGGCCGAGCCGACCAAGGCTCAGGTCGAAGCCGAAGAAAAGGCCGACAAGGCCGTGGCCGCGAGAGCCGAAGCCGAAGCCGCCGAGGCTAAAGACGAGGCTGACGAGAGTTAGCGAGGACGTCCGTCTGCGGCTCGATATCGCCTACGACGGAACCGGTTTCGCCGGCTGGGCGGCTCAAGCCGGCCAGCGGACCGTCGCCGGAGTGCTCGACGAGGCGCTGACCACGGTCTTCCGTACGTCCGTGCACCTGCGCGCGGCGGGGCGCACCGACGCCGGCGTCCACGCCACCGGGCAGGTGGCCCACGTCGATGTGCCACCAGACGCGCTGCCCAACGCCTATCCGCGCACGCCGCACGTCGGCGAGCCCGAATTCGTGGCGCTGCTGCGTCGCCTCGGGCGGTTTCTGCCCACCGATGTCCGCGTCGTCGATATCGTCCGCGCCCCAACGGGGTTCGACGCGCGATTCTCGGCGTTGCGCCGCCATTACGTGTACCGGCTTTCGACGGCGCCGTACGGGGTGCAGCCGCTGCAGGCGCGCTACATCACCGCCTGGCCGCGCGTGCTGGACGTGGACGCGATGGCGGCCGCGTCGCGAGACCTGTTGGGATTGCACGATTTTGCGGCGTTCTGCCGTCAGCGTGAGAATGCCACCACGATCCGTGACCTGCAGCGCCTGGACTGGGTGCGCGAGGGCGACCTGATCACCGCGCATGTCACCGCTGACGCGTTCTGCTGGTCGATGGTGCGCTCACTGGTCGGGGCGTTGCTCGCCGTCGGCGAACACCGGCGTCCCGTCTCGTGGTGCCGCGAATTGCTCAGCGCCACAGACCGATCCAGCGACTACGCCACCGCCCCGGCGCACGGGCTGACGCTGGTCGGCGTGGACTATCCACCCGACGATCAGCTGGCCGCGCGCAACCTCATCACCCGGGATGTACGCGTGCGCTAAACCCTGGCCGCGACGAAACTCGCGGCCTTGTTGGTTAATGCGGGCACATAGCTCAGGTGCGAACTCCACTGCATGCCGCCCGAGCAGATCGGGTCGCCCGGGTTGCACAGGTCGATGGTCTTGCCTTCGAAGTTGGGGCTCAGCGCGCTCATCAGCTGACCCGCCCGGCCCGACGGATTCCCGAACAGCGCGACGGCGGCGACGTGATCGGCGGCCCCGACGGGCAACGGCTGTCGAAAGCCCAGGCCCGGAAGCGGTGCGGCGGTGACTATGTCGACGACGGCGGCGCCTTGGGAGTATCCGCCGAGCACGACCTTGGTATTGGGACAGTTGCCGGCCATCTGCTGAATGTGGTTGCTGGCGTCGTTGGCACCGTCCGTGGCAGCCAGGAAGTCTTTGCTCGCCGGATACCTCACCCCATATGCCTCAACGCTTTTGCGGGTCTGCTGGCGCAGCGAGTTGACGAACGCTCCGCCCACTACCCCGACACCGGGGGGTTCGTCGGTTCCTCTGGCGAAGACCACGTCGACGCCGGGGCAGGAGGCGAAGGCGCGGGGAAGCAGTTGAGGGACAACCAAAAACGCGACCACCGCCATGAGGATGACGGCGGCCAGCCTTAGAGGGGTAACCCGCACACAACGATGTTAGGGGCGCGTTGATATACGGCCGGTAACGATTCGGACCGGTAACGGTTTAAACGAGCGGAGCCTGCGGCGTCGGCGCCATCGGCGCGCTGGGCATATTGGGCGTGTTCGGCGTGCTGGGCGTCGGCACCGATCCGTGAATCGAGGGCGGCGACCCGGGCGTCTGCCCGTAGACCGGCGATTGCTGGCCGTACCCGGGCCCGGACTGCTGCGGGCCGATGCCACCCGGTGAGGTGGAGCCCGGGAATGAGCCGGTGCCGGCCAGCTTCGACGCGACGAACTGGGCGGCCTGGGTGGTGTAGACGGGGACGTAGCCCTCGGTGTGCCCGCTCCACTCGTTACCCGGGCCCGCATGGCAGATCGGGTCGTTCGGGTTGCAGTAGTCTTGCGCCTTCGAGCCGAGCAGCGCGCTCTGGCTGGGCAGCGTTCCGCCGGCGCGGTCGGCCACGTCACCGAACGTCACCACGGCCGCAATGTTGTTGGCGTACTGCTCCGGCAACTTGTTGCCCCAGCCGATGCCGCCGATGGGAACGCCGGCCACGATGTCCATCACCGAAGCGCCCTGCGAGTAGCCGCCCAACACGATCTTGGTGTTCGGGCACGTTTCGACGCTTTTCTTGACGCGGTCGATGGTGTCGTTGGCTCCGTCGCCGCCGTGCAGCTGCAGCTTGCTGGCGGCGTAGTTGACGCCGTACGGCAGGATGTTCAGGCCGGTCTGCTGGCGCAGCGAGTCCACCAGGGCGTCACCGACGCGGCCCAGGCCGGCGGGTTCGTTGGTGCCGCGCGCGAAGATGACCTCGACGTCAGGGCAGTCGAATGCGGAGGCGGTCGGCGCCGTGGCGGGGTTCAGAAGCAGGCCAGAAGCAGTGACCAGCGCAGAGGTCCCGAGCCCGACGCAGCGGCCTATGCGGTGTGTTATCACGCCGTTACTCTACCCAGAATCAGCGAGCCCCGAAACTCGCTGACCTGTGGATAAACGTCACGACCTGGCCTTTTCTCGGGTTTATCGTCGGTCCAACCGTTCGCAGGGTTGGGGGGATCAGTGCCGCGTCAGCCGACGACCTGGCTGCACGTCAGCGCGCACCGCTTCTTGTCGAGGCGCTTGGAGTGCGCGTTGCTGGGCCGGGATCTGGCCGCGGCCGGGGCCGGCGTGCGGGCACAGACGGCGTCGCTGGCGCTCGGGGGTGTCCTGACGGCCCTCGCTGCGGCGGCGTGCGTGTTCCTCGCTTTGCTGCGACCCGAGATCGCGTTGGACCGTGCGCAGATCGTGATCGGCCAAGAATCCGGGGCGCTGTATGTGCGGGTCGGCGATACCTGGCATCCGGTGCTGAACCTGGCCTCGGCGCGGCTGATCGCGGCGACTGCCGCCAACCCGCAGCGGGTGCGGGAGTCCGATTTGGCCCGCACGAAACGCGGTCCGCTGCTCGGCATTCCGGGTGCACCACAGTCGCTCGGCGAAGCGCTGGCGGCGGGCGAGTCGACGTGGACCATCTGTGACACCGACGCGTCGGGCGCCACGACCGTCATCGTCGGCCGCACCGAGGAGACGCTCGCCGCTCGGCTGGCGGACGGGCAGGCGGTCTTGGTCGCGCCCGCCTCGGGTTCGCCGTCCTATTTGCTGTACGACGGGCAGCGGGCCGTGGTGGATCGCACAGACGCTGCGGTTTTGCGTGCACTCAGGCTGGAAGGCCGCGCTCCGCGACTGGTCTCGCAGGCGTTGCTGAACGCTGTGCCCGAAGCGCCGCCCATCCGGGCGCCGCGGATTTCCGGGGCGGGTGACGCCGCGCCCGGTCTGCGAGGACTGCCGATCGGAAGTGTGGTTCGTGTCACACGGGCCGGCGGTGACGAGTATTTCGCCGTGCTGGCGGCCGGCGTCCAGCGAATCGGCCAGGTGGCCGCCGACCTGATTCGATTCGGCAACTCCCGCGGTACAGCTAACGCCGTCACGGTCGCACCCGATGCGATACGTGCCGCACCGGTGATCGACTCGCTGCCAGTGGGAACGTTTCCCGACCGCGCGCCCACGGTGCCGGACGGTGATGGCGTGCTGTGCGCCTCTTGGCGGCCCGGTGAATCCGGCGTCGCGATCCTGAGCCGGAATCGGCTGCCGATTCCGGCTGGCCGGACGCCAGTAGCCCTGTCGCAAGCCGATGGCCGCGGCCCCGCGCTGGACGCCGTGTATCTGCCGCCCGGTCGCAGCGCTTACGTACGCGAAAGCGAAGCGGCCGGCACTCGGTACCTGATCACCGACGTCGGGGTGCGCTTCGCCATCCATGACGACGACGCGGAACGCGATCTGGGGTTGCGGGCGCCGAGTCCGGCACCGTGGTCCGTCGTGGGGGTGCTGCCGGCCGGACCGGAATTGAGTAGACGGAACGCCTCAACCGCCCGGGACGCCCTCTCGGGATCGCCGTAACCGGACCCTGGCCGCACCGATGGCCAGCGCGACCGTCAGCGCTGCAACGCAGATCGCTGCGCCGCGCACCGCGGTCTCGCGGGCGTGCGACTTCGGCGGTGCGCCGGGCGGCGTCGTCGCGATCGGCAGGGGTGATGGCGCGGCCGCGCTGGCAGGCGGACCCGCGTCGGTACTGACCGCGGCCAACAGATCTACGGTGCCGTTGCCGACCAGCGGATCCCACCCCGCGGGTGGGTGATGCGCGGTCGATTCGATGCGCTGCATCACCTGTCGCGCGGTCATGCTCGGGAACCGGGCCCGGATCAGTGCGGCCAGGCCGCTGACCACCGGCGCCGCATAACTCGTTCCGGATAGCGTTTCCGAAGTGAGTGAGCCCACCTCCTCGCCGCGAGCCGCGACGTCCACCCAGGGGCCGGCAAGAGTGAACGCCGACGGCTTCCCTTGGGCGTTCACCGATCCGACGGTCAACACATAGTCGTCGTACCAGGCGGGGCTCACCGCGACCGTGGTGGTCTCCCAGGTCGCATCCGGCCGCTGCGAGGGACATTGCGCGCCGCCGCTATTGCCCGCGGCGGCCACGACAACGGCATTCTTGACGTCGACGGCGTAGGCCAGCGCTGCGCCCAGTGCGCGGTCGTCAAGCGTCGACGCGACCGGCACGCAGGCAACCGACGAGATGTTGATGACTGACGCGCCGAGATCTGCCGCCGTCCGGACGGCTTTCGCCAGGGTGTCGACGTCGCCGATGCCGGCGCGGGACCGGTCGTTGGCGGAAGCGAACTTCGCGCTGGACTGACGAATGGCGATCAGAGTGGCCTCGGGCGCCAATCCGCTGAAGCTCGCAGCGTGATCCGAAGGCGTTGCCGCAGCGATGATTCCGGCCACCGGGGTGCCGTGCGCGTCGCAATCCTGAGTACCGTCCCCGGTGGACACATAGTCCCCACCCGGAACCACGTCGGGCAGCAGCGGGTGCCGCGAGATACCGGTGTCGATAACCGCGACGCGTTGTCCGGCGCCGCGAGAGAGTCGCCAGATCCGGGGCAGATCGTCGACGTTCGCGAACTGGCTCGGGCCGGGTGCGGCGCCCGTCGCCATCGTCGCGCACACCTCGCGCTGCACCGTGGGCGACGGCGGCGACGGTCGGGCCGGCTTTGGTAGCAGGCGGTCGTCGACTTTGGGAGGTGAAACCGCTTGCGCGCAAGGAACTCCGAGCGCAGGTAGCAGCGTCAGCGCTGACACCGCGAGCGTGCGCGTCAGCAACTGCATCCTCACCCGAGGCTCAATCCCCTCATTGCGCCGTACAGTCCGCATATCCAGCAGGTCAACGGGATCAACACGATCAGCGCCATGCACTCCAGCAGATCGGCGCTTCGGCGGGCCAGCGGTGACAGGGATTGTGCTGGTGCCACGAAGCCGAGATACATCGCGGCAGCCGCCAACGCCACCGCCGACGTGGCGACCCATGGTCCTTGCTGCGGCGCTTGCAGGGCCGCAGCGCCGAGGGTCGTAGCGGCGATGATGGTTCCGCTGCCGACGAACACCAGCATTCGTCGTCCCTCCTCGGACCGGGCGCGCAATAGCAGCAGCGCGCTTGTGAGTGCACCAAAAGCCATGCAGGAGAAGCGAGATGCGTTGGCGAACACCGTGACGACCGAGCCTACGACAGCCGACGACGACAATCCCGCGACAAGGCTGGTCAACCAGCGGTCCGCCCGGATCGCCTTCGCTGCCACAGCGGCCGCGTCGTCGATGTCTGAGGCCGGCGACAACCCCGCCAGCACGATGGACACCCGCGCCGCCATCGCGAGCAGACCTAGCGATATCAGGGTGGACGCGGCCCCGACCGCGCGCAACGGCGCGGCGCTGAAAACTTCCGCCACAGCGGCCACCGCGATCACCGTCGCGGCGCACGATATGGCGGTCAAAGTGACACCGCGGCCCGATGCGTAAATGGCCGATACCGCCGTCACGGTGGCGGTCGACGCGGCGAGTAATACATTGGGGACGCCCGGGGTGCCGGGCACCGCGAGAAAGCCGGCGACCGCTGCGAACTCGGTGGCGATCACGCCCAGCGTCAACCCGGCGGCCGGATCTCGATAGGTGCGGCAAGCGATCGCCGCAAGCAGCAGCGCGACCGCGGCGCCGGACGCAAGAACGGCCGCGGCGTCGATGCCTCCAGCGACGCTGTTGCTGAATGCATTTCGCACCAGTGTCAGTCCGCCGATACCGGCCAGGCAGCCCGCCGCCGCGGCGGCGGCGACCCTGACCGCCCGCCGATGCCGAGGGTGGGTGCGCGCTGGATCGGCCTCTTCCAAGGCGGCGGACACCGCCACCGCCACGTCGTCGTACCGGGGAGCCGGTGGCGGATCAGCGTCCCGGCTCAGCATCAGCACCGCGCCGTCTTCGATGCCGTGCTGCTCCAGCGTCGACAGCGGATCTAACGCGCCGGCACCGAGTGGTGACAGGTGGTAGCGCTCGGCCTCGAGAACCGCTGCGCAGCCCCGGACTTTCAGGATGTCGACGATCGATGGAATCAGAACGGCGACCGGGATCTCGCCGGACAACGTCACGTCGACAACGGCAGTCCCGGTATGAACCGAGACGCGACGCAGACCCACGTCGGATGCGGACAACGGTAACCCCTTCGCTCGGATTACCGTGAAGATAGCCACTTTTGGGTCTGCGATTATTCAGTTGTCCACAGGTGACTTGTCGGCAATGTCGGTGCTACCTAGCGTCGTGTCACCGGGAGGCGAGATGACTGAGGTAGCGGCGGACATCGTTATCGACGAGCCGCCTATCGCGCCGTCGCTCGCCGCGTCGAGCGTGCTGCCACGCCTGCTGCCGGTGATGCTGTCCCTGGCGAGCATCGGTGTCATGGCCGCGGCGTTCGCGTCCGGGTCGGCCACCACCCGCAATCCCATGTTCCTGGCCTTCCCGGTGATGATGCTGGCCTCGACGGTGGTGACGCTGATGAGCGGGCGTAGCCGTCGCACGGGCGGCGACTTGGCCGCCGACCGGGTCGACTACCTCGCGTATCTGGGTCGGCTTCGCGAAAAGGTGACTGAAATCGGGGAAACACAACGCTATTCGCTGCTGCGCCGGCATCCAGACCCCGACACGTTGTGGACGCTGATCGGGGGCTCCCGGATGTGGGAACGCCAACCCGGCGACGGCGACTTCTGCGTCGTTCGGGTCGCCATCGCCGCTCAGCCGCTGGCCAGCCGTCTGGTGGCCCCGCAAACGGAGTCGACCGACCCGGTCATCGCTGGTGCCCTGCATCGATTCATCCGGACGCATTCCGGCGTCATCGCGCCGGTCACCGTCGACCTGCGGGGGAGTGCGACCGTGACGATCGACGGTGACACGGCTGCGGCCCGTGCGCTGTTGCGCGCGGTGATCTGCCAGTTGGCCGTACTGCACCCGCCCGATCGGCTGTTGATCGCTGCCGTGGTCAGCGAACCGAACCGGGCGCACTGGGACTGGCTGAAATGGCTGCCGCACAACCAACATCCGAACGCCACCGACGGGGTCGGACCGCTCCGCATGGTGTATCAGAGTGCGGCCGAAGCGCAGCGCTCGCTGGCCGGAGTGCGGCCACCGCACGTGGTGGTGATCGCAGACTCAGACGAATGCCCCGTCGCGATCGGCGGCGCAACAGTTGTCGGGCTCGGGACCGAGCGCGCCGGACGATTGGTCATCAGCCGACACGGGGAAACTCAATCACTTTCGCGCCCCGACCAACTGGACCCGGTGGCCGCGTTGGTCTGTGGCCGACGGTTGGCAAGGTACCGCGTGGGCACGGACTCACACGGGCTAAGCCATCCGGACTGGCCGGACCTGATCGGGCTCAGCGGTCTGGACCACGTCGACCCGATCACGCTGTGGCGCAGTCGAGAACACCGCGATCGACTCTGCGTTCCGATCGGAATCACCGCAGCCGGGACGCCACTTGAACTGGATATCAAAGAGCCGGCCGAGAAGGGAGTGGGCCCACACGGGCTCTGCGTCGGCGCCACCGGGTCGGGCAAATCGGAGCTGTTGCGCACCATCGCCCTGGGGATGATGGCGCGCAATCCGCCCGATACCCTCAACCTGCTGCTGATCGACTTCAAAGGCGGGGCAACCTTTCTCGACTACGCGGCGGCTTCGCACGTGTCCGCGGTCATCACCAACCTTGCCGACGACGCGCCGCTGGTAGCGCGGATGCGCGACGCCCTGGCCGGTGAGATGAACCGTCGTCAACAAGTGCTCCGTGAGGCCGGCTGCGCCGGGGTCGCGGAGTATGAGCGTGCCCGCCGCGGCGGCGCCGTGGCGGCGGCTCTGCCCACGTTGTTCATCATCGTCGACGAGTTCTCCGAGCTACTGAGCCGGCATCCCGATTTCGCCGAGACATTCACCGCGATCGGCCGCCTCGGCCGGTCGCTGGGCATGCACCTGCTGCTGGCCAGCCAGCGGCTCGAAGAAGGCCGGTTGCGGGGTCTGGAAGCCCACCTGTCGTATCGGCTGTGTTTGAAGACATTGTCCCCGGGCGAATCACGGGCGGTTCTGGGAACGCTCGATGCGTACGAGTTGCCCAATACCCCGGGTGCTGGCTTTCTGTGTACGAGCGGCGGAGTGCCGGTGCGATTCCAGGCCGCGACGGTGTCGGGACCGAAGCGAGCCCCGCCCCGATATGACTCGACCCTCGCGGCGCGTTCGGCCCAGGTGTTCAGCACTCGGGTGGCGGGGGTGGTGAGCTCCGGCGACGAAGCAGGCACGGCGAATCCGACCGTCCTGCGCGCGGTGCTGGGCCGACTGTCCGGGCACGGGCCACCGGCTCACCAGGTCTGGTTGCCGCCGCTCGGGTCGGCGCCCGCGCTGCACACGCTGTTGCCTGACGTGGCGTCCGAATCGGGCGGCCTGACGGTTCCCATCGGCTTGGTCGATCGCCCCTTCGATCAGTGCCGCACGCCGCTGTGGGTCGACTTATCCGGAGCCGCAGGGAATGTGGCGATCGTCGGCGCGCCCCAGTCGGGCAAGTCGACGGCGCTGCGGACGCTGATCACCGCGCTGGCGGCGGTTCGTGAACCGCGGCACGTGCAGTTCTATTGCCTGGACTTCGGCGGTGGCGCGCTCGCCTCCGTACAAACACTGCCGCATGTGGGTGCCGTCGCGGGCAGGACGGAGCCGCGACTCGTCGAGCGGATCGTCGCCGAGTGCGAGTCGGTGGTCACCGAGCGGGAAGCCATCTTCGGCGAGCATGGAATCGCATCGATCGCGCAATACCGTGCGCTGC
>NZ_JAFAUS010000319.1 GCF_019243155.1 Mycobacterium sp.
TTGCCGCCGTTCAAGCCGTCGGCCAACCTGGGCGCCAACTGCCAGTACCCGGCGTCGGCGGATCCGGCCGCCAAGAAGGTCAAGCCGCCGCGGACCGGCAAGGTGCCGACCGACCCGGCGCAGGTGAGCGCGAGCATGGTGACCAACCAGGGCCACATCGGCCTGATGCTGGCCAACAACGAATCACCTTGCACGGTCAACAGTTTCGCCAGCCTGGTCGGCCAGAAATACTTCGACAACACCAAATGCCACCGGCTGACCACGTCGCAGGACCTGGGCGTGCTGCAGTGCGGCGATCCCAAGGGCGACGGCACCGGCGGTCCCGGCTATCAATTCGCCAACGAGTACCCCACGGACCAATACCTACCCAACGACCCCAACGCGCAGCAGCCGGTCCTCTACCCGCGTGGCACCATAGCGATGGCCAACGCCGGGCCGAATACCAATGGCAGCCAGTTCTTCTTGGTCTACAAGGACTCCCAGTTGCCGCCGCAGTACACCGTCTTCGGCACCATTCAGGCCGACGGGCTTGCCACGCTCGACAAGATCGCCAAGGCCGGCGTCGCCGGCGGCGGCGAGGACGGGGCGCCTGCGGAAGACGTCACGATCACCTCGCTGCTGCTCGACTAGATTTCGATAACGGCCTGCCGCACGCGCGAGACACCTTATGGTCGTTGCGTGGGGACAGAGTCATTTGGCCATTACCAATTGGTCGAAGTCTTGGGGCGCGGCGGCATGGGACAGGTTTACCGCGCCTACGACGTCAGCACCGACCGGGTAGTCGCACTGAAGGTACTTCCGCCGAACATGGCGCAGGACCAGGAGTTTCAGCAACGGTTCCGGCGCGAGGCGCGAATAGCGGCGAGCCTCAACGACCCACACGTGGTGCCTATCCACAACTATGGCGAGATCGACGGCCAGCTGTATGTCGACATGCGGCTGATCGAGGGCCGCGACCTGCTGCAGTACATGGCCGAACACGGCGGACGGCTCAGCCCCGAACGCGCGGTCGCGGTCATCGAACAGGTTGCCGCGGCGCTGGATAGCGCTCACGAGGTGGGGTTGATTCATCGCGACATCAAGCCGAAGAACATCTTGGTCACCACCGCACGAGATTTCGTGTACCTGATCGATTTCGGCATCGCCCGCACCCTCACCGACACCTCGCTCACCCAGACCGGGCACACGATGGGCACCGTGGCATACATGGCGCCCGAACGTTTCAGGGGCACAACGGATCACCGCGCCGACGTGTATTCCCTGGCCTGCGTGCTGCACGAGTGCCTGACCGGGAAACGCCCGTTTGCCGGTGACAGCCTCGAGGAACAGCTCAACGGGCATTTGAACACCCGGCCGCCGCAACCGTCGGTCAGCACCCCCGGGGTGCCGCCGCTGTTGGACGCGGTGGTCGCCCGGGGCATGGCCAAGGACATCGAATACCGCTATCAGTCGGTGACGGAGCTCGCCGAAGCCGCCAGGGCGGCGCTCGACAGCCCGGCCGACCTGGGGGCAACCGGCCCGCAACCGCCGGTCACCCCGCCGCCGGTAAGCAAGCCGGCTCCGCAGTCCACCTACCGTCCGCCAACGCAATCCAAGCGTCTGCTGCTGGGCATAGTCGGCGCGTCGGCCCTGGCGCTGGCCGCCGTCGTCGCGTTGGTGATCGCGCTGGTCACCCAAGGCAACAACTCCACCGACACCGCCGCGTCGAACAGCCCAAACCGCGGCAGGACGCCCAACCGGTCGGGACCGACCTCCGATACGACGGCGCCCGCGCCGGCGACCGTGCCGCCGCTGCCGGCGTTTGCGCCGCCGGCCGACCTAGGCGCCAACTGCCAATACCGTCCCTCGGCGGATCCGGCCGGTAAGCCCGTCGACCCGCCCGCATCGGGCAGGGTGTCCACCGAACCGGCGCAGATCCATGCGGTGCTCTCAACCAACTACGGCGACATCGGGATTCAGCTTGCTAACAACGAATCACCGTGCACCGTCAACAGTTTCGTCAGCCTCACCAAGCAACACTTCTTCGAAGGCACCGACTGCTACCGGACCTACAACGCCCCCGACGGAGGCTTCGTGCTGTGCGGCGGCCCCGTCGAAGGCACCGGAGGCCCCGGCTACGAATTCGCCGACGAGTACCCCACCGACCAGTACCCGCAGGGTGATTCCGCGCTGCGGTCCACGGTGGTCTACCCACGCGGCACCATATTCTCGGCCAACGACGGCAAGCCGGGCACCAACGGCAGCCAATTCGCCATGGTGTACAAGGACACCGAAATGGAGCCGCAGAGCACGGTATTCGGCACGATCGACCAGACGGGCCTGGACGCGCTCGACAAGATCGCGCGGCTAGGCGTCGCGGGCGATCGGCAGATGGGCACGCCTACCAGTCCCGTCACGATCAATTCGGCGCGGCTGGGGTAAGCCTCTTAGGCGGCAGACGTCACCCGGTAGACGTCGTAGACGCCTTCGACGTTGCGCACGACGTTGAGCAGATGCCCGAGATGCTTGGGATCGCCCATCTCGAAGGTGAAGCGGCTGATGGCGACTCGGTCGCCGGAGGTGGTGACCGACGCCGAGAGGATGTTCACCTTCTCGTCGGCCAGCACGCGGGTGACGTCGGACAGCAACCGGTGCCGGTCGAGGGCTTCGACCTGAATGGCCACCAGGAACACCGAGGACGGCGACGGCGCCCAGTGCACATCGATGATGCGTTCGGATTGTTGTTGCAGCGAAGCGGCATTCGTGCAGTCGGTGCGGTGCACGCTCACCCCGCCGCCGCGGGTCACGAACCCCATGATCTGGTCACCTGGTACCGGCGTGCAGCACTTGGCCAGCTTGGTCAGCACCCCCGGGGCGCCGGGGACCGAAACCCCGACGTCGTCGCTGCTGCGCGGGCGGCGCAGCATGGTCGTCGGCGTCGACCGCTCGGCGAGATCCTCCTCGGCCTGGTCGATGCCGCCGAGCTCGGCCAACAACCGCTGCACGACGTGCTTGGCCGAGACGTGGCCCTCACCGATCGCGGTGTAGAGCGCGGACAC
>NZ_JAFAUS010000416.1 GCF_019243155.1 Mycobacterium sp.
CCTGGCACTGAGTTGACGCCCGGCCGATAACGGCGGCACCGGTCACATGGGTGCGTTGGCGGGCAGGAACGTCCCCGAGCCGTCGGCTTCCTCCTCGGCGCGGATCACGTGCACCACCGCGTTGATCAACGCCAGGTGGGTGAACGCCTGAGGAAAGTTGCCCAGCTGCCGACCGGTGCGCGGTTCGATCTCCTCGGCGTAGAGGTGTAGCGGGCTGGCATAGGACAATAGCCGCTCGCACAAGCGCTTGGCGCGCGCTACCTCCCCGATCTCGACCAGCGCCGAAACCAGCCAGAATGAGCAGATCGTGAAAGTGCCTTCCTCGCCGGACAATCCGTCGTCGGTCTCCTCGACGCGGTAGCGCAGCACCAGGCCGTCCTGGGTGAGCTCGTCGGCGATCGCCAGCACCGTATTGTGCACCCGCTGGTCGTCCGGTGGCAGAAACCTTGTCAGCACTACGAGTAGCAGCGAGGCGTCCAGCGCGTCGCTGCCGTACCGCTGGGTGAACACCCCGCGGGAGTCCACCCCGTTTTCGAGGATGTCGGCTTTGATCTCCTCCGCTATCGCCCGCCACTGCTGGGCGTAGCTCTTCTCGCCCTGCCGTTCGGCCAGTTTGGACCCACGGTCCAGCGCCACCCAGCACATCACCTTCGACGACGTGAAGTGCTGTGGCTCCCCGCGCACCTCCCAGATGCCGCGATCCGGCTCGCGCCAGTGTGCGATCGCCTCTTCCACTTGCTTCTTTAACACCGGCCACAACGTTTCCGGAACCTGCTCGCGTGACTTGGCGTGCAGGTAGAAGGAATCCAGGATCGAGCCCCAGATGTCGTGCTGGTCCTGGTTGTACGCACCGTTGCCGATGCGCACCGGCCGGGCGTGGTCATAACCGGACAGATGGTGCAGCTCCTCTTCGACGAGACTCCGTTCGCCACCGACGCCGTACATCACCTGCAGGGGATGGCGTTCGTCGCTGTTGGCGCCGGAGACGTCGGCAATGAACGCGAAGAAGTCGTCGGCCTCGCGATCCAGCCCGAGCGTGTAAAGCCCCCACAGTGCGAACGTGGAGTCCCGCACCCAGGCGTAGCGATAATCCCAATTGCGTTCGCCGCGCGGCGTTTCCGGCAGCGAGGTGGTGCTGGCCGCCAGCAGTGCACCGGTGGGGGAGTACGTCAGACCCTTCAGGGTGAGCGCGCTGCGCTGCAGGTACGCCCGCCACGGATGGTCGGGGAAGTTGCCGATGTTGATCCACTGCCGCCAGCACTCGGTGGTTTGCCACATCTTCTCGCTGGCTTCTTCGTAGGTCTGCGGCGCCGGGTGCTTGGTCCAGCTCAGGGCGACGAACACGTCGTCGCCTTCCTTCATCCGGGTACGCGCCCGCGCCTCGCGGCCCTCCAGCCCGATGTTCAGGTTGGTCGTCAAGCGCAGCTGCGGATGGTCGTCGGGGTCCTTGGCGGCACGAGCGATCGTCTCCCCGTACGCGTTGGACGAGTACTCCCAGCACACCCCGATGCGGTGGTAATCGAACGCCGGCTCGCAGCTCATCATCAGCTCGACCGTCCCGCTGACGCAGCGCACCGTGCGCAGCAGGATGTGCTCGGCATCCCAATCCATCGGAGTGCGGCGATGCGTCCGCGAGCGTCGCTCGATGTCATGCCACGGTCCCATCACCAGGGCGTCGCGCACGATCAGCCAGCCGGTGTGGGTCTGCCAGGTGGTCTCCATGATGAGGCTGCCGGGAAGGTAGCGGCGGGCCGAAGGCACCGAGACGCCGTAGGGGCCGAGCCGGAAATGGCCCGCGCTGCGGTCCAGGATCGCGCCGAACACACTCGGGGAGTCCGGTCGCGGCACACACAGCCATTCCACCGATCCGGCCGGGGAGATTAGGCAGGTCGTTTCCCAGTCCGACAGGAAGGCGTAATCGGCGATCGGCGGGAACGGGTTGCGCAGCGCTCCAGTGGAAGCAAGCGGCCCTGGCCCGCAGAAATCGGTCGGCGCGACCGTCTCCTCGAAGACTTCGGTGGGCTGGTCGTCGGGCTGGGCATGCAGGACCATCTGGACATTTTCAACTCTTGAGCGGCCCGGCGTCCATGGAATCGCCACAGGCAGGGGTCGCGCATCTCGTTGACTTGGCAGTTGGGGGGTGGTACACGACGTCGGCGACGCATTGGATGGCCGATGCCGGTGGCCGGGATTAGGGAGTCTGCCCGAAGTGCGACCCCGAAGCGAGTTCGTCGAGCAGTCGTTCGGCACTGACCCGCACCGTGCCGCCGCGAAAGTCCCCGCACATTCGGTGCGCTTTTCCATCACCGTGACTTTTACCCGGGGCGCCAATACCGGGCCGCTGACCCCGACGCATTGGTCTTCCGATGTCGGGCCGAATAGGGTGGGCCGGATGAACGCCTTCCTGAATTGGTGGGACGGCAACGAGCTGTGGCTTTCCGGGCTCGCCTTTGTCCTGCAGGCCATGATCGTGATGCCGGTCGTGCTCGCGGTGGCCTACGTCACGGCGGCGTTGCTGGACGGCCTGCTCGGCAAAGGCACCAAGGTCATGCGCCGCGCCCACCATGCGGGCGAGACGCCCGGGTAACGCGGATGCCTCGGTCACACGTGACCCTGGTTCTCGTCGCGCTCGTGGTGTTGGTGATCGTCACCTGGCTCCTAACACACTGAGCGCACAAGGGCACACGGGTTACCTGCTCAGCGGCCACACGTGCGGTGGTCCGCGTATCGATTCCTGTTACGCTTCGCGCCATGCACGAGACACCAGGCGTCACGGAACGCCCTGTCTTCGGGCACTGTTGTCGCTGACTCCCAAACCCGTGCGCGGTCTGGTGTGGCATCCGTGAACTCACCTGATTTTTCAGGCACCCTTCCGCAGCAACGGGACCAGATCATCAAGTCCCCGCACTGGAAGGCCGCAATGCCCAACGACATCGCCGGCGCGCGACGCCGGCGGCCGGCGATCGTGCTCGCCCTGATCATTGCCGTCGTCGCAGGGTGCCACGGGGGCCCCAGCGATGTCGTCGGCGGGGGCGGGCCGACCAACGCACACACGAACCTCACCCTGGTCGCCTACTCGGCCCCGGAACCGGGGTGGAGCAAGGTGATCCCGGCGTTCAACGCCTCTGAAGAAGGCAAGAGCGTGCAGGTGATCACCTCATACGGCGCTTCGGGTGACCAGTCGCGGGGCGTCGTGGACGGCAAGCCCGCCGACGTCGTGAACTTCTCCGTCGAACCGGATGTGACCCGGCTCGTCAAGGCCGGAAAAGTCTCCAAGGAGTGGAATGCCGACGCCACCAAGGGCATTCCGTTCGGATCGGTGGTGGTGTTGGTGGTGCGCGCGGGCAATCCGAAGAACATCAGGGACTGGGATGACCTGGTGCGGCCCGGCGTCGAAGTGATCACGCCCAGTCCGCTGAGTTCGGGTTCGGCCAAGTGGAATCTGCTGGCGCCCTACGCCGTCAAGAGCGGCGGCGGCAAAGACACTCAGGCGGGCGTCGACTTCATCAAGAAAATGGTGAGCGAACACGTCAAGTTGCGTCCCGGATCGGGACGGGAAGCCACCGACGTCTTCGTTCAGGGCAGCGGGGACGTGTTGATCAGTTACGAGAACGAGGCGATCGCCACCGAACGTGCGGGGAAGCCGGTCGAGCACGTCATTCCGCAGCAGTCGTTCAAAATCGAAAACCCGCTCGCGGTGGTGAGCACCAGCCCACACCTGGACGCCGCGACCGCGTTCAAGAATTTCCAGTACACCGCCGCGGCGCAAAAGGTGTGGGCCCAGGCCGGTTTCCGGCCGGTGGACCCGGCCGTCGCCGCCGATTTCCGAAGCCAGTACCCGGTGCCCGCGAAACTGTGGACGATCGCCGACCTCGGCGGCTGGACGACGACGGATCCCGAACTGTTCGACAAGAGCACCGGCAGCATCACCAAGATCTACATGCGGGCCACCGGATGACCGCCGCGATCACGCCGGACCCGCAAGCCGTCCGGCCCGAGCTGGCCGGTGGCGTTGACCCGGCGCCGCGACGCGGGCGACGCGTTGGTCGCTCCGGCACCACCTTCCTTCGGGTCGGGACGGCAACCCTGTGGCTGTCGGTGATCGTGTTGCTGCCGCTGGCCGCCATCGCCTGGCAGTCCGCGGGAGGCGGCTGGCAGGCGTTCTGGCTGGCGGTCACGTCGAATGCCGCCTTGGAGTCCTTCCGGGTGACGCTGACCATCGCCGTCGGAGTCACCGTCGTCAACGTTGTGTTCGGCCTGCTGGTCGCCTGGGTGCTGGTCCGCGACGATTTCGTCGGCAGGCGACTGGTCGACGCGATCATCGACCTGCCGTTCGCGCTGCCCACCATCGTCGCCAGTTTGGTGATGCTGGCCCTGTACGGCAACAACAGCCCGGTGGGCCTTCATCTGCAACACACGGGTGCCGGTGTCGCACTGGCGCTTGCGTTCGTCACGCTGCCGTTCGTGGTGCGCGCGGTTCAGCCGGTACTCCTGGAGATCGATAGAGAAACCGAGGAGGCGGCGGCCTCACTGGGCGCCACCGCCCCGAAGATCTTCACCTCGGTGATGCTGCCGTCGCTGACGCCCGCGCTGTTGTCCGGAGCGGGACTGGCATTTTCGCGCGCGATCGGCGAATTCGGTTCGGTGGTGCTGATCGGTGGTGCGGTGCCCGGCAAGACCGAGGTGTCGTCGCAGTGGATCCGGACCCTGATCGAGAACGATGACCGCACCGGCGCCGCGGCCATATCGATTGTGCTGCTCTCGATCTCGTTTCTGGTGCTCCTCGTGCTGCGCATCGTCGGAGCGCGCGCAGCCAAACGCGAGGAACTTTCCGCATGACGATGTCACCGCTGGTTCGCTACCTGCTGCGCTACGTCGGGTTGGCCTATGTCTTTGTGTTGGTGGTCGTTCCGGTCGCGGTCATCTTGTGGCGAACCTTTGAGCCCGGCTTCGGACAGTTCGTCGACTGGGTCAGCACTCCCGCGGCGATCTCGGCGCTGAATCTGTCGCTGCTCGTGGTGGCCATCGTGGTACCACTCAACGTGGTCTTCGGCATTCCGACCGCATTGGTGCTGGCGCGCAACCGGTTTCGCGGCAAAGGGGTGCTGCAGGCGGTCATCGATCTGCCGTTCGCGGTATCGCCCGTCATCGTGGGCGTGGCGTTGATCGTGTTATGGGGAGCCGGAGGCGCGCTCGGGTTCGTTGAGAAAGACCTCGGGTTCAAGATCATCTTCGGCCTGCCCGGCATCGTGCTCGCCAGCATCTTCGTCACCCTGCCATTCGTGGTCCGCGAAGTGGAACCGGTGCTGCACGAGTTGGGCACCGATCAGGAGGAGGCGGCGGCGACGCTGGGTTCCGGTTGGTGGCAAACGTTTTGGCGGATCACACTGCCGTCCATCAGATGGGGCTTGACCTACGGCATCGTGCTGACCGTCGCACGCACCCTTGGCGAATACGGCGCCGTCATCATCGTTTCGTCCAACTTGCCGGGGCAGTCACAGACATTGACGTTGCTTGTCTCGGATCGCTACAACCGCGGCGCCGAATACGGCGCCTACGCGCTCTCGACACTGCTGATGACGGTTTCCGTGTTGGTCCTGATCTTCCAGGTGGTTCTCGACATCCGCCGGGCGCGAGCCAACAGGCCCGAGAAGGAGGCTTGGACATGACCGACTCGGGGGCTGGCCAGACCGAGCACGCGATCGTCGTGCAGGACGCCTACAAGCGCTACGGCGACTTCGTGGCGTTGGATCACGTCGATTTCGTCGTGCCCTCGGGTTCGCTCACGGCACTGTTGGGCCCCAGCGGTTCTGGTAAGTCGACATTGCTGCGTTCGATCGCCGGGCTCGATCAGCCCGACACCGGGACGATCACGATCAACGGTCGCGACGTGACGAGGGTGCCGCCGCAGCGCCGCGGCATCGGATTCGTGTTCCAGCACTACGCCGCGTTCAAGCATTTGAACGTGCGCGACAACGTGGCGTACGGACCGAAGATTCGTAAGCGGCCCAAAGCCGAGATCAAAGAAAAGGTCGACAACCTGCTGGAAGTAGTGGGGCTGAGCGGGTTTCAAACTCGCTACCCCAACCAGCTGTCGGGTGGCCAACGGCAGCGGATGGCGTTGGCCCGCGCGTTGGCCGTCGACCCGGAGGTGTTGCTGCTCGACGAGCCGTTCGGGGCGCTGGACGCCAAGGTTCGCGAAGACCTCCGGGCGTGGTTGCGGCGCTTGCACGACGAGGTGCATGTCACCACCGTGCTGGTCACCCACGATCAGGCCGAGGCGCTGGACGTGGCCGATCGGATCGCCGTGCTCAACAAGGGCCGCATCGAACAGGTGGGATCCCCGACCGAGGTGTATGACGCCCCCGCTACGGCATTCGTGATGTCGTTCCTGGGGGCCGTTTCCACGCTGAACGGCACCTTGGTTCGTCCGCACGACATTCGGGTGGGCCGCAACCCCGAGATGGCGATCGCCGGCGGGGACGGCACTGCGGAGTCGATCGGAGTCGTGCGCGCCACCGTCGACCGCGTGGTGACCCTGGGTTTCGAAGTGCGAGTCGAGTTGACCAGCGCGGCCACCGGAGGCACGTTCACCGCCCAGATCACCCGCGGTGACGCCGAGGCCCTGGCCCTACGCGATGGTGACACCGTGTACGTGCGGGCCACCCGGGTTCCGCCGCTGCCCGCGAGCGCAAACGACGAGACCACGCTGACGTCCGCTTGATATGCGGGGAACGGTGAAATCGCCGTTTCCCGCACGTCCGATCACGAAGCGTGCAGCCCACATTCGGTTTTGGCCATCCCCTGCCAGCGTCCGCTGCGTGGATCTGCGCCCGCGAGCGGCTTGGCCGTGCAGGGGGCGCAACCGATCGACGAATAACCGTCGTACATAAGCGGATTGACAAGCACGTTGTTGTCGTCGATGTAGGTCTGCACATCGTCGTCGGACCATTCGACCAGCGGGTTGATCTTCACCAACTTGTAGCCCTCGTCGAACCCCACCACGGGGGCGTTGGCGCGCGCTGCGGTCTCACCGCGGCGCAGTCCGGTCACCCACGCGGAGTACCCGCGCAACGCTTGGCCCAGCGGAGCGACCTTGCGCAACCGGCAGCATTCGCCGGGATCAGACGCAAACAAATCCTTGCCCAGCAGTTTGTCCTGCTCGGCGACGGTCTGCTCGGGAGTGACGTTGAGCACCCGGATGTCGTACACGGATTCGATCGCATCTCGGGTGCCGATGGTCTCCACGAAGTGATAGCCGGTGTCCAGGAAGACAACCGGCACACCCGGGCGGACCTTGGCTGCGACATCGATCAGCACAGCTTCCTGCATGCTCGATGTCACCACGTAGTTACAGGTGGCCCAACCGCGCGGCCCGTTGAAGCCGCCGAATGTCTCGTCCGTCCAACGCATTACGTCGGTGGCGCTGGCGCCCTCGAGTTCAACGGCCCCACGCGCGGCCACTTGACGCAGTTCGTCTTCGGAAAGTCTCGTAGTTCGTTCACTCATCGCAAATCGTCCTCGTCCGCTCTCATAGCCCACTGCGCAAAACGCTCACCCGCGTTCCGATATTTCAAAAAGTTCCGCGCAACTCGATCGATGTAGTCGCCCAGCTCGTCGCTAGTGACCTTGTGCTGGCGCAGTTTTCGACCAAATCCGCTGTCCAGGCCCAGGCTTCCCCCCAGGTGCACTTGGAAACCTTCGACAGAACCGCCGTGCCCGTCGTCGACCATCTGACCCTTGAACCCGATGTCGGCGACCTGAATTCGCGCACATGAATTGGGACAGCCATTGATGTTGACGGTGATCGGTACGTCGAGTCCGTCGTTGATATCGGCCAGTCGGCGCTCCAGCTCGGGCACCAAACTCTGTGCTCGAACCCGCGTTTCGGCGAAGGACAATTTGCAGAATTCAATTCCGCTGCACGCCATCAGGTTGCGGCGCCACGACGACGGATGTGACTGCAGGCCCAACGCATCGAGCCCGGCGACCACCTCGTCGACCTTGTCGTCCGGAATGTCCAGGATGACCAGCTTCTGATACGGGGTGAACCGGATGCGGTCCGAGCCGGCTCCCTCGGCCAGCTCCGCGACCGCCGACAGGATGGTGCCCGACACCCGCCCTGCGATCGGCGCGGCCCCGACGGCGTTGAGTCCGTTCTTCAGCTTCTGTACACCGACGTGATCGATCGGGTGAATCACCGGCTCGGGGGCGGGGCCGTCGATCAGCGGACGCTTGAGGTACTCCCGTTCGACGACTTCACGGAATTTTTCGATACCCCAGTCCTTGACCAGGAACTTCAACCGCGCCTTGGCCCGCAGCCGGCGGTAACCGTAGTCACGGAACACCGAGGTCACGGCCGCCCAGACCTCAGGCACCTCCTGCAGCGGAATCCAGGCGCCGACCCGCTGGCCCAGCATCGGATTGGTCGACAGGCCGCCGCCGACCCAAAGGTCCAGGCCAGGTCCGTGCTCTGGGTGGTTGACGCCGATGAAGGCGATGTCGTTGACCTCGTGCACGACATCCTGCAGACCGGAGATGGCGGTCTTGTACTTGCGCGGCAGGTCGGCGAAGTCGGGTTTGCCGATGTAGCGGCGCACAATCTCGTCGATTGCCCAGGTCGGATCCAACACCTCGTCGAGGGATTCGCCGGCCAGCGGTGAGCCCAGGATCACACGGGGGCAGTCTCCGCAGGCCTCGGCGGTCTGCAGGCCGACGGCGTCGAGCCGGCGCCAGATCTCGGGGACGTTTTCGACCTCGATCCAGTGGTACTGGATGTTCTCGCGATCGGAGATGTCAGCGGTGTCGCGTGCGAACTCGGTCGAGATCTCGCCGAGCGTGCGCAGTGCCGCGGCGGAAATCGCGCCGCCGTCGCAGCGCACCCGCATCATGAAGTACCTGGCTTCGATCTTGTCGGTGTTCTCGTCGCCGGTCCAGCTGCCGTCGTACCCCTGCTCACGCTGGGTGTACAAACCCCACCAGCGGAAACGTCCGCGTAGGTCGCTTTTGTCGATGCTGTCGAAGCCGTTTTTGGCGTAGATGTTCTCGATACGCTCCCGCACGTCCAGCGGGGCACCGGCCTGCTTCATCTCTTCGTTCGGGTTGAGCGGCTCACGATCCCCCAGTGCCCACTGGCCCTCGTTACGGGCTTTCGCGGGACGGGCTGTGGTCATCGGAGGTCTCCTTTTGGGGGAAATCTCCAGCGGGAACAGCACAAGACGCCGACATTCTGGGGCGCCGCAGAACCGTCGGCCAGCTGGAAATTCAGGTGGGCTGGGTCTACGTCATCAAGGCAGACAGATACAGCTGCAGACGCGCTTGAGATCGATGTGTCGCCGCACCACGAGGGCAGTATCGGTGGGCTGGGCGACAGTCACGCTGCCCATTGTGCCATGGATGCAGACGGGCCGTGCAAGCAGGTCAAATCTGGACTCATGGTGATTAAAACTACGAGCGGAGCCTGGGTGTTCCTGCATGGTCAACCTAAAAAAGAACTGAGAGTACGCGCCGGGATTGCGTCGCGCTTTCACGAGCCGACGGCTCCGGCGCCGGTCGCCTGGCGTGGGATCATTTGGCATGGCCCTAAACGAGAAAACGGCTGATCTGCCGGAATTGCAGGCGATTGCCGGACGACCGTTCGGGATCTACCTGCACGTGCCGTTCTGCATAACCCGTTGCGGCTATTGCGATTTCAATACCTACACCCCGGCCGAGCTCGGTGGCGTCAACCCTGACGCCTGGCTGGAGGCGCTGCGATCGGAGCTGGAACTGGCCGCCGCGCGCCTGAACGCTCCCACCGTGAACACGGTTTTCGTCGGTGGCGGGACTCCCTCGCTGCTGGGCCCTGCGCGCATGGTCACGTTGCTGGACATGGTGCGCGAGCACTTTTCCCTGGCGCCGGACGCGGAGATCACCACCGAGGCAAACCCGGAGTCGGCATGGCCGGACTTCTTCGCGGCCACCCGGGCGGCCGGCTTCACGCGAGTGTCGCTGGGCATGCAGTCCCTGTCACCGCGGGTGTTGGGCGTCCTGGATCGCATTCACACCCCGAACCGGTCGGCGGCCGCGGCGCGCGAGGCCCTCGCCGAGGGATTCGAACACGTCAGCCTCGACCTCATCTACGGCACGCCGGGGGAGTCCGATGAGGATTTGCTGCGTTCGGTCGACACGGCGATCGAGACCGGCGTCGACCATGTCTCTGCCTATGCCCTGGTCGTCGAGGAAGGCACCGCGCTGGGCCGGCGGGTTCGCCGCGGGGAGCTGGCCGCCCCCGACGACGACGTCCTGGCGCATCGCTACGAGTTGGTCGATGCGCGGCTGTCCGAGGCCGGAATGACTTGGTACGAAGTCTCCAACTGGTCTCGCCCTGGCGGTGAATGCCGGCACAACCTCGGCTACTGGGACGGTGGCCAGTGGTGGGGCGCCGGGCCCGGCGCCCACGGATACGTCGGGACGACGCGCTGGTGGAATGTCAAGCATCCAAACACCTATGCCGAGATGCTGGCCGAAGCCAGGCTACCGGTGGCCGGATTCGAGCAACTCGACGCCGGCGCATTGCATACCGAAGACGTGCTGCTGAAAACCCGCTTGCGGCAAGGGCTTCCGCTCAGCGTGCTGAGTGCCGACGAACGTCAACGGGCCGACGGCGCTGTGAACGACGGCTTGCTAATGTCCGACGGCGACCGGCTCGTACTCACCCCGCGCGGGCGGTTACTGGCCGACGGGGTTGTGCGGAACCTGTTGAGCTGACCGCATTCTCAGACGGTCAAACCCCGTACAAACGCTCGAAGACGCGGGCGATCTCAATATAGAGCGGGATTCCGATGGTGACGTTGTATGAGAAAGTCAGGCCCAGTGACGCAGCCAGCGGCAGTGTTGGGCTCGCTTCGGGAATCGCCAGGCGTTGGACCGCCGGCACGGCGATGTAGGACGCCGCCCCGCACAGGACGGCAAACAGAACGTAGGTCCCCGTCTTGAAGTCAGTGTGGGTCAGGGACGCGTAGGTGCAGGCGACGACGATGCCCAGTGTCGCAAACACATTCGGCGCCACCAGGCCGAAGACGATGAAACCGAAGCCGGCGTCCCGCAGGTCCTTCAGCTTGCGTGACGCGGTCATCCCCATCTCGAGCAGGAACAGACACAGGACGCCCTGGAAGGCCAGCACGAAGAATTTGTCGTCGTCCGCGACGACCTTCTGTCCCTGCAGACCACTGACGAGACCGATGATGATGCCGCCCATCAGCAGGACCAGTCCGGGGTTGAGGAAGACCTCCTGGAAGAGTTCCCGGGAGAATATGGGCACCTTCTTGCCCCGAGGCGCGGGCGGGGCGGGTTCCCAGTCCGGATGCTCAAGCTTCTCCATCGAGAGCTCCAGCTCCTGCTCGATGCCCGCCTCTTGGCTCTCCAGGCTCTGGCCGTGTGGTGGCCGGGCGGCGGTGCCCGGACCGACCGCGACTTTCACGGGTGCGGTGTAGCCGGGCTCGTCGGGCATGTACCCCGCGGAGTCCAGTCCCCGGTGGCGCAGCCGGGCGACGAAATACAAGGCCACCAGGCAGCCCGGAATCTCCATGACCGCCAGCATCACGGGCATGTACGCATTGAAAGCGATATTGACGGCGGTCAGGACGGCCACGCAGGTGGCGAAAGTTCCCGCCGAATCCGAGCCGTAATATCCGGCGATTGTCGCGCGGTCGACTTTTCGAAGTGATTTCAGCCGACCCAGCGCAAAGTAAGCCAAGGCACCGATCACGCAGTTCAGGGCGAAGCCCAGCACCATGAACCCCACGATGACCCCGACACTGGAGGCGCTGACCTTGGCGAGCTCCTCGCCCCCGTGCCAGCCGATGGCCAGCAGCAGGTACATGGTCAGACCCTGATAGATGACGTAAGGGAATTCGAACCGCACCTTCAGGATTGGGATCAGGAACCCGAAGTAAAAGAACAGCAGGAGCGGCTTGAACAGGTTGTGGGTGAAGTTGTGCCAGAACTCTACGAGCATCGATGCCTCCGTCTCTTTGCGCGGTGATCAGGGGAAGCACCGTCCGCAAGCGGGGCAACCACGAACATCCCGACAACCGTGGAAAATTTATCCTTGCGACTGTCAAACCGCCACTCGAATAGTTCCGGCGTGTCAGGGCACTCAAAGAGGGGCGGTACTTACGAGAAATCGCTGGTCACGGCGTCGTAGGTCGGACAAAACGGGCGCTAAAAAGCACTCAGAATCGGCGTGAGTTTGGTGTGAAATTACTGTTAATTTGCTGTGCGCACAATGCGAGCTCAGCGCGTCGACGAAATTAGCGAGGGCCTAACCCCGACTCCTTTTTTCCGATGCGTTACCGACAACCAGGCCATCGGCGAGTAGTGAGTCGTGATTTCCTCAAAGCCGTCGACGCGGGAAACCGAGAGGACGCCGGTCTGTTGGTTGATTTCGAGCTCGTCGCCTTCGCTCGCCTGGACCTCTTCACCGTTCGCAAGGCGGATTAAGAACATCCTCTTCCTCTCAACAATGGGCGTCAGGCGGGTCAGGCGCGCGCGGCCAGGCCGACAATGTGGTGGCTTGTGGTCACCGACGCCACTCCTTTCCCCATGATGAGGGGCATTTCTGGCCGCCGGGCATCCCCAACGGTTCATCCGCGCGGATAGCGCGATGCTAGGGGAACTCCCATTCTGCCGCTCGGTGGTTGCGCGGCCTCGACGTAAACGGTTGGGAAACGTTTGGGGTCCTGCCGTTGGCAAGCCGCCGCCGCGACCCGGCCGCTAAAAGGCGCCGTCAGCGCTTCTAGCTGCGGCGATAGGGGTAGAAGGAAGGTTGCTGAGAGGCGCTTGGCCGGGTACAGCCGCGACGGGGCCGCTTTAACTCCGCGCGAGTTTTTGCTGAACGAGTGGACCGGCGCCCGGTGTGACGTAAGCAATTGCGCACTTTTAG
>NZ_JAFAUS010000424.1 GCF_019243155.1 Mycobacterium sp.
GTGGGGGCGGGGGTTCTCGGAGCAAGAGCAGGGGGGGTGGCGGTAGCCGGAGCAAGACCAGTGGGGGCGGCGGTTCTCGGAGCAAGAGCAGCGGGAGCGGCGGTAGCCGGAGCAAGAGCAGCGGCAGCGGGACCAGGGCTGCTGGTCGTCGGCGGTGACAGGATGGTCGCGTTCGCTGACGGGCCCGCGGGCTCGGCCGACGGTATTGTCGCGTCGTCAGTGCGGGTCATGGAAAGAGAAAGGCCCTGATGCTCACGCGCGAGACGGTCACGTTCCGGGATGTCGACGGGTGGAGCTGGGAGTTCGACCTGACGTTCATGGTGTCCAATTACCAGTGCATCTGGGGACGCGGATGCCCGGACGTCCTGCTGCAGCACACCGCCCGCGGTTGCTGTGTCGAGGGCGTCGAGGTCTACACGGGCCGCGGCGACGCGGCCGGCCGCGAAGATCTCAAGAAGATCCGCGGACGCATCAAGGAGCTGACCGACGAGGACTGGCAGAACCGGCGGGTGGCGCTTCAGCGAGGCGGCCGGGACCCTTGGGGCAAGGCACGATTCAAGCGCGATAGCGTCCACACCCGCCTGTACCGCGGCGCGTGCATCTTCCACAACCGGATCGACCATCCGGGGGGCGCTGGCTGCGCGCTACACGTCGCGGCGTTGCGCCGCGGCGAGAACCCGATGGACTGGAAGCCGCGGATCTGCTGGCAGGTCCCGCTGTACTTCGATAGCGACCACGAGACCAAGACGATCAAGGTGCGTGCATGCCGAACGGCCGATTGGGGCGGCGAGGGAATTCTTGACTGGTGGTGCACCGAGCATCCGGAGACGTTCAGCGCCGATCAACCCGTGTACGTGACCATGGAGGCCGAGCTCCGGCGCGTTTGCGGCGACCCCGTCTATGCGGAGCTGGCCGCCTACTGCCGGGCCCGTGAGCCGCGGAAGCTAACGCCGCTTCCGATGATCGCGTAGCTCTCGCCGTCCCGCGCTCAACCACCTGGCCAACGACGCAGCGGTGGGTGACCGCATAGTGCGATCGTTGGCGACATAGCGGTGGCGCGATCGAGCTCGGCGGATCCGGCGCCGATGCGCGAAGCGGCTGCTCGAGGTGCTGTAACGCGGTTCGAAACCCCTCGCGTCTTGACCCGTGGCCTGCGGCGTCGACGGCTGCTGACCGGCGCATCGCCTATGCGGCTGTGCGAGCATGAGCGGGAGAGCGATGTCGCGGCGCGGATCAACACTCTCGCGGGTCCGCGGGTACCCTGCCCTGGCTTTGGCCGCTGTGGTGCTGAGCGGGCTCGCGGCATCGTCGGCGCGCGCGTTCACGTTGCCGGTTACGGGGCCGCCGGACGCGCCGAGCATGGTGTTCGATAATCAGATGCAGGTCGCGTCCGTTTGCCTGCCGGTGACGAACCCTCAGGGCGGGCAGAGCCTGCTCTATGGGCAGCGGTTCACGGACGGTCCGGTGAGCTCGTTCACGCCGGCTATTGTGCTGGTGCACGGGATCGCGTCCTCGACGGAGAACTGGGATTTCTCCTCGACTTGGTCGGTGGCCAGAGCGCTCGCCAGCGCCGGGTATGTGGTCTTCTCCTACGACCGGCTGGGCTACGCGAAGAGCAACTACTTCGATCACCCGGGCGGTGGCTACACGCTCACGACGGCAGCCCATCGCGCGATGCTGCACGACGTCGTCAGCGATGTGAAGACCGGTGGCTACGGGGTCACCTCGTCGGGTGACTGCGCCGGCGGAACGACGCCCGGAGACACGAAGAACCCGACAGTGGTGATCATCGGCCACAGCGCCGGCGGCTGGATCGTGGCGGGGTATCCCGGCCAGTATCACGATGTCGCGGCGATGATCCAGGCCGACATCTCCGGTTCGTCCAGCGCCCCGGGGAGCTCGTCCGGCGGCGGTTTCACCCCCGACCCGAGCCACCCGGACTACTTCGAGTTCTTCCAGACCACGCAGAATTGCCTGGACTTCAATACCTACCCGCCAGGCATCGTGCAGTACGTGACCAACATCGCCTGCACGCCACCGTTTTTAGACTCGCCGTTCGGCGAAATCGCCGATCTCGGCGCGATGTACGCACAGAACGACGCCAACATCGCGATGATCGGTCCGTCAACCCCGGTACTGCTCACCTCGGGGGACCACGACACCACCGATCCGCCGACGGACGCCGACGCCGACTACCAGTACTACAAGGCGCATTGCGGCTGCGACGTCACCCAGCTGATGCTGCCCAACACCGCCCACCTGTTCATGGTCCATCGCTCGCTGCCCGACTGGGTCGACTATGTCGTCAACTGGCTTTCATCGCGCGGGATCGGTGGCCTGCCCCCGCATGGGATCGGCGGCCTGCCCCCGACCCCGGGCACGCAGGGCTGCCCGAAGCCGAGTGGCCGACTTCACCGCCTCGCGCTCGGGCCGCTGAAACTGGGCTTCACACGGGCCCACGCGCGCCAGGCGCTGCCGCGGTTCGGCGTCACGTACAACAACATGGACAACTTCTGCCTGTTCGGTTGGGGCATTCGCGCCGGATACCCATCAGCGAAGCTCAAGCGCCATCTGCGGCCGGGGCTGCGACGCGGCGTGAATGGCCGCGTCATCCTCCTGCTCACGGCCAACCCGTACTACGGGCTCAACGGTGTGCACCCGGGCAGTCGCCTGGCCGCCGCCCGCCGGCGGCTGCATCTTGGCAAGCGACTCCACATCGGGCGCAACGACTGGTACGTGGTTCCCGGCCGGTTCAGCAACGGCCTGCTCAAGGTCCGCGGTGGGATCGTGCAGGAGGTCGGGATCATCAATCGGCAGCTCAGCCGGGACCGCGGCGCGCAGTCACGGTTGCTAACGAGCTTTACGGCGGCGTAAACAACAGCCGGACACCTCGGCGTGGGGTGGTGGACGCGAGCGCCGAGGTGTGAGCGCGTGACCCTGGGGTTGCTTTTCACACCGCCCGCCAGGCGCGATTCTTCGACTCCAGCATCCCCCTGCAGAACGGAGAAAGAGATGACCAGCTTGTTGGTCCTCAACGCGATCCTGTCCAGCGCCATTGTCGCCGTCATCGTCAGCGTGCTCGCGTTCGCCATCAGGTCCGATCGTCGTTCCACGATTGCGCCGAAGCTTCGTACCGTCGCGCAGCCTCGAGCCACCGCTCGGCCGGTGACGCTCTCGCTCGCCTCAACCAAGTAGGCAATCGGGGAAACACCATCCCGCCGTGGGACGTCAGCCCAGTGCTCGAGCGCGTCCCGCGGCGGCGAATCCGTTCGCACAGCAGAGGTTCGCGTCCTGCGCCGACGGTAGGTCTCCTCTCCGTCGAGGAGGCCTCGGGTTACGTGATCGCTTAGCTGATTCGGCGACTTGAGGGTGTGCCGCCGGCGTTTTGCGGAGCGAGGATGGTGGGCGTGGACCCGGCGCTACGGTTGTTGAATACGATCCACGAACGTGTGGCTACCCTGTGGGGGCATGTGTCCCGAGGCGATACTCGGCTGCCGAATCGAGCGTCGCAGCGTGATCGTGCTTTCCCAGCGGCGACTCCGGCTCCGGACTGTCGGCAGATGCTTCGGAGTCACAGTCTTC
>NZ_JAFAUS010000539.1 GCF_019243155.1 Mycobacterium sp.
TGAACATGCCCCATGGCGCGACGAATTCGTTCTCGGGCCGCGTCCATGGCGCGGTGGCCTCGTGATCCCGGTACTCGCCGGCCTGGGCCGCGACCAGCACCACCACATCCGCCATGCCGTGTTCGATGGCGGTGGCCGCCTCGGTGATCATCCCGACCCCGAAGCCGAGCCCCTGCCAGGCCGGACCGATCCGCAGGTCGTAGATGAGCGCGGTAGACAACGGTCCCGCGCTGATCCCGTCCACGTCCTCAAGGCTCAGGCCGGCGTCGTCGAGCGCGCCCCGAATGGCCTGCAGTGCCAGGCTCCGTGACGTTTCGCCGTCCAGGCGGCGGCCTTGCCGGGTGTTGTGCACTCCGACGATTGCAGCTCTAGTTCTCATCCGCGACGACTCCCAGATAGGTTCCGACAACGTCGAATTGGCGCCCGTCACGCGTGACGGTTCCGATCATCCGAGTCCGGGGATCGGCGCGCGCAGCGCCGGCCTCCACCACATCGATCCGCACGTCGACCGGCCGCGCCGTCTGCGGGTCGGTGATCTCGACGACCATCGCCACCGCGCGTTCGCTGTCATCCCATTCGACGCTGGTAATGCGGTGGCGGGCGGTCAACTCCATCACCACCGAGTCCTGGCGCACCAAAAAGCGCACCGGCGCATACAGTTCGCCCGCGCGCGGTGGCACGCACAGGGTGACCGCCATTTCATAAGCCTGCCGGCCGGGTGCTGATGGTTCCCGACTGCCGCAACTGGGCCAGGTCTCGCTCGTCGTGCCCCAACACGTCCGCCAGCACCTCGGTGGTGTGCTGGCCGTACAACGGCGGCACCCGGCGAATCCAGCGCCGCGGCTTGCCCAGGAACGCGAAAGGCATTCCGGTGCATAGGAAAGACCCTGCGACGGGATGGTCGACGGTTTCCCAGAAGCCACGGGCGTGCAGCTGCGGGTCGGTGAGCAACTCCGCGGCCGCGGCGACCCGCGCCGCCGCCACACCGGCGGCACGTAACGTGTCGACCGCATCGACTGCGGACCGCCGGCCCGCCCAGTCGGAGATCAACTTGTCGATGTCGTCCGCGCGCTCGCGCCAGTCGGCATTGGGCAACTCGGGCTGGTTGAGCAGCCGGGCCAACGAGGCGCGGGCGGGATCGTCCAGCGCGGCCAGCGCGACCCACTCGTCGTCGCCACGGCACCGGTAGACACCCTGAGGGCTGGCGCCCCGGCCGCGGTTTCCCTGCCTGCGCAGCTGAATTCGGTTGCGCGAGTACTCCACCAGCATCTCGGCGGCGACGTTCAGCGCGGCCTCGACCATGGTCGACTCGACGTGCATGCCGGACCCGGTCCGGTCCCGGATCACCAACGCGGCGATGGCCGCGAAGGCGGCGTGCAGCCCGGCTATCGGGTCGCACACCCCGCGCGGGATCACCGGTGGACCGTCGGCGTGGCCGGTCATCCACGCCATGCCCGTCGCCTGCTCCATCGTCTGCGCGAAGCCGACGCGATCACGCCACGGTCCATCGAGGCCGAACGCCGGCATTCGCACCATGACGGCCCGCGGATTGGCCGCGTTCACCGCGTCCCACTGCAGCCCGAAGTTCGCCATCACGCGCGGCGAGAAGTTCTCGATGACCAGATCGCTCGCCGCGATGAGTTCCAGCGCGATGGCGCGCCCGGGATCGGTACCGAGGTCGACGCTGACTCCGCGCTTGTTGTTGTTGCTGCACAGGAAGACCGGGCCCCACTCCCACCACTGCTCCCAGGTGGGCGGCCGTCCTCCCGCAAATCGCATTCCGTCGGGCCGCCGAACTCCTTCGACCTTGATGACGTCCGCGCCCAGGGCACCGAGAATTTGCGTCGCGACCGGCCCGGCCCAGAAGGCGGTGAAATCGATGATCCGGATGTCGGACAACGGAAGTGCATCTGGTTGGCCACGCTGTTCCGATGCGGGGCGCGCCGGCCAGTGCACCCGTGCGTTGTCGGCACCGAGCGCCGGGGCGCGCCCGGGTGTCCTGGTCGGTATCGCGTCGCTGCGATATGGCACCCTGGGCTGTAGCACCCCGGCTTCCGATTCGACGAACACCCCGCGTTCGACAAAGTGGTCCACCTTGGGGAGCATTTCGGGAGTCGCGATGGGGGCCACCGGGATTCGGAAGCCCTCCGCGATGTCGACAATCTCCTGGGTGGTTCGGGTCTCGGTCCACCGGGTGACCATGCCGAGGAACTCGCCGCGGCGCTCGGCCCGCCCGGCGAACGAGGCCAGGTCGGCGTCGTCGACGAGATCCGCACGCTCGATCATCACCAGGAAATCCTGGAACTGTTGGGCCGTGATGGTGCAGAACCCGACCAGGCCGTCGGCCGTGGTGACAATCGACGGCAACTCCAGACTGCGTTGGTACAGAAGCGAATCCGCGCCCAAGACGCTGGCCGACATCGCGGACAACCCGCCCATCGCAATCGCCATCGCCTCGTAGGTCGAGACATCGATGACCTCGCCGCGACCGGTCAGGGCGGCATGCCTGGCCGACGCCGCACCGACCGCCGCGGCGAACGTGCCCGCCAGCCACTCGCCGAGCCGCCCACCCGCCTGTACCGGCTCGTCACCCGGCCAGCCCCGGCCGCCGGTCGATCCACACAGCGCCTGCAGGATGAATTCGTTTGCGACGATCTGGTTCTCGACGTAGGGCCCCGTCGTACCGAACGGCGTCACTGCCACCACCACCGCCGCGGGCGAGGTGTGAGCGAGGATCCGTTCGAGGGTCCACCCGTCGGTCAGGTCGGTGACCACGACGTCCGCGCCGGCCAGCAGCGCCGCGTCCGCCGCCGGATCGTTCACCGACCTCTTGCCGGCGGCGAGATAACCGAACAGCGCCCCGGCTGCGCCGCCGGCCGACCAGCCGCGCATCAGATCGCCCTGCGCGGCTTCGCGTTTCACCACGTCGGCACCCGCGTCGACGAACATCTTGGCGCAGTAGGACGTCGCGATTCCGTTCGACAGCTCGAGGACGCGCCAGTCCGCGAACGGCGCCCGGTCCTCCACGTTCAGTTGCCCAGGGTGGTGGCGCGGCTAGCGATACCAGTTGCGTCCGCTGTCACCGGCGTCGCGGTGCCCTGCGCCTGCAGGGCGAATTGCGTCATCCGCGTCCACGCGTCACGGTCGCGCTGGCTCGCCTGCCGACCGACGTGCGTGACCACGTCCACATCGGTGGCCTGGCCGCGCAGGTGGCCCGCTCGGGCGTGCTCCTTGGGAACGTGCCGGAACGGATCGAATGAGTATGCGGCCATGGCATTCTCGTGGGTGATCTTGTTGATCACCGCGTCGTCCAGGTGGCCCATCGTCGCGATGATGTCCTCGGGTGCGAACGGCCAGTTGCTGTCGGAGTGGGGGAAATCGGATTCCCAGCACAGCATGTCCTCGTTGAACCAGTCCATGTTGCGCACACCGACCTTGTCGCTGATGAAACAGGTGTAGAAGTGGCGCCTGAACACGTCGGTGGGTCCGCTGTAGCCCGGCGGGAATTTCGCCAGCGTCCACCCCGAATGGCGGTTGTAGACATGCTCGGCGCGCCACAGGAAGTACGGAATCCACCCGACGTCGCCCTCGGTGAGGGAGAACTTGAGTTGCGGAAAATCCGCCCAGAACTCGGCCCAGATCAACTCGGTGAAGGTGAACATGCTCATCATCGACGACGCGGTCATCTGCACGCTGGGCGGCGCGTCCGTCGACACCTGGGGCGATCGCGACGCCGACCCGACGTGCGTGCACAGCACGGTCTTGTTCTCGCACACGGCCTCGAACAACGGGTACCAGTATCTGGTGTGAATGCTGGGCATTTCCAACGCTTCCGGGTTCTCCGAGAACGTCACCGCGTGACAACCCTTGTCGGCCAGACGTTTGACTTCCTCCGCCGCCTCGGCCACGTCAAACAGCGGCAGGATGCCGCAGGGGATGAACCGGCCCGGGTAGGCCGCGCACCACTCGTCGACGTGCCAATCGTTGTAGGCCTTGATCATCATCAGGTTGACGTCACGGTCGGGTCCCTGATTGAGGACCTGGCCCGAGAAACCGGTGAAGTTGGGGAAGTTCAGGCCGGCGAGCTGGCCGCCGGCGTTCATGTCGCGGACCCGCTCGTCGACGTTGAAGCAGCCCGGCCGCATCTCGTCGTAGCGGGAGGCGTCGATGTTGTACATCTCGCGGGGCTTACCGGCGACGGCGTTGAGGCCCATGTTTCTTCCGCGGATGTCGCCGTAGTACCACTGCTGGATGCCGTCGGGCTCGAGGACGACCCGCGGGGCGAGGTGTTTGTACTTCTCCGGCACGTGGGCGTCGAACATGTCGGCCGGCTCAGCGATGTGATCATCCACGCTGATCAGGATCAGATCGTCCTTATCCATGCGGCACTCCTCGGGTGACGATTAGTGACTAGTAGATAATGGTGTTGGTCACAGTGTCAACGGATTGTTGCATGTTGAAGCGCTTCGATCGGGTCCAGCTTCTCAGACTAATAGTCCACATAATCGCGGCTTAGCCATCGGGATCGCGCGCCGCCGTTTGCCGCGCGTGCCACGATGAGGCATGGCCGGGGCCGGAAGGTGACAGTGAGTTGAGCACGAACAAGGCTGCGCGACCCACTACGGCCGACGTCGCCCGACTGGCCAGCGTGTCGACCGCGACGGTGAGCTACGTGCTGAACAACGCCGAAGGCCGGCGGATCTCCCCGGAAACCCGAGAGGCTGTCTACCGGGCGGCGAAACTGCTGGACTATCGGCCCAACCTCGCCGCCCGGAACCTCGCCCGCGGCAAGAGCGGCGTGGTGCTCTACGTGGTGCCGCACGTCGCGGTGGGCGAGATGCCGATGCAGGCCGGCAGCCGGATGACCACGGCGCTGACGCGTCAGGGTTTGCTTCAGGTGCAGGTGTTCGAGACCGAAGACGACCAACACGTCGTCGATGCGATCGAGAATCTCGACCCCGTCGCCGTCACGAGCCTTTTCCCGCTGAGTGGGGCCGCCCTACGCGCGGTGCAGGCCGCGGACATCCCGCACATCGAGATCGGCACCTTACCCGCGCTCGGAAACCCTCACCTGGCGATCGGCGAGATGCGGGTCGAACACCTCGTTTCGCGGGGACATCGAAGAATCGCGTTCGCCTACACCGGGATTGCCAGGTGGCGCGCCCTGGGCGACTACTGGTTCGAAGGCGTTTCCCGCGCGGCACGGTTGCGCGACCTGCCGCCCGTCCGCGCCGACGAGGTCACCCTGGACAACGCCGCCGAGGTGGTGACCAAGTGGGTAAACGACGGCGTGAGCGCGGTGTGCGCCCAGAGCGACGAGATCGCGTGCCTCGTTCTGTACGGGATCCATCAGGCGCGGCTGCACTGTCCGGATGACCTCGCCGTGATGGGCGTGGATGCGAGCCCGATGGGCACGGTGAGCACGCCGCCGCTGACGACGGTGCAATTCAATCCCTGCGCGGTCGCCGACGTCGCGATCGCCGCCGTCTTCGAGCGGTTGGGCCACCCCGCCCCGCCGAGCCCGGAATTCACCGACATCGCGCACCTCATCGTGCGCTCGTCGACCTGACTAAGGCGCGTCAGCCGGCGGGCTCGTAACGCACCATCGTGACATCGTGTTCCGGGTAGTCGAAGAACACCGGCCGCACCCGCATGCCGACGCGCAGGGCATCCGGTTCGACGTTGACCATCTCGGTGGAAAACCTTGGGCCCTCGTCCCATTCGACGATGGCGAGCAATTGCGGTACGGCGTCGGCGAAGTGCGGGCTGACCGGCCGGTGGGCCACGGTGTAGGAGTACAGCGTTCCCATGCCGGAGATCTCCCGCCACTGAAGATCGTCGGCCAGGGTCCGCGGCGCGCGCACCCGCGGATAGAAGACGTAGGCATGCAGCGACGGCGAATACTGGATGACGATGCGGTGCTGCGCCAGCGCATCCCAAAACGGCGCCGTGGTAGGGGTTTTGACGGGCATCGGCCGATCGAAGTTCATCTCCTCAGTCCCCCTGCAGGATCAGCGTCGTCTGCTCGGACAGGATGCCGCCGTTCCCGGAGACGAAGGCCCGGTTGCAGTCGGCGACCTGTGCCGCACCGGCGCGGCCCATGATCTGGCGGGTCGCGTCGCACACGTGGTGCATCCCGCCGGCCAATCCCGCCTGGCCGAAACCGAGTTGGCCGCCGGCGGTGTTGAGCGGAAAGTCACCGCGGAACGTCAGGTCGTGGTTGGCGACGAACTCCAGGCCCTTGCCCTTCTCGCAGAAGCCCGCGTCTTCCAGTGAGAGCATCACGGTGATGGTGTAGCAGTCGTAGATCGACACCATGTCCATCTGCTCGCGGGTGAGATCGGTCATCGCGAAGGCGGTGTCGGCGGCCGCGGCGATCGGCGTGTTCAGCAGGTCGTCGGCGTACGTCGGGGTCTTGAACGGGACGTGTTCGCCGAATCCCTTGATCCATACCGGACGATTGCGGGACCGGGCGGCGAGGTCGGCGTTGGCGACGACGACGGCCGCGCCGCCGACGCAGGGCATCACTATCTCGAGCATGTGCAGCGGGTCGGCGATGATCGGGCTGGCCAGGACGTCGTCCACGGTGAGTGGCTTGTCCTTCCAGATCGCGCCGTCGGTGTGGTTGGCGTTGACGCGGGTATCGACGACGATCTTCGCCATCGCACGCTCGTCGTACCCGTACACGGCCGCATAGCGCTGAGCCACCTGACCGTACGGTCCGTTCTGGCCGAGGTTGCCATACGGAATCTCGAATTCGGCTTGCGGAGAACCGTATTGGTTGCTGGACGAGCCGAAGAACATCGCGTCAACCATCGATCGTGGTTTCTTCTTCGACGATGGCGTGATGTAGCGGGCGGGCAACGCGCACAGGACCGCGTCGCAGATGCCCAGTTCGATCGCCGCGGCGGCCCGCCAGACCATGGCCGCGGCGCTGGCGCCGCCCAGGTCCACGTGCTCGGCGAATCGCGCTCCCACGCCCAGGTATTCGGCGATCGTGGAGGGCACGAAGATCTCCGACTCGGCCAGGTGTGACGCGACGATGCCGTTGACGACCTCGCCCGGGAGTCCGGCGTCGTCGAGCGCCGCGGCCGAAAGTTCGGCCCACTGTTCCAGGACGAACGGTGCCGGCGAGGCCTTGTTCAACCGCTCCGGTGGCAGTTCGACGAACCCGACGATCGCCGCCTCTCCGCGTAATCCCATGACGTTGCCTTACTTTCGGGGTAATCCGAGGATCATCTGCGCGATGATGTTGAGCTGAATCTCGCGGGTACCGCCGCCGATCAGTTCGGCCGGCAGGTGCAGGTAAGGCCGGACGATCGCGGGTTCGGAATCAGTGACCATGGCGGTCTGTCCGGTCAGCCGCAGGGTGGCCTCGAAGGTGCGGCGCAGCAGCACGTTCATCGCGACCTTGGCGATGCTCGACGCCGGACCGGACGCCTGGCCGTCGAGCAGCCGGATGGTTTCCCGCACCCCGAGCGCCCTGATCGCATTGGTGTAGGCATCGAGCTCGCCGAGCTCACGCAGGGCGTCGTCGCGTTCGGGCCCCGGTTCGGACGCGAGCTTGCGCAGCGCCACCGCCCGATCGAATTTTACGTATCCGCTGATGGCCGAACGCTCTTCGGCCATGGTGGCGATCGCCAAGTTCCAGCCGTCTGTCGGGCCACCTAGCAGCATCTCGTCGGGGATAAATACGTCGTTCAGAAAAACCTCGTTGAAGTGCGCCTCACCGGTCGCCGTCTTGATCGGCTGGATCTGGACCCCGGGCGATCGCATGTCGAGGATGAAATAGCCGATGCCGCGGTGCTTGCTGGCTGCGGGGTCGGTGCGCGCCAGCAGGGCACCGAGATCGGCGTACTGCGCAAGCGACGTCCAGATCTTGTGGCCGTTGATCTTCCAGCCGCCGTCGACCTTGGTCGCCCGGGTGGCCAGCGACGCGAGGTCGGAGCCGGCTCCCGGTTCACTGAACAGCTGGCACCACCAGATCTCGCCACGCTGCGTCGCCGGAATCAGCTGCTCTTGCAGTTCTTTTGGTGCGGCTGCCAGTACCGAGGGCAGGATCCACTCGGCGATGTTCAACGATGGCCGGACCAGCCCCGGTCGCTTGGCGAACTCCTCGTCGATGATGAGTTGTTTGAGCGGTCCCGCGTCCACGCCCCACGGTGCGGGCCAGTGCGGTGCCATCAGGCCGGCGTCGGCGATCAACGTGCGCCGCGGCCCGGTGGCCTGATCCTCGTAATCGCCATGCGGTGGGGGCTTGTCGTTGCCCAGCTGCAGCGCCGCATCGAGCTTCTCGCATACCCAAGACCGGAATTCGGATTCCGCGTCACCCAGATTGACTGCCATGTCGCGGGTTTGAGCGCAGGTGAGCTCGCCCAGCCGGCGCGCCCAGCGATTCGCCGGACCTATCGAACCCGCCAGACTGATGGCCCGCCGCCAGTACAGGTGCACGTCATGTTCCCAGGTGAAGCCGATGGCGCCGAGCATTGTCAGCGCGTCGAGCACCAGGTCCGGGATCGGCGTGACCGCGATCGTCGCGGCCCCGGCCGCGGCCAGCCGGTGCTGGTCGAGCGATTCGTCCACCGCGCGCACCGCGTCCCAGGCCGCCGCGGTGGCCAGCTCGGTGTTGACCAACAGCATCGCCGCACTGTGCTGCAAAGCCTGAAAGGTTCCGATCACCTTGCCGAATTGCTCCCGGGTGCGTAGGTGTGCGGTGACCACGTCGACGCACCACTGCGCGATGCCTGCCGTCGTGCTGGCCACCAGACTCACCGCGACGCAGACCGCGCGCTCGGATTCGATTCCGGCGAGTAGACCGTCCGCGTGGTAGTCGGTGAGCCGCAAGATCCCGACGTCGGCAACCAGGTCGGTACCGGGCACGGAATCGACTGTGACACTTGGCTGTTCGACGTCGACCGGCACCCAGATGATCTCGTCGTCGGCGGTGGCCGCGACGAGAATCACCCGTGCCGCGCGGACGCCCGCGGTCACCTTTGAAGTGCCCGTCAGCACCCAGCGCCGGCCGTCGCGGCGGGCCCGGATATCCCCGCCGTCCGGCAGTACCACCGCGGCGGGTGCACCGGCGGCGAGCTCACGGATCAGCGATTCGGCCTCCGGCGTCGAATCGGCAAGCAACGCAACGGCTCCCGCCGTCACCGTCGGCAGCAGCGGGCCGGGCAGCAGCGCTTTGCCCGCCGACTCCAGCACCGACGCCGCATCGATCAGCCGGCCGCCTTGGCCGCCCAGCTCCTCGGGCAGGTGAACCGCATGAAAGCCGTTGGCGACCAGAGCGTCCCACCATTGCGGGAGCTGCCCGGCGGCCAATGCATCGAAGGCGTCACGAGTGGCGGCGATCGGCGCGTGCCGACCGGCGAATTGGCCGACGGCTTCGCTGAGGTCTTGCTGCTCGGGTGTCAGTCCCAGGCTCATGGTCGCGGACTGATATCCTTCCCTCTCACAAGACGGACCGTCTCGTCTTGTGGCAGACTACCGGTGCAAGTCAGGATAAGTAAAGCGGGCCCTGCGGAGCGAGGACCACCAGATGCCAACCGATCTCACCCGGGCGAATTCACCGGAGAGTTCCCCGCGGCGGCGCAGCGAGAAGTCGCGGACGGCGATCGTAGGCGCCACGCGGGAACTGCTCCTCGAGCGGGGCTTCGACGGCCTGACGATCGAGGCGGTGGCGGCCCGGGCCGGCGTCGGCAAGCAGACCATCTACCGGTGGTGGCCCACGCGTCCCGCACTCGTCGCCGACGTCATGCTCGAAGATGCCGACAAACTCCTCGCGTCGGTGAACCACACCGGCGACCTGGCGGCCGATCTGGTGAGCTGGGTCGGCAAACTCGTCACGAGCCTGACGACGGCCCGCGGCTCGGCGATGCTGCGAACCCTGACGGTCGCCTGCATGGAACACGAGGACACCGCCGTCAAACTGCGCGCCGGATTCAGCGCGCCGCTGCACGACAGCGTGCGGGCCCGACTCCTCGCCGACGGCATCGGCGAGGCTGCCGCCGAATCGGCCGCCGACGCGATCGTCGGCGGCGTGGTGTACCCAATCCTGTCCGGCGCGCAGTCCTATTCGCGACGGCGGGCCGAACGAACCACGCGGCTCATCGTCGGGGCCCTCAGGCGATCGTGATCGCGGCCAGGCCCTGGCCTACCCGGTCGGGCAGCGAGCCGCCGTGGGCGAGCCAGTCGTCCAGGGCGATCCGCACGGCCGCCATGGCCAGCGCGCCGATGAGGCGCGGCCTGGGATCCTGCGGGGCCAACTGGGTCATACGCGGCGCGATGAGCTCGGCGATCGCCAACTCGTAGCGCACATAGATGTGCAGGGTCCACGCGTCCAGCGTCTCGGATGACCTTGTGAGCGTGGCTAATTCACGAACCTGGTCCTCGATCTCGGCGAACCCGCGAGCGAGGTCGGCGAAGGCGCCGGCGACCGCCTCGGCGGCGGTCAGGCGCGCGGGTTGCGCGGCCAGGGCGGCGGTGATCCGGTTCAACCAGTGGGAGTTCATACCGTCGGCAACGGCGTCTTCCTTGGAGTTGAAGTAGCGGAAGAAGGTTGCCCGGCCGATGTCGGCCGCGGCGGCGATCCGCTCCACCGTCGCCCCCGCCAAGCCGCGGCTGGCCACCAGCTCGGCGGCGGCGGCCGCGATGCGCTGACGCATCGCCGTGCGCTTCCGCTCGGCCAGTGGCGTCGCGGCGGACGCTGAAGCAGACATTGGTCCCACCCCATTACGAAAAACAGTACCTAAGTCGTAAGACATAGTCTTACCATGAGACTATGTCTCAAAGCGTGTCGAATGATCACACCGCCCCGCAAGCGCGCGCCGCCTGGCGGTTCTTCCAGCAGATGCTCGCCGACATCACCAAGATCGTGACCGAGGATGCCGAGTCGGAGCGGGAACTGCTCGAGGGACTGCGACTGATTGCGCGGGTGTCATCGCTGTGCGCGCAGATGTCCGTGGAGTCCGACCCGGAACGGCCGTCCTTCTTCGATATGTGTTCGGAGAACCGGATGGTCGGCGGGCCCAATCCCGACGGCAACTACTACATCGCCATGATCCGCGGCGACCGGCGGTACCGGATCAGCGGTTCGCGGGGCACGAGTTCCTACCTCGGATTCCAGATCCTCGCCGGCACCGGGCTCACCCCGCGACGCATGGCGGGGTACGTCAGCGACGGCGACCTGGACCTCCGCTCAGGTGAATTCGCGCTGGTGCTCTCGGCGGACGAACCGTCCGATCGAGCCGGCGGCCAGTGGGTGAAGATCCCTGAGGACGCGTCGTCGGTGGTGGTGCGCGAGTACATCGGTGATCGCGCGGGCGAAGAGCTGGCCACCCTGCGGATCGAGGCGCTGGAACCCGGGCCGTTGACTCCGCTGACCGACGACCAACTGTCCGATCAGTTCACCGCGATGGCGTGGTCGCTGATGAAGCTCGCGACGCTGCACCGCACCATCAAGCCGGAACTCCTCGAGCAACCCAACACCCTGTTGACGGCCCAGGCCGCCGACCTGGGCGCGGCCGACACCACCCCGGACAACCTCTACATGATGGGGACCTTTCGGCTCGACCCCGACCAGGCCCTGGTGCTCGACATCGCTCCCCCCGACACGCGGTATTGGAACGTCACGCTGGAAACCATCTGGCATGAGTGCCTCGAGCCGCGCGCCCGGCACAGCTCGGTGACGAATCGCGCTGTGCGTTCCGATGCGGACGGACGGGTGCGAATCGCGATCTCCGCCAAAGACTTCGGACTCGGCCATTGGCTCGACACCGGTGGGCGACACCGCGGGTTCGTGGTCCTGCGCTGGCTAAACAATCCGAGCCCGCCCGACGTCACGGTGTCGGTGCACCAAGGTGAGGAGCAGGCATGACGCTGCAGGACCGATTCTCCCCGGACCGGCTGATAGCCGCCGCGTGCGAGGAAACCGGATACGACGACTTCGGCGCGCAAGGGTGGCGGCCCGGTCTGCACCGGCTCACCGACGGGCTTATCAACGACGCGCGGTTGTCGGCCATCGGTGTCGAGATCGCTCACCTCGACATCATGCGCGCCCTGAAGAATCGGCTCGGCGTAATCGCTTGGCGCAAAGAACATCCCGACATCGCCGGCGAGTCGATCGCGGCGCCGATCTTCATCGTCGGCCAACCCCGCACCGGGACCACGATCCTCTACGACCTGCTCGCCCAGGATCCCGAGTTGCGTGCGCCGTTGACGTGGGAGGTTGACGAGCCCTGTCCAGTGCCGCAGCCGGACACCTACCACGACGATCCGCGCATCGCGCAGACACAGGCCGGCATCGAGCTTTCCGAACAGATCATGCCGGGGTTCTTGGCATTTCATCCGATGGGCGCCCTCGTCGGTCAGGAGTGCGTGCGCATCACAGCCGCCGAGTTCGTCAGCATGATCTATTCGGTGCAGTACCGCCTGCCGGGTTACTACCGATGGCTGTTGTATGAGGCGGACCACTCGGGTGCATATCGCTTCCACCGAATCTTTCTGCAGCACTTGCAGTCTGGCGTTTCCGGGCAGTGGTTGCTGAAGTCGCCGGCGCACCTGTGGCAACTGGACACGCTGCTGGCCGAGTATCCCGATGCGTTGATCGTGCAGACCCATCGCGATCCGCTCAATGTGATCTCGTCGATTGCCGCACTGACCGACCACCTGCGGCGGATGTGCAGCGATGAATCCAGCATCGCCGAGTGTGCGACCCAGTCATACGAAGAGGTCGTCGTGGGCCTGGAGCGCGAGATGGCGCTGCGCGACAGCGGCGCAGTGCCCGCCGGCCGCGTAATCGACGTGCAGTACACCGATTTCATGAACGACCCGTGGACCACCATCAAGGACATCTACCAACGGCTGGACCGGGAGCTGCGGCCCGAGGCCGAGCAACGGATGCGCGAATTCCTGGCCGCTCATCCGTCGGACGGCGGACGCAGCCGCTACACCTGGTCGGACACGGGCCTGGACGCCGGTGAGGTGCGTGAGCGGGTGCGCGGCTACCAGGACCGCTACGCGGTGCCGACCGAACAACTACGCTGAAACAGCCTGCACAGCAACGCTTGGGGAGCCGCCGGTGGATGAAGACTGTCTGAAACTCACAACGTATATGGCCGAGCGCCGACGGACGAGTGAGGGCTTCGTCTCGGACGCGCTGCTCGGTCTGTACGCGCGGCACCGGGTCGCATCTGGCGTGGTGCTGCGCGGTATCGCCGGTTTCGGCACGGGTCGCAACCTGAGAACCGATGCGTCCCTGTCGTTGTCCGAAGACCCGCCCGTGGCGATCGTCGCGGTCGACACCAGAGAGAAGATCGAGGCGCTGATCGACCCGGTGCTGGCCGTCAGACAGCGGGGCCTGGTCACGTTGGAGCGCGCCCGGCTGCTGCGGGACAACATCGTGCCCTCGGAACTTCCCGACGAATTGCGCGAAGCCGTCAAGTTGACGATTTACGTTGGCCGCAAGGAACGCGTCAACGGCGCGCCCGCCTACGTCGCGATCTGCGATCTGCTGCACCGGCGCCGGATTGCCGGCGCCACTGTGCTTTTGGGTGTGGACGGCGTCGCTCACGGGGTACGCCAACGGGCGCACTTCTTCGGCCGCAATGCCAACGTCCCGATGATGATCATCGCCGTCGGGTCCGGCGAGCGGATCGGCCGGGTCCTTCCGGAGCTCGGCGCCCTGCTGCACCAGCCCATGTTCACGATCGAGCGGGTGCGCGTGTGCAAGCGCGACGGCGAACTACTGGAAAGGCCGCACGCCCTGCCCGGCGTGGACGAACACGGCCTGCCGCTGTGGCAGAAGCTGATGATCTACACCTCGGAATCCGCGCGCCACGACGGTGTCCCGATTCACCGCGCCATTGTTGCGCAGCTTCGCCGGCTCAAGACGCCGGACGGCGCGACGGTGCTGCGCGGTCTGTGGGGCTTCCACGGAGATCATCAGCCCCACGGGGACAGGCTCTTTTCGCTGACCCGTCGCGTCCCCGTGGTCACGATCGTCATTGACACCCCGGCCAATATCGCCGAATCCTTCGACGTGGTAAGCGAATTGACGCGCGACGGGGGTTTAGTCACATCCGAGATGGTGCCCGCGTTGGTGTCCGATGAAGGCGATGCGGGTCAGGGCCCACCGCGGATGGCCCGGCACCGCTACTAGTCAGCCGGCGATTGAGGCGTCGTAAATCGACTGAATCGCCTTATCGAGGGTGGCGTTGAACTGTTCGTCGGACTGGTCGACCGTGAGTCCCTCGGTCAGCGCACGGCTGAAGCTCGCGATCAGGCCGGTGTTCTTCGCCAGCAGCTCGTCGGCCTCCTCGCGGGAGTAGCCACCCGAAAGCGCAACCACCCGCATGACTTTCGGGTGTTCGATCAACGGACGGTAGAAGTTGGCCTCGGTGGGCAGGCTCAGCTTGAGCATCGCCCGCTGTCCGTCCGGCACGTTTTCCAGCTGCTTGGTGATCTCGTCGCGCAGGATCTCTTCGGCCTTCGCCTTGTCGGAGATCGAGATGGTGACCTCGGGCTCGATGATGGGCACCAGCCCGTGCGAAAGCACCTGATGCGCCACCTCGAACTGCTGGGCGACCACCGCGGCGATGCCGTCGGCGTTGGCGCCGCCGATGACCGACCGTTCCTTCGTGCCGAAGACGCCCTTGCTCACGGCCCGCTCCAGCAACTCGTCGAGGCCGGGCATCGGCTTCATCAGTTGAACGTCGTCGGACGCGTCGGCCAGCCCCTTGTCGATTTTGAGGAAGGGCACCACGCCCTTGGTCTCCCACAGGTAGGTGGTCGACGGCTTGCCCGCGATGTCGCGGTCCATGGTCTGTTCGAACAGAATCGCGGCCAGCACCCGGTCGCCGCTGAACACCGGGGACGTGATGATCCGCGAGCGCATCTCGTGGATGAGGTCGAACATTTCCTTATCCGAGGAATACGCGTCGTCCTTGATGCCGTAAAGGCGCAGCGCCTTCGGAGTCGAGCCACCGCTTTGGTCAAGCGCCGCGATGAAGCCCTTGCCCGAGGTCATCCGTTCCGCTTGCTTCTCGTTCGGCATGGAACTCTCCACTCCCTCGTGGTCTCTGGTGCGGTTTCGACACGCCTGTCGTTGGCCGCGCACTCAAGCGTGAATCGTGCCGATCATATTCGGCCGATGACAGCCCGAGCAGTCAGGTCGTCAGACCCCAGCTTGGTCCCGCTGCGGCGAGGCCGGCTTCGTCCGCCAGAGAGCCATGCGATCGAGCAACCGGTCGCGCAGCACGAGCGTGTGGAAGAGTACCGCCGACACGTGGGCGGTAAACGTCAGGAACAGCAGGAACGCGAAGGCGCCGTGGCATTCGCGGAGCACCGCGAAGACGTCGATGTTGTGCGGCGCGATGCCGGGAAGCTGAAGCGGACCGAGCAGGGTGATCGGGAATCGCGCCGCCGACAACATTGCCCACCCGGTCAGTGGCTGCACCAGCAACAGGGCGTAGAGCAGATACTCCGACCACGTCGCAACCCGGCGTTCCATCCGGCTCATCGTGGCCAGGAAGGCCGGCGGCCGGTGGGTCAGCCGATTCGCCAACCGGACCACGGCGAAAACCAGGATCAGCACACCCAGGGGCCGGTGGATGGACAGCAGCAGCGGGTAGTAGCTCAGCGCGGCGACCATCGTCACGCCGATGAGCAGTTGCGCGATGACCATGGGCGCCATCAGCCAGTGGAGCAGTCGAGACGGCAGCGTGAAGCGCGGCGCGGCGATTTTCTGAGTCATTGGCGTACCTGTCTGACGTCGACTTCGCTGGCCGTCTTCGGCTCTTCGGCGCGGCGGGTGAACGAGCGGGCGTAGACGGCCGACCGCGCGGCGAGCAAGGGGTCATCGGACGCGGTGATGCCGTCCGGCAGCACCAGAGGGTCGAAGTTGATGTCGCGCGCGTTGCCGGGCGCCTCCGTCTGCACCGCGGTGATGGTGAGGGTTCCGGCGTCGATGGTCCGGCGCGACGGCGGCCAGGGTTTGGTGGCGTCGTTGGTCGAATCGCCCGGTTCACCGATCGTGAGAATCAGACGCCAAGTCGCCGGGCGTTGTGCCAGCGCGCGGATGACGTCGTCGAACAGGTAGTCCTTCCCGTGCGGCGGGGCGGGAACGACCGGCGTTGTCTGCGCGATGACGGACCAGCGCACCGGGACCGCCGCACCGGCGTGGTTGGTGAACCAAAAGGCATTCAGGCCGTGAAACGCGCTGTCGAGGAATCCCGCGCTTGGCGGTGTCTGCTTGACGATCTTCATCGCCGCGACGGTCTCGGGATGGTCGTGGAGGAACGCGGCCATCTTCGCGGCGTCGGGCTTGCCCGTGCCGGGCACGGGTTTGGAGGCGAGCATCCGGTCGTAGAACCCCTGCGGGGTGCTATCAACGAAGACCGGGATGTTGATCATCGCGGTGCGCCACTGCTCACCGTCTGGGCCGTCGAACAGCAGGCCCAGGCCCCGGACCGTGTCCTGCTTGTCCGGTTGGTCGGGCAGCCCGCCGGACAGGGAGAACCGGCCGATCACCGGGACGTTTCCCTGGCGGAAGACCGCGGCCCGGCAGATCGCAGCCCCTGCCCCGTTGCTGGCGAAGGTGCCGACCGCGCTGAGGCCCTTGGCGTGGTTGCGCCGAAAGCCGTCATGGCGGCCGTAGACGCTTTCGAAGCGGTCGGCGAATCGTCCGGGCGTCAGCGCCCCGGGCCGCAGCCAACCGCCGGCGTAGGCGAACCCGCCCACATCGACGGCGGCGACACCCGCGACGGCACCCATCCCCAGCAAGGCATTCCGTCGGGTCAGCATGCTCAGGAGCGACCGCGGGGATTGGGCCTGGGCCGGTTTGTCGCCTTGTTGTTCGCCGCTGTCACTGGGTTCCACGGCCGCCGTCCTTCCTCATTTTTGCAGGCCACGCCGGGCAAGTTGAGAACGAAATCGGTGCAGGCAATTCACACACGGGTCGATGCCATGCGCAACTTTTGCGGCGACGGTCGCACACACCCGGACTACGTGGCGGGGCCGACGTTCGTTCAGCATTTTGATGATGATTTGCCGCGTGTCTTACCATCAAGAAAAGACTTGCAGCTGTATCTGCACTTAGTAGCGCAGATCGACGGGGTGTTTCTCCTCCGTAGGCAAGCGTGATAGGCGGGGTTGAATGAACAGCCCCCGGGCTTGGCAGTAGCTGTTTGAGAGCTAGCGGTGTCCCACGTGGGACCGAATGTGAGTGATGAACCATGGGCGAACAACTCGGCGATTCGATCGACCCGACCCCTTTTGCAGTGGGGAAACATCAAGTAGACCAGGCGGTCGTGCTCACCGTCTCCGGTGAAGTGGACATGCTCAGCTCACCACAGCTGGCCGACGCGATCGAGACCGCGCGCGCCACGCGTCCTGCGGCACTGATCGTCGACCTGTCGAAGGTCAACTTCCTGGCATCGGCCGGGATGACCGTGCTGGTGACCGCGCAGGCCGAGGTCGAGCCGCCCACCCGGTTCGCGGTCGTCGCCAATGGGTCGGCCACCAGCAGACCGATCAAACTCATGGGGATAGACACCGTGCTGTCGCTCTACAGCACCCTCGACGGCGCCCTGAGCAGCATCTCTGGCGAGTGAACGTTCACGAAGTGGGAGGGCAGCCCCGTGCGCCGGGATGCTCTGACCAGCCGCACACCGTATCGAGCAGCGATGACCGCCCGCGCTTCGTGCGGAATCGGGTCGCCGCCGACGCGTGCAGCGCCGCCCGCACCCGGGCCGAGTTCGGGGTGTGGCTCGAAAGTCATTTCACACTCGGCGCCGACCGGTTCAGCGACCTCATGTTGGCGGTGAACGAAGCGATCGCCAACGCCGCCGAATTTGCCTACTGCGGCTCGGCGCAGCGTGGAACGGTCGACGTCAGCGCAGCCTACGACGGAGATTCGGACACGCTTGCGGTCACCGTCAACGATCAGGGTCATTGGCGCCCGAAACTTCCGGTTCAGCAGCAGCTGCGGGGGCGCGGCATCCCCCTGATGGAGGCGCTCGCCGACGAGGTGACCATCGATCGCACGCCGCACGGCACCCACGTCACCCTGACCTGGACCGACCTGACGGGACCGGGCCTCAGCGCGTGACGAACACCCGTTTCACGGAGCCTGCGCCAAAATCTGCTGGACGCGTTCCTCGCGCGGCAGCACCGGGCCGTCGTCGAGGGGTTCGTCGATGCCCAGATCGGAAAGCCCGGCTTTGGTCAGCATCGCCGTGCCGAATGCGGCCAGAACCAGTTTCTGGTCGTCGCTGTGCCCGTCCTCGACGAGCATCGCGCCGATCAGGCAGATGACGGCCATCTTGTAGGCATTGAATGCCCGGTACCACGCGCGGTTCTGGACCGTGATCCCGCTGGTCGCCTCGTAGTGCGCGAGCAGGGCTTCGATCGGCAGGGCCGCGGGGTGGCTGTTGATGCCGACGGGCTGCATCCACAACATTTCGAGCCAGCCGATGTCGGTCAGGGGATCGCCGACGGTGGTCATCTCCCAGTCGAACACCGCGCTCACCTCGCCGCCGGCAAAGGCGAAATTGCCCGGTTTGGCGTCGCCGTGCACCAGGGTGATCGACGGGCACGGCTGCGGCCTGCTCCGTTGCAGCGCCCGGTGCAGCCGCTCGAGGGCGGGCAGGGAACCGCGCTTGACCCGGTTCATCTCCGCGGTCCAATGCTCGAGTTCCCGGTCCAGGTGATCGCTCCCGTCATCGAGGGTGTCGAGGCCGGTCTGGGCGAGGTCCACGGAATGGATTGCCGCGATCTGCTCGGCCAGGCTTTGACACATCCGCGCCACGGTGTCGTCGTCGACATCGGCCGGCGCCTGCATTTCGTAGACATCGCCGGCGGCGCGCTCCATCACGAAGAACGGTTGTCCGAGCACCTCTCCGGTTTGCTCGAGCCACAGCGCGTCGGGCACGCGGACCGGGGTGTCGCGCAAGGCACGCAAAATCCTGAACTGACGGGAAAGGTCGTAGGGCTCGAGCAGCGCGGGCGGCTCGGGGCGTAGCCGCACGACGACCGGTTGGCGCGTCTCCTCATTGCCGTATCGGGTGACGACGTCGAGCATCATCATCTCGGCCGAATGCCCGAAGCTCACCCGGTCCAGGCCCTCGGTGCGGACGTCGTCGACGTCGGGTAGCTGGGTGCGCAGCCAGTCCGTCAACCGCGTCTCGAACTCGGCGTCGCGCGTCATTGCCGGGCTCCCTCGACATCGCTGTCCGCGGACAGCCGCTCGACCGGGGTCTTGTCCTGCGTGAACGCCGACATGTCCATGGCGGTCCAGTTGGGGTAGCGCTGGTAGCCCTGCCCGCCGAGCAGCAATTCGAAGATGCCCCAACCGGTGTGGCCCTCGCACACGAACCGCATCAACTGGTCGAGCGCCATGGACTTGCCTTCGGTTTCGGCGAGCTGCTCGGGATTGCCGCTGTCCCAAAGGAAATGGATGAAGTAGGCGCCGTCGCCCAGGTCTTCGTACTGGCAGTGCGCCATCGGTAACCCGTAGTAGGCGTTGACGTCTTGGTGCGGGGAGTCGGCGGTGACCCGATGGGTCTTCCCGTCCTCGTCGGTGAACACCAGCACCGCGCGCGCAGGACGCTTGCGGTCGCCGTCGAACTCGACGTCGTGCTCGATCTTGACGAACCGCTTCGACAACGACCCGTCCGCGTAAGTGATGCCGCCATCAACGTAATTGACTGTGCCATCGGATGATTCGATGACCCATGCCTCGATGGCGTGGTCGGCGAATCCGGCGTCGAGCCACAGCCAGAAGTCGATCTTGTCGGACACCCGCACCCCGAAGGTGCGGTCACGACCGCCATGGAACCCGTCGACGGAGATTCGCTCACCGTCGATCCGAACCCAGCCGCTCCAGCGTCCGGGCTCTTTCATGTGGTACATGTCGGCCAACATCCGGCCGCTCTTGTCACTCACCTTCATGGGCAGCAACTCCCACATCGGGGCGGTGGGTTCGTAATAGAGTTCCCACTCGATTCCGGAGTTGTTGGGTGCGACGTCCAGGCGCCACTTTTTCATCGGCTCCACGCAGGTCCAGCGCATGGGTCCAGCGCTCAGGTCGCCACGATCGTCACCGGCCACCGGACGGCCGGACAACAGATCCCAGTGCCGGCCGTCGGCGAGGCTGACCTTGACGTAGCCGAGCCCGCTGCCGGTGTTGGGGTTATTGCCATAACCGCTGGCCAACAGCATGGTGCCGTCCGGCGACGCCGCGAAGAAGTAGCACCGGTCCGACCATGTCGGGTCGGGATCGTGCACCTGGTCGAAGGTTGCCGGGAGCTGGTGGGTGAAAGACTCATCGGCAGCGGAGTAACCCATGGTTGACCTTTCCGGGTAATGCATTGACCTGCAACGTGTTTCGATGAAAAAGGGCGCTTTTCCTGCCGTCGCGCGTCAGATATCGAGTAGCACAACGCATCCCGTAACATCGGCGACATGGAACCCAGCCGGCGGTGGGGCGACGACCGCGCGATCCTCGACGACGAGGAAGCGCGCAGACGCATCCTGGACGCGGCCGGCCGCTGCATCGTGCGCCGCGGCAACACCCAGTTCCGGGTTGGCGAGGTGGCCGACGAAGCCGGGGTGTCGCGGTCCACGGTGTACCGGTACTTTCCCGGCCGCGACGACGTTCTGCTGGGCCTGATCCTGATGCGCGTCGACAACGCGCTCGGTGAGCTTGTCCGCTCGCTGCGCACCCCCGACGATCCGGCGCGATCGGTGCCGGAGATGGTGTTGGCTCGCGTCGAATCGGTGGACGGCGACCCGTTGAACGAAGCGCTGTTCGCCGAGAGCACTTCCGTGGCCTCTGTTCTGGAGAAGGGTTCGGAGCCCATCGTGGAGTTGCAGCTGCGGCACTACGGGCCGCTGCTGGATCGGTGGAAAACGGCGGGCCGTCTGCACGCTGACCTCGATCCCCGTTCGGTCGTCCAGTGGTTGCAGTCGACGACGCTGTTCTTGTTGGCACCCTCGTGGCGGTACCGCGCGGTCGCCGACAAACGCCAGTTCGTCGAGCAGTTTGTGGTGCGGGCCCTGGTACCACAGATCAGACAATAACGGTATATTGTCTGATGTCTAGATGTTCGGATATTTCCTAATGGGCGAAGCATGGCGGGCCGGATATGACAAACGTTGTGGGACAAGCTGTTTCCGCTATCGGCTTGGCCGGTCACCTGGGCCGCGGCGTCGGCCGGGTGGCGGCGGACGCGGTGGTGGGCCGCCGGTTGGGGTTGCCCCGCACGGTCGAAGACGTCGACGCGTCGGTGCTGTCCAAGGTCATGGGCACCACTGTCCGATCGGTCCGCGTCCTGGGCAGCGACGCGGGAACGTCGTCGCGGGCCCGGCTGGTGCTGACCGGGAACGAAGTGCCCGACTCGGTGTTCGTCAAGATCGGAGCGAAGACCGCCGCCACCCGATTGATGGGTGAGCTCGGCCGGCTCGGCGCCACCGAGGTGCGCTTCTACACCCAGCTCGCGCCGCAGGTCATCGGCGTCCCGTATGCCTACGGCGCGGCATTCGACGGTTGGACCGGCCGGTACCTGCTGGTGCTGGAGGACCTGCCCGCCGAGGAGTGCGAATTCCCCGACACCTTGCACCCCCTGTCCCCCGACCAGGCCAGCCTCATCGTCGAATTGCTCGCCGAACTGCATGCCACTTTCTGGGACCGGCTGCCGCGCAACGGACGCGGCCCGCTGAGCTGGCTCTACACCCCGTCAGGCGATGTCACCTCCTTACTGACCGGCTCGCTGATGAACGCCTCGATCAAGCGCCTCGCCGAGCGCACCACCATCCCCGTGGAGAACGGCCGGTTCATCGCCGACAACTACCGCGCCGTCGCCGCGCTGATCGACACTCCCCCACACACGGTCATGCACGGCGACGCGCACCCCGGAAACATGTACTTCTACGGCGGCAAAGCCGGACTGCTGGACTGGCAGGCGGTGCGGCGCGGTCACCCCGCTCGCGAACTCGCCTACACGCTGATCACCAGCCTGACGCCGGAAGACCGTCGCGCCACCCAACGCGATCTTCTCGACGACTACCGGCGCGCCCTGGCCGCGGCGGACGGCCCCGAACTGGACCGCGACGACCTGTGGCTGCGCTTCCGGCAAGGCGCGTTGTACGGATACGTCGCGCCGCTGATCACCGCCGGAATGGGCGGGATGCAGGCCGAAGGGATCGCGATGGAAGGTCTGCGGCGCGGCGTTGAAGCGCTGGACGACCTGGAAACCGTCGCGGCGCTGAAGAGTTCGCTCTGACTTACGCGTAGGTCCGCGCGGCCAACTCATTGACTCGCCCGGTCCTGGCGCATACCGTCAACACATACGCTACGCGGAGTAGCGTAATAATCCTTAACGTCTCGCGTCAGCAGGCCACTGCGCCGAGGAGGAACGTCATGTTCGACCTGAAAATCACCGGCGGCACGGTCGTCGACGGCACCGGCGCGGAGCGCTACCGCGCGGACATCGGCATCAAGGACGGCAGGATCGTCGACATCGTCCGCCGCGATGCGGGCAGCTCGGAGATGAATGGTGACGCGGCCGAAACCATTGATGCGACAGGGCATGTCGTCGCACCCGGCTTCGTCGACATCCACACCCACTACGACGGCCAGGTGAGCTGGGACGGGTTGCTCGAGCCGTCGAGCGGACACGGCGTCACCACGGTGGTGACCGGCAACTGCGGCGTCGGCTTCGCCCCGGTCCGCCCGGGCACCGAGAAATGGCTGATCGAACTGATGGAGGGTGTGGAGGACATTCCGGGCACCGCGCTGACCGAAGGCATCACCTGGGGTTGGGAGACCTACCCCGAATACCTCGACGCCATCGGCAAGCAGAAGTTCTCGATCGATGTGGGCAGCCAGGTCGCCCACGGCGCGATCCGCGCCTACGCGATGGGTGAGCGGGGCGCGCGCAACGAGCCGGCCACGCCCGAGGACATCGAGGCGATGGGCCGTTTGGTCACCGAGGCGATCGAAGCCGGCGCACTGGGATTCTCCACTTCTCGAACCATGGGACACCGCGCGATGGACGGCGAACCCGTGCCCGGCACCTTCGCTGCCGAGGACGAGCTGTTCGGTCTCGGCCGCGCGATGGCCGCGGGCGGTCAGGCGGTCTTCGAGCTGGCGCCGCAGGGATCGGCGGGCGAGGACATCGTCGCTCCCAAGAAGGAGCTGGAGTGGATGCGGCGGTTGAGCGGCGAGATCGACCGGCCGGTGTCGTTCGCGATGATCCAGGTGGACGCCGACCCGAACCTGTGGCGCGAAATGCTGGACCTCTCGGCGGACGCGCATGCGGCGGGCAGCCGGTTGTACCCGCAGGTCGCGGCCCGGCCGTTCGGCATGATGATCGGGTTCCAGGGGCACCACGGATTCAGCCATCGGCCCACCTACCGCCGGTTGGCCGCCGAGTGCAGCCGCGAAGAGCTCGCGCAGCGCCTGGCCGATCCCGCTGTGAAGGCCGCGATCCTGTCCGACGAGGACCTGCCCGCCGACCCGACCCTGCTGTTCGACGGGATGTTCGCCTTGGTGCAGCACTCGCTGAAGCGGCTGTACGCACTCGGTGATCCGCCCGACTACGAGCCCACCGCCGACCGCACCGTCGCCGCCATCGCCAAGGCACGCGGTGAGGACCCGCTGTCCACCCTCTACGACCTCATGCTCGAGCGGAACGCGAGCGCCATGCTGATGCTCCCGCTGTTCAACTACGCCGACGGCAACCACGACGCGATCCGCGAGATGATGCTGCACCCCGCGGGCGTGCTGGGGCTGTCCGACGGCGGCGCGCACTGCGGAATGATCTGTGACGCTTCATATCCCACGTTCCTGCTGACACACTGGGCGCGCGACCGGCAGCGGGGCGAGAAGCTGTCGCTGGAATACGTGATCCGCAAGCAGTCCGGCGACACCGCCCACCTGTTCGGCCTGACCGACCGCGGCACCATCGAACGCGGCAAGAAGGCCGACATCAACGTGATCGACATGGACGCGTTGACGCTGCACCCGGCGGCGATGGCTTGGGACCTACCGGCCGGCGGCAACCGGATCCTGCAAGGGGCGAGCGGCTACGCGGCGACCGTCGTCAGCGGGACGGTGACCCGCCGCCACGATGTCGACACCGGAGCCCGCCCCGGCCGGCTGCTCCGCGGAGCGCGCTAAGCGCGCCATGAATGTGGCCGCGGGCAATCCGGCCCGCACTCGCTCGCACGTCCAGGAGGACGCGATCGGCGCCCCGCCGGAAAGCCCGACCCTAATTCCGGCCGAGCGCTACTACTCCCCCGCCTTCGCCGCGCTCGAGGTCGAGCGGATGTGGCCGAAGGTGTGGCAGCTGGCCTGCATGGTGGACCACGTCA